>MHFC01000115.1:5193-6051 GCA_001804025.1 Omnitrophica bacterium GWA2_52_8 | reverse complement strand
CCGATCTGTGATGAATGAGCGTCTGTTTGAGCACCTGAATATAGCGATTGCGGTCATCGACTTCGGTAAGAAAATGAAAAACGGCTCGGTCATGCCAAAGATTGAAAGGTTGGTGAGGTGTATAGGTTGTAACGTCCTGTTCCAGCCAGGTCACCTTTTGGGCTAGATCGCCCAATCTTTGTTTGGCTTTTTTCAGGGCGACAGCAGAAAGGTCGAGCACAGTCACGTCTTCCAAACCGAGTCGGATGAGATGGTCAACCAGTGTCGAAGCGCCGCCACCGACATCAATGATGCGGGCATCCTTGTTTAACCCTGCTTTCTGAATGAGTGCCAGCGATACGGCAGGCTCTTCCTGATACCAACTGACTTCCGTGAGATTTTTTTTAGTATAGACTGCTTCCCAATGATTTTTTCTGTCCATGACGATCCTATGGCATACCCGAGTGTCGTTCGCAATGTGCTGATATTCTAAAATTTTGCTACAACGATCTCCGACCGACAATGGAAGTGCAGCGGCGGGACGGCGATGCCCATAGCGGCGAGGTCATTTGCGCTCGAAGTGCTGAGTGCCTCTTGCAGGTATTCGCCCGTCGGCCACGGTGTAATCTCTTTCGCATCCTCCGGGCTCTTGGAATTGAGCAGTCGATCGCGGATGTCCCGCGCAACATCAACCTTGAAGACCTTGCCATCGAGATGGCGGCAGATCTCGCTGGTGCGTTCGTCATTCACCGAGAGGAATTCATAGGTCTTGGCCTCAGCCTCAATAAGCGCCTGCGTCGTTCCCATGACCGAGGAGCGGGTGAGCACGGTTGCCGATAAACCTTGCCAATAGGAAAGCGATTGATCGAAGCGATCCGA
>MHFC01000115.1:4596-5073 GCA_001804025.1 Omnitrophica bacterium GWA2_52_8 | reverse complement strand
ATAAAGATTGTCGTCTTTCAACCACTCGACCGCTTTGTCGTCGATCAACGCTTCCCAGTTTACCGTGATACCAGAGACCTTTTTCTTTGCGCGACTAACGGCCCTCGCTTTTCTTCCTTTTGATGCCGACTTTTTGCCAAGGGCGTAATCGAGCAGGATGGCGCGTTCGATATCCTGCTCGATCGACGTAAACCAATGATCGCCGACCATCCGGTTGTCGATGGCATCGATAATCTCCTGGATGTCGGCATTAGAGACGGGCGTGCTCTCTCCATGGTCCCATATTTTAATCGCCTCATCGATAGCGGCCTCGTAGGCTTTGTTCCATGCGCCGATATACTTTCCCGTCAAGAATGCGAACACTTGGGCGCGGGTCGGCGCCTTGGCGCGCGGTACGAGGTAAGACAGAAGTCCGTTGAGATAGAAAACGGCTTCCGCCATGGCAGCGCGCTCGATCGCAATGCGACACTCCTCACT
>MHFC01000115.1:3769-4561 GCA_001804025.1 Omnitrophica bacterium GWA2_52_8 | reverse complement strand
CCCAGGCGCGGACCGATGACCGTGCGCGTCTCGTTGGGCGTGATGGCGCCGTTCTCCTTGGCGGCCGTCAGCAATCGCGTGAGGCCTTCGTCATCCGACAGACTCGCGCCGCGAGTCTTGAACTGCCAGTATTTGAAGCCCATGTAGGGAAAGAGTTGTTGGTTGATGATGAAGTCTTCGAGGTTGCGCTCCGGCTGAAAAACCTGCTCCTCTCCGACCGCTTGGCTCGCCTCTGCGGTGGCTCGGGTATAGTCGTCGGCAAGGCCGAGAAAGATCGGCGGAATGCGGAAAGTGCCGCGGACATCGGCCTTGGCCTTGTCCCGGTACTCCATGAAAAGGCCTTCCTTCTCCATGGCCTCGCTCAGGGACTTTAATTCGATTTTGACGTTGCCTCTGGAAGTTGGGTCGTCAGGATCGCCAGCCGAAGCCGCTTCGATGATCGGGATCGCATGGTAGGAATCCAGGCCTTTCAAATTCTTGAAATGCTCTTCGATCCGGGCGACACATTCGTCCGACAGCGCGCCGCCCGAGACGAGAATCGCCATGGGCGGCACGGCTTTGTTATCGAAATAGAGATAGTTGACCTTGGAAGCCTTGACCCGTCCGATCGCCTCGTAGGTGGCGCCGATCCAGCGGGGAATGCCATAGGGCGAGCGCGGTGAGTAGATCTTGAAATGAATGACCGCATGAGCGCCGTCCGCCGGCGATAGCGTCTTATCGAATTTACCGGTCTCGCCGTTTAATGCCCGCGGATCGCCGAACTCCTTGAAGTACCGTTTCTTGCCCGAGTTT
>MHFC01000115.1:2145-3713 GCA_001804025.1 Omnitrophica bacterium GWA2_52_8 | reverse complement strand
CCAATAGGCGTTACCGGTCGCTTCCAGATCGTAACGAGTTCGAGCCCGCAGTTCGGCAAACGGCATCTCGGGGTTGATGAAGCGGAAGAATTGCTCGATTCGGCGTTTCTCCTTCTCCGCGGCGTCGGCTTCCGGACTGCCGGGTTCCCAAGCGCGAGCGGCGCTCAGATCGTAGCCGAAGCCGCCGATATTCACCCGCATAGCGCCGATACAGGCGGAGAGCACATCGGATTCTTCGACAACGCGCATGAGTTCTTTGCAATCGAAGGGCGCACTGATGATCTCGGAGGATGTGTCCGATCCGAGATCCAATTGGCGGGACCGATCGCGGTCATTGGCAGCCCGTTGAAGGACCGGAGCGACATTGATCAAGCGAACATGAACGTTGTTTTGAGGTCTTGGCCGGGGCACGGCGTCTCCTTTGGCTCTTGCTATAAGAGATCGCGTTAGCCCTTCCGATTTCTATAAAGAAGCGCGGGGTTGCGGTGCTTATGACCTGCGCAAAGAAGCCGGTCTCTTGATAATCGGCCTGCCGGTGCTCGACACCGTGCGAATCCGCCGCTGCCATTTTCGAATGGCGCACTCGGCGATCCATAGGGCCAGCACTGTGTCATCATGGGCCTCGTCGCCGAGGCCGTGCAGTTCCGCCGTAAGGATGTCGACAAATTCCCGCGCTTCCGGAGTGCCGTACGGAAGGGTCCATTTGCCGTTTTCAAAAAGCGCCGACATGGCGGGAATGCCGATGGAGACATCGCCTTTCCTGGAATCCGTCGTGTGTTTTGAGAGCGGCAGGTCCGAGCTTTTCCTGATCTCAAGCTCGTGGAATTTTCCCATGGAGTTGTTCTCCACCGCGACCGCCACCCGCTCGGAGTATATCGCCGCTTCCTGCTTGATGATCTCAACCGCTTTGTAAGGCGATTTACCCCGGAACCGTAGGCCTTTGCAAAGCATCCGCTCGCCGGTCTCCGGCTTATAGCCCACGGTTATCCCGACCGTGTAATCGCTATCCGTGTGCTCCGCCTTGCGCGGATCATCGAGGAAGGCGGGATCCCAGGCTTGGAAAAGAATGTAGCCCATCGACTTGGCGGTCTCCTGGTCGATCCAGCCCAGGTGTTTGCCGCGCTCCTTGGCCGCTTCAAGGTGTTCCATCGGAAACAGACTACTTTCCTCGGAGCGGATGATATTTTGATTTTCGCGGTCAAAGAGCACCGTCCCCATCGCATGACGTTTGAGGAGAAGTTTTTCCATGGGCCAGCGCTCTTTCCACAGCACGTCGCCGGGATCGCCTTCGATATGGACGCCAACCGGCATGAGCTGGCCGTTCACCATCTTGTGAATGATTTCAAAATGCTCCGGATAGCGCTGAATCGCCTTGTCATGAAGGACGAAGAAAGAGGGTTTCTGCCTCAGCGTGTAGGCGAGATCCTGATAGTGCTTGCGGGTGAGGATGACGTCGATATGTCCGTCGGGATCCAATAGCTCGAATACCGTCCCGAAGAGCCAGTCGACCATCTCCTTACGAATGCGGGCATTGTTGACGTTCTTGTCGTCGGTGGGATCATCAATCA
>MHFC01000115.1:2025-2126 GCA_001804025.1 Omnitrophica bacterium GWA2_52_8 | reverse complement strand
GCCGGTGATGGCGCCGCCGATGCCGACCGCTTCAATCGTCGGATCCTTTTCCATCAGGTTGGGCCGATCGACGTAGATGGCGTGGTCGGTCCACGACTTTT
>MHFC01000115.1:0-1911 GCA_001804025.1 Omnitrophica bacterium GWA2_52_8 | reverse complement strand
TGCGGCTGTTGCGATTGAAGCAGATATCGTGAAGCGGCACGATAATGGATCGGCAATAGGTCTTGCCGTGGTTTCGGGGGCCTTCAATGAGCTGGTAGCGGGCGTGATCGGTGAGCCAGCGCTTGATATGCGGCGGCGTGGAGAGGTTGAAATAATAATCGGCAAAAAAGACGCGGGACCCGAGGGCAGCGCCACGGCGCAGTGCCGGGTTACGGAGGATCTCGAGATATCGCGCTGATCCTTTCATTGGCCATTGTCTTCCTCGTCCTCGTGGGCGCCTTTAGGCCCGCGATTGCAGGTGGTGAAGACGTCGTCGAGTTTCTCAAGGAGTTCGTGGGGAAGTTTTTCGACTGGATACGGGTTCTCGCCGCTCTCTTCGATTCGAATTGGGGTCACGTCCAGCGCGCACAAGCGGGAGATGCGCTCCTGGGCGTTTAACACGACCTTCAAGGCGTGGGTGCGCACGGCGGGCGCAACGCTCGATTGGTTGTTGATCCGAAAGGCCTTCTTCTCGACCAGGGTCGCCTTGTCGATCAAGCGATTGCGCAGAATTTCCAGCTCCGCGCGGCTCTTCTTCTTGCTCCACCGGTCGATCACCATTTGCTTATAGGCACGGGCGGTCTTGTGGTCGATGGTCAGTGCTTCGGCGATTTTGTTGAGGTTGATTTCTTGAAGGTAGAGTTCTTCGAATTTGAGGAGGAGTTCCTCGCGCTCGCTCGTGGAAAGATGCTGCCCGCGTTTTCGCTTGGGGCGAGAATGGGATTTTAAACCCGACTTTGGATCAGCTAAGTTCTTGGTTTTATTCGTGTCGTCTTTCATAATCAAATCCTAAAATGAAGGGGTTGAAGCGGGAATGCGAATGGCAGTCTTGCCGGAAAGCGCTTCCCAACGGGCGACGATGGCGTCGCAATAATGCGGATCAAGCTCAATACCGTAGCAAACGCGCTTGCGCTTTTCGGCGGCAAGGAGCGTACAGCCGGAGCCGAGGAACGGATCGAAGACGATGTCGCCGGGTTGCGAACTGTTGATGAGGGCGATCTCAGCCAGAGCGATGGGCTTCTGAGTGGGATGGACGACGTCTTTTTCCCGCGCTGCTTCCCAAACCGTGCCGGGGGACTGGCTGAAATGAAGTGCCATCGCGAGCCCTGGCTTAAGTTCGACTATCTTCTCCCGTACTTTCTTCGGAATATGGCTGGTAAAAAGGACTTCATGGCCATCCGGAGCTTTGAGCACGACGCTTTCACGGATGGACAGCGGCGCCACCCCGTTTATCGCCACCGGTCCTACCCGCCAGACGGTGTTCTGCTTCCGTCCACCGAAGAACTGCATTTGCTCACCAGCCTTCGAGGCATATAAGCACGGCTCGTGCTGCCAGTGATAATCGCCCCAGCCGAGGACATGGTTCTCTTTCACCCAGATAATCTGCTGCCGGCACTCGAGCCCAGCGCTCTTCATCGCAGTTAGGAATTCAATCACCGTTGAATGGGCGTGCCAGATGTAAAAAGCGGCGTTGTCCGTGGCCGCTCGCACCGCGTTCTTGAACGCCGCTTCCAGAAAATAGGTGAGTTCGGTGCCGCGCTTGTCGTCATTTTCAATGGAATCAAACCCTTCAGCTTCGTAAGAAACACCGTAAGGCGGATCAGTGAAGACAAGCGCCGCTTTACTCCCACCTCCTCCAAAAAGCCGCTCAAGTGATTTCGGATCTGTACAATCGCCACACAACAAGCGATGTTCGCCGAGGCAAATCAGGTCACCGACCTGAGTGATGGCAGGTGCTTCGCAACTCTCATCTCCTTCTTCCGACGCTTCCGTAACTTGTTCCAAACTTGCGCGGATGTCCTCGATCTCCCGTTCATTGAAGCCGGTAAGCCCCAGGTCGAAGGACTCCCCGTCGAGCTCAGCCAAAATATT
>MHFC01000114.1:27470-44781 GCA_001804025.1 Omnitrophica bacterium GWA2_52_8 | reverse complement strand
ATGATTACCGGAGCGGCGCAGATGGACGGAGCCATTCTGGTTGTATCGGCCGTGGACGGCCCGATGCCGCAAACGCGCGAACATATTCTTCTCGCGCGTCAAGTCGGGGTTCCTGCCATCGTTGTTTTCCTTAATAAATGTGACCTCGTTGATGATCCGGAACTTCTTGATCTTGTTGAATTGGAAGTCCGCGATTTGTTAAAAAAATATGAATTCCCCGGAGATGATATTCCCGTGATTCGCGGTGCTAGCCTTCCGGCAGTTGAAAAACCCAAAGATGAGAAGGCCAGCAAATGCATCATGGACCTTCTGGCGGCCTTGGACAGCTATATTCCCGAACCCAAGCGTGATATCGATAAACCCTTCTTGATGCCGATTGAAGACGTGTTTTCGATTTCCGGCCGTGGTACCGTCGGCACCGGCCGTGTGGAACGCGGACAAATCAAAGTGGGTACGGAAGTTGAAATTATCGGATTCAGTCAAAAATCATTAAAAAGTACGGTGACGGGAATTGAAATGTTCCGCAAGCTTCTTGATGATGCGCGCGCGGGTGACAACGTAGGGCTTTTGCTGCGCGGTGTTGAAAAAGAGCAGCTTGAGCGCGGCATGGTTATCTCGCAACCCGGAACGGTAACTCCGCATAAGAAATTCAAAGGACAAATTTACGTGTTGAGCAAGGAAGAGGGCGGTCGTCATACCGCCTTTTTTAATGGCTACCGGCCGCAATTTTATTTTCGTACGACCGATGTGACCGGCGTGGTTCAGCTTCCGAAAGGGACTGAAATGGTGATGCCCGGTGACAATATCGGGATTGAGGTTGAGCTGATTTCTCCGATCGCGATGGAAAAGGAATTGCGTTTTGCCATTCGTGAGGGTGGTAAAACTGTGGGCGCTGGCGTTGTCAGCGAGATTATCGAATAGGCCTTCTCGCCCGGTTTACCTAATTCAAAAAAACGGATCTCGTAAGGGATAGTTTTCTAAAAGGCGAACCTATCAGATTGTGAGGCGTTTATGTTCGCCGTAAGAAGTCTCACAGTCGCGGGGTGCTTTTTCTTATACGGCACCTGATGTAACTTAAGCGGACGAAATTGCAAAACCATTTTATCGGACATCAGGATGGTTGGCGGAGGCCTGTAGCTCGAACTGGCTAGAGCGGCGGTCTCCAAAACCGCATGTTGCAGGTTCGAATCCTGCCAGGCCTGTACTTATTTTTTAACACTTATTCAAACAACGCTACTTAATTAAGGAAGGTTAAGATTTAACGGATGGTTGCTAAAACGGGTGGTTTTCTCGGAGAAACAAAGCAGGAATTGAATAAGGTCACGTGGCCGAGCCGCAGTGAAGTGTGGCAAGCCACGCTTGTCGTTATTCTTTCCACTTTTATCACGGCCCTGTTTATCGGCATTTGTGATTTTGCAGTCTCGATCATTGTCCGTTTTCTGCTTGGTTAGCTATGACAACAACTGAAGCCAGATGGTACGTTTTGCACACACAAACCGGCGTTGAAGCCCGCGTCAAAGCAAGTTTGGAAAGCCGGGCGGAGACAGCCGGACTCAAGCATTTGATCCAGCAGGTGCTGATTCCGACGGAAAAAGTGAGCGAAGTCCGGTCCGGCAAGAAGCGCATCTCGGAGAGAAAATTTTTTCCCGGATACATCCTGGTGCAAATGGAATTGACGGATGACAGCTGGTACCTGGTGAAAAATACGCCGGGCATATCCGGCTTTGTCGGTTCCGGTAAAAATCCGATACCGCTGACCGAAGACGATGTGAATAAAATCGTTCAGCAGCAAGAAGAGAAAACCTCGAAGCCGAAGCCTAAAGTGGAATTTGCGTCCGGCGAGAACGTGCGGGTGAAAGAAGGGTCGTTTGCGAACTTCAACGGCACGATTGAGGAAGTCAATCCGAACCGCGGCAAATTGAAGGTCATGGTCACCATTTTTGGGCGTCAGACGCCGGTGGAACTGGAATACTGGCAGGTCGAGAAGATTTGATATGGCAAAAGAGCTGAAGACAAAAATCAAGTTACAAGTTCCCGGCGGGCAGGCGAATCCGGCGCCTCCGATCGGTCCGGCGCTCGGGCAGCACGGCGTTAACATCATGGATTTTTGCAAGCAGTTTAATGAACGCACCAAGGACAGACAGGGCACGATTCTTCCGGTTGTTATTTCTGTTTTTAAGGACCGGTCCTTTACCTTCATTTTAAAGTCGCCTCCGGTGGCGGTGGCTTTGAAAAAGGCAGCCGGATTGGCAAAGGCTTCTCCGGAACCGGGTCGGAACATTATTGCAAAAGTGACGCGGGATGATGTGCGCGAAATCGCGAAAACGAAAATGGTGGATCTCAACACCACGAAAATCGAAAGCGCCATGCGCATTGTTGAAGGAACCGCGCGCAGCATGGGCATTGAAGTCGTCGAGAAGAAATAACGGGGACGGGTATCATGAAACGACGCAGTAAGCGCTATCAAAAAAGAGGCCAGTTAAAAGTTGCGGGGAAAAAATACTCCCTTGATGAAGCGGTCAAATCCATTAAGGGGATCGCGGATAAAAAATACGACGAAACGCTCTCTTTGAATTTTCAGCTCGGTATTAATACCGCCTCCGGAAATGAAACGGTCCGCGGTACGGTCGGCTTGCCGCACGGTAGCGGAAAATCGGTGCGGGTGATTTGTTTTGCTAAAGGGGAAGCCGCGCAGGATGCGAAAAGTGCCGGGGCCGATGTTGTCGGCGCCGAAGAATTAATTAAGAAAATTTCAGAAGGCTGGCTTGATTTTGATGTTGTGGTGGCGCATCCGGACATGATGCGCGAGATCAGCAAGCTGGGGAAAGTGCTCGGTCCCAGGAACTTGATGCCGTCGCCTAAAACCGGCACGGTGACGCCGCAGGTCGGGAAAGCGGTAAAGGAACTCAAGGCCGGCCGCATTGAGTTTAAGAGCGATAAAACCGGCGGTTTGCATGCGATCTGCGGAAAAATTTCATTTTCCGCCGAGGCGCTGATTGAGAATTCTAAAAGCATCATTCAGGCCGTGCGCGAAGCAAAGCCGGTCGGTTCCAAGGGGGATTATTTAAAATCTATCACGTTAGCGCCGTCGCAGGGGCCGGGGTTTTCTCTTGCGGCCGGTGCCATTTAGGATTTGTTATGCCGTCTGTCATTAAAGAATACATACTGAAGGAAGTTCAAAAAGAGTTTGAGAAAAATCCGTACGCTTTTATTTCCGCCTTCGAAGGTTTGACCGTTGCGGATTTGTCGAATTTCAGACAAAGCGTCGGCAAAGTCGCCAAAAGAACGCTGTTGGTCAAGCATTCCCTTGCGAAAAAAATATTTGACGGCCAAAAGCTGGCCGGTGCTGAAAAATTCCTCAAAGGGCAGACATTATTTACGTTCGGGGACAAAGATCCTCAGGAGACCAGCAAGGCGATTGTCCAATTTGCCAAAGGAAATGACAAATTAAAACCGGCCGGCATGATTTTCGAAGGAAAGGTTTTCGGGAGCGAGCATGTTAAAAGCCTTTCGGCGCTTCCTTCGCGTCATGAGTTGCTGACGCATCTCGTGGTGCGGGTAAAATCCCCGATCTCGGGACTGGTGATGACGTTGAGCCAGGTGATGAGGGGCTTTGTTGTTGCGTTAAATGAAGTGAAGAAACAAAAAGAAGCGAACGTTCAACCGGCATCATAAAGCTGATTGATGGTTCATTGGCCGGGCGGTCTTAGGTTTGGTGCCGGGCCGGTCGGAAATTAAAATTTTAAATTAATTAATCAGGAGGCAAATACAATGACAAGCGAACAAGCAGTGGTAGCCGAAGCTGCGGAAGGCAAGAAGGTTTCCGCAAAGCTTCAAGCAATTCTTAAAACGATCGAAGAGCTTTCGGTTCTTGAGCTCGCGGATCTCGTCAAGGCTCTCGAAGAGCGTTTTGGCGTGAGCGCGGCAGCCGTAGCAGTCGCGGCTCCGGGAATGGGGGGCGGCGGTGCGGCGGGAGCCGGTGCGGCAGCGGTGGAAGAGAAAGATTCTTTCAACGTTGTGCTCACAAGTTCAGGCGACAAGAAAATTCAGGTCATTAAAGAGCTTCGTGCTCTTACCAACCTGGGCCTCAAGGAAGCGAAGGATTTGGTGGATGGCGCGCCGAAGACGGTCAAGGAAGGGGCTTCCAAGGAAGAAGCCGAAAAGATCAAGAAGGCGCTTGAAGGCGCCGGCGCAAAAGTCGAGCTGAAATAGTTTTTGCCGTCTTCAGTTTGGACGAACTGAAGATGAAAGGGTTGTCCGGCCGCTTGATGGCGGCCGGGAAACCCAAGTAAGTGTCAAAGCAACTAACGGTTGTTGAAAGTAATCCAGATACCGGGGGCTGACTCCATATGGCAATAGTACCTGAAAGAAAAAACTTCACAAAAATCCATGATACGATGAGCCTGCCTAATCTCGTCGAGATTCAGGTCCGGTCTTATCAAGAGTTTTTGCAAACTGAGCGTGCCAAGCGCCAGCGCAAATCTCAGGGGCTTGAAGCCGCGTTTCAGGACTGCTTTCCCATTGAAAGTTTTGATGGGACCTGCAAGCTGGAATATGTCGGGTACAGTCTTGGGAAGCCGAAATATTCGATCGCCGAATGCCATAAGCGGGGGATGACTTATGCTGCGCCGCTGAAGGTCAAGCTGCGTTTGGTCCGTAAAGGGATTGCCAAGGAACAGGAAGTTTATATCGGCGAGCTTCCTCTTATGACCGAGACCGGGACCTTTATTGTCAACGGAGCAGAGCGTGTTGTTGTGAGTCAGCTGCACCGTTCTCCCGGCGTTTCGCTGGAAGAGTCCCTGCATGCAAGCGGAAAGAAAATTTACAGTGTCCGGATCATTCCTTACCGGGGCGCCTGGATTGAATTTGAATCCGATATTTCCGACGTGCTTTACGCCTACATTGACCGCCGCAGAAAGATTCTCGCGACAACGCTCATGCGAGCGCTTGGGTATTCCACAACCTACGACATTTTGAGCCAGCTCTACCCGATTGAAAAAGTTAAAAATTTGGACCGTGCTTCCGCAAAAAAATACGAAGACTTCTTTCTCGCCGACGATGTCCTCCAGCCGGAATCCAAAGAACCGATCGCGGTTGCCGGAACGAAGCTCACGAAAGAAATTCTGAGCGTTATCCTGACAAACAAAATTTCAAATATTGCGGTCATCAAACTGGATGCGGATGAAATCAGCATCATCAACACGCTGGAAAAGGACCCGTACCGGAATTCCCAGGACGCCCAGATTGCGATTTACCGCAGGATTCGTCCCGGGGATCCCCCGACGGAAGCAAGCGCCAAGGACCTGATTAATAAACTGTTTTTTGATGCGCAGCGGTATGACCTTGGAGTGGTCGGCCGGTTCATGCTGAACCGGAAGCTTGGTCTGGAAGAAAGTCCGCGCCAAACGACCCTGCGTAAGGAAGACGTGATCAAAGTTATTTCGATGCTGCTGAAGTTAAAATCCGGCGAGATTAAAGTGGACGATATCGACCATTTGGGAAACCGCCGCGTCCGTTCGGTCGGCGAGCTGCTGCAAAATCAGTTCCGGGTCGGCATGGCGCGCATGAAGCGTTCCTGTCTGGAAAGAATGTCGATTTACGATCTTGATGCCGCAATGCCCCACAATTTGATCAACCCCAAGCTTATTTCCGCCGCGATTAAAGATTTCTTCGGCCGCAGTCAATTGTCGCAATTTATGGACCAAACCAATCCTCTGGCGGAGTTGACGCATAAGCGCCGTCTCTCGGCGTTGGGGCCGGGCGGTCTTTCGCGCGAACGCGCCGGTTTTGAAGTCCGTGACGTGCACCCGTCGCATTACGGGCGCATTTGTCCGATTGAAACTCCGGAAGGCCCGAATATCGGACTGATTGCGTCGCTGAGCACATTTGCGCGCGTGAATGATATCGGATTTCTCGAAAGCCCCTACCGGAAAGTTGAAAAGGGGAGGGTCTCCGACAAGATTGAATATTTGACGGCCGACATCGAAGACAGGTATGTCATTGCCCAGGCCAATGCCCGGGTCGATGCAAAAGGAAAGTTTTTGGACGATGTTGTGTCATGCCGTTCGCGAGGTGACTTTCCTAAAAAGAAACCCGAGGAGATCGATTATATGGACGTCTCACCGCGCCAATTGGTGAGTGTGGCCGCGTCTTTGATCCCATTCCTTGAGCATGATGACGCAAACCGGGCGCTGATGGGTTCAAACATGCAGCGTCAGGCCGTGCCTTTGATGATCACCGATTCTCCGTTTGTGGGAACCGGGATGGAATCTCAAGTGGCGCAGGACTCCGGCGCGACGATTTCTGCCAAGGCCCGCGGAACGGTCAAGGCTGTCAGCTCGAATGAAATAGTCATTGATGATTTTGTTTACCGGCTTAAGAAGTTTGAGCGTTCTAACGCCGGAACGTGCATCAATCAGGTGCCGCTCGTAAAACCCGGCGACAAAGTGAAGCGCGGCGAAATCATTGCAGACGGAACCGCGACGGACAAGGGAGAGCTGGCGCTCGGCCACAATGTTTTGGTGGCGTTTATGCCCTGGCGCGGCTACAACTTTGAGGACGCAATTATCATCAACGAAAGACTTTGCAAGGAAGACGTGTTTACCTCCCTGCACATTGAAGAATTTGAAATCGAAGCCCGCGATACAAAACTCGGGAACGAAGAAATTACGCGCGATATTCCGAATGTAAGCGAAGAGGCCTTAAAGGACCTGGACGAAGAAGGGGTTGTCCGTGTCGGGGCCGAGGTTCAGCCGGGAGATATTTTGGCCGGCAAAATCACGCCGAAATCCGAAACCGAATTGTCGCCCGAAGAAAAACTTTTGCGGGCTATTTTCGGCGAAAAGGCGGGGGATGTCCGGGACGCGTCCTTGACCGTTCCTCCGGGTGTTGAAGGGATTGTCGTCGACGTCAAGGTGTTCGCCCGCAAGGAATCCAAAGCGAAATCGAGGGAAGAGCGTCGCATTGAAAACAAGGAAATTGAAGAAATTAAAGAATCCTACCAGGAACGCATTGATACGCTCAAGAAGGAGCGGCTCAATAAAATTTCTTCTATGATCATCGGCAAGCGCCTTTCCGAAGACTTGGTGGATGATATTCTGGGTGAAGTGCTGATCAAGTCCGGCCGTGTCGTGGAAAAAGGCGACATGAAAAAATTGGAGTCCTGTGACTGGGAATCCATCCGTTTTGACGATGAACCGGACCTTGAGGAGAGCGTCAAGAAAATTGCACGCGTATGGGGCGACGAAATCGACGAGCTGATCGGCGAGCGGACGCGCGAAATCGACCGGATCAAGAAGGGCGATGAGCTTCCTCCCGGTGTGATCAAGAAAGTTGTGGTCTATGTCTGCTCGAAAAGAAAAATTTCTGTGGGAGACAAGATGGCCGGGCGCCACGGTAACAAGGGCGTCATCGCCAAGATCCTTCCCGAAGAAGACATGCCCTATATGCCGGACGGAACACCTGTGGAGATTATTTTAAATCCGCTGGGTGTGCCTTCGCGTATGAACGTCGGGCAGATTCTCGAGACGCATCTCGGATGGGCGGCAAAGGTACTGGGAATGAAAATTATGACGCCGGTGTTTAGCGGCGCCACTGAAGATGAAATAAAAGAGATGTTAAAGCAAGCCAAACTGCCTTTAGACGGAAAAACGGTCCTCTATGACGGAAAAACAGGGGATTCATTTCAAGAGCGCGTGACCGTAGGTTACATCTATATGATGAAGCTCGCACACATGGCGGATGACAAAATCCATGCCCGGGCCATCGGACCTTACTCGCTGGTGACACAGCAGCCGCTCGGCGGCAAGGCGCAATTCGGCGGTCAACGGTTCGGAGAGATGGAAGTGTGGGCGCTTGAAGCCTACGGCGCCGCATTTACGCTGCAGGAACTCCTGACGGTAAAAAGTGACGACGTCGTCGGCCGTACGCGCGTATATGAAGCTATTGTTAAGGGCGAGCCCGCGCTGCATGCCGGGACGCCGGAATCGTTTAACGTGCTGGTAAAGGAATTACAGGCGCTCGGTTTGGACATCAAACCCGAAAGAAATCAATCCGCCCGCGACCTTTTGGCCGGCGCTGAAGCAAAATCAAGTTCGGCGAAAGAGGCGGATAAAACGGCTAAGGAGAAACTAGAAGTATGAACTATAGCATCAATACCTTCGATTCAGTTTCGATAAGTATCGCTTCTCCTGACCGGATCCGCGAATGGTCGCACGGGGAAGTTAAAAAACCGGAAACGATTAATTACCGGACCCTGAAACCCGAAAAAGACGGGCTTTTCTGCGAACGCATCTTCGGCCCTACGCGCGATTGGGAATGCGCCTGCGGCAAGTATAAGCGCATCAAGCATAAAGGCATTGTTTGCGACCGCTGCGGCGTGGAAGTAACTCAGGCCAAAGTGCGCCGGGAACGCATGGGCCATATCGAACTTGTGACGCCCGTCTCTCATATTTGGTTTTTCAAGACCATGCCGTCGCGCATCGGGAATCTTCTGGACCTCAGTGCCCGTGCGCTTGAAAAAGTTTTGTATTACGAAGAATACATTGTCATGGATCCCAAAGAAACGCCCCTCAAGAAGCGCCAGCTGCTGACGGAAGAAGAAAATATGAAGGCCGTTGAGCAATACGGCGAAGACAGTTTTTCCGCCGGTATGGGTGCCGATGCCATCCGCACGCTCCTCAAGGAGCTTGAGCTTGAGAAAATGGTCCAGAAGTACCAGCGCCAGGTCCGCACGTCCAAATCAAAACAGGCCCGGGCGCGCGCCATCAAAATTTTAAAAATTGTCGATGCTTTCCAAAATTCCGGCAACGACCCGGCATGGATGATTATGGACGCGGTGCCGGTGATTCCGCCTGATTTGCGTCCTCTGGTTGCCTTGGATGGCGGCCGGTTTGCGACAAGCGATCTGAACGATTTATACCGCCGTGTGATTAACCGTAACAACCGCCTGAAAAAACTGCTTGAGCTCAAAGCGCCGGATGTCATTATCCGGAACGAAAAGCGCATGCTTCAGGAGGCGGTCGATGCCCTTTTTGATAACGGCCGTCATGGCCGTCCCGTGCTCGGCGCGGGAAACCGTCCTCTCAAATCTCTCAGTGATATGTTGAAAGGCAAGCAAGGACGTTTCCGCCAGAACCTGCTCGGAAAGCGCGTTGATTATTCCGGCCGGTCGGTTATCGTTATCGGACCCGAATTAAAACTGCATCAATGCGGGCTTCCTAAAAAAATGGCGTTGGAACTTTTTGAGCCGTTTATTATCCGGAAACTCAAGGAACGCGGCCATGTTCACACGATCCGTTCAGCCAAGAAAATGGTCGAAAGGGTGAAGCCCGAAGTTTGGGACATTCTCGAAGAAGTGATTCAAGAGCACCCCGTATTGTTAAATCGCGCGCCCACGCTGCATCGTCTCGGTATTCAGGCATTTGAGCCGGTGCTGATTGAGGGGAAAGCCATTCGTATCCATCCGCTGGTTTGCACGGCGTTTAATGCCGACTTTGACGGCGACCAAATGGCGGTTCATATTCCGCTTTCGATGGAAGCACAAATGGAAGCGCGTATCACCATGCTGTCTTCCAATAATATTTTCTCACCTGCCAGCGGCCAGCCGATCGCAACGCCGACGCAGGACATCGTGCTGGGCATCTACTATTTGACCAAGATGCGGGAAAGGGTCAAAGGCGAAGGTGTTTGTTTCAGCAGCCGGCACGAAGCGATTCTGGCTTATCAAGACAACGAAATGCATCTTCACGCAAAATGCAAGCTGAGGCTCGACAGCGGCGAGATCGTCGAAACGACGATGGGCAGGATCCTTTTCAACGAAGTTCTGCCCAAGGGCTATCGGTTTGTGAATGAGAATATCAACAAGAGCAAGCTGTCAAAAATCACGGCCGAATGTTATCAGCTTTTCGGCCATGCCGAGGTCATCCAGCTGTTGGACCGTTTAAAGAAACTCGGATTTGAAGAGGCCACGCGGGCCGGTGTTTCCATCGGGATTGATGATATTCAAATACCGATTGCCAAAGAAAAACTTCTGGCGGAGGCGCGCAAAGAAGTTGCGGGCATCGAAAATCAGTATAAAAACGGGTTGATTACGGAAGGGGAGCGCTACAACAAAGTGATCGATATTTGGACGCATATCACGGACCGTGTATCGGATTCCATGTTCGAGGCGTTTGAGGTGTTCAATCCTGTGTTTATGATGGCCGATTCGGGCGCCCGCGGATCCAAGCAGCAGATCCGGCAATTGGCGGGTATGCGCGGTCTGATGGCCAAGCCCTCGGGCGAAATTATCGAAAGCCCGATTACGGCGAACTTCCGTGAAGGTTTGACGGTGCTTGAGTATTTCATTTCGACTCACGGAGCGCGCAAAGGGTTGGCGGACACGGCCTTGAAAACCGCAGATTCGGGTTATTTGACGCGCCGGTTGGTGGACGTTGCCCAGGATGTCATTGTGACCGAACCGGATTGCGAGACTTTGAACGGGATTTTTATCGAGCCTGTTTATGAGGGAGAGGAAGTGATTGTGCCTCTCAGCGATCGTATTTACGGCCGCGTGGCACTTGATAACATCGTGGATGTTGTGACCGACACCAAAATCATCCAATCCGGTGAAATCATCAGCGGAGATACGGCGAAAAAACTTGAAGATGTGGGTATCGAAAAAATCCGCGTTCGTTCGGTCCTGACGTGTGAGTCATCCCGTGGGATTTGCCAGCTTTGTTATGGGCAGGATTTATCCACAGGAAGGGTTGTGGAAACCGGAACGGCCGTAGGCGTTATCGCGGCGCAGTCGATCGGCGAGCCGGGAACGCAGCTGACCATGCGGACGTTTCATATCGGAGGAACCGCTTCGCGCGTTATCGAACAGTCCTATTTCCGGGCAAAAAATAGCGGCAAGATTCAATATCATAATTTGAAGACCGTTGTTACCAAAAACAACGAAATTATTGTGCTCAACCGCAACGGACAAATTACGCTGCATGATGCCACGGGCCGTGAATTGGAAAGATATACCATCCCTTCCGGTGCGATTATCAGCAACCAAGAAGGCGGCACGGTCCAGAAGGACGATATTTTCGTGCGCTGGGACCCCTATACGGTTCCGATTCTGACGGAAATATCCGGCAAGGTGCGCTATGAGGATGTGAAGTCCGGCGTGAGTATGAACGAAGAAATGGACGCCACGACAGGGATGACCGAACGTGTGATCATCGATCACCGCGAGGATTTGCATCCGCAGCTCCTCATTACCGGGAAAAACGATGAAATTCTCGCGTTTTATCCGATTCCGGTCGGCGCTCACATCGTGGTCAAGGAAGGACAGGAGATTACAAGCGGGACGCTGCTTGCCAAGACGCCGCGAAAAATTGCAAAAACGCGCGATATCACCGGCGGTCTTCCGCGCGTGGCTGAGCTTTTTGAGGCCCGTAAACCCAAAAATCCTGCCGTGATTTCCGAAATTGACGGTATCGTCGAAATCGGTGATGTGGTCAAAGGGCAGCGGAAAATTATCGTGAAGAGCACGACGGGCATGGAGAAAGAATATCTTATTCCGCACGGCAAGCATTTGAACGTTTACAAAGGGGACAAGATCCTTGCCGGCCAGCAATTGGTCGACGGCCCGGTTGTCCCTCAGGACATTCTCAAAGTTTCCGGAGAAAGAAGCCTGCAGGAATATCTCGTCAATGAAGTGCAGGAGGTTTATCGCTTGCAGGGGGTCCGGCTGAATGATAAGCATGTGGAAGTCATCGTCCGTCAAATGCTGCGAAAAGTCAGAGTTGACGAACCCGGAGATACTGAATTTCTGGTGGGGTCTCACGTTGACCGCACGAGATTTCAGGAAGAAAACCAAAAAATGATGAAGAAGAAAAAGGAACCGGCCAAGGCGACGCCCATATTGCTCGGGATTACCAAGGCGTCTCTGACGACGGAAAGTTTTATTTCAGCCGCCAGCTTTCAGGAGACAACCCGTGTTCTGACCGAAGCCGCAGCGGCCAGCAAGCGTGATGATCTGCGCGGACTAAAAGAAAATGTGATCATGGGGCATTTGATTCCCGCGGGTACAGGATTTGCGGAACATCAGAATTTCCAGCTGGTAAAAGAAGTCGGGTCATTGCTTCCGGATCCGGATGCGGTTTCCGAAAAAGACGCGGCCAAAGCCAAGGCTTCTGAGGGGGAGGAATAATGGCACCGACGATCAATCAGCTTATCCGTAGCGGCAGGAGAAAATTTAAGAATCAAACGAAATCGCCGTCTCTTGAAAATTCCCCGTTCAAACGCGGTGTGTGCCTGCTCGTGAGAACGCAAACGCCCAAAAAACCAAACTCTGCTCTACGGAAAATTGCCCGCGTGCGGTTGTCAAACGGCGAGGAAATAACGGCATACATCCCCGGCGAGGGCCACAATCTCCAGGAGCACTCCATTGTTCTGGTGCGGGGCGGCCGCGTTAAAGATCTTCCCGGCGTCCGTTATCACATTGTCCGCGGAAAATTGGATACGCAGGGTGTTGCAAATAGGAAACGATCAAGATCCAAGTACGGGGCAAAAACTCCAAAGACAGCCTAATTCGATCAAGGAAATATCATGAGAAGACGTCGAGCTAAAAAAAGAGAAGCGATACCAGATCCGAAATTTAACGACCTGCTGGTTGCAAAACTTGTCAACATTGTGATGATGATGGGGAAAAAATCAGTGGCCGAAAGAATTGTTTACGGGGCGATGGAAATCCTCGAAAAAAAGACGGGAAAAAATCCCCTTGAAGTTTTTAAGCAATCCGTGGACAATGTGCGCCCTTTGCTTGAAACGAAATCCCGCCGGGTCGGCGGCGCCACCTATCAGGTGCCGGTAAGTGTCCGTCCCGAACGCAGCAGCACGCTGGCGTTGCGCTGGATGAGGACCTATGCCAAGTCGCGCAAGGGGAAACCCATGATGCAGAAACTTGCGGATGAGATCATGGACGGATATAACAAGACCGGAAGTTCTTACAAGAAACGCGAAGACACCCATAAGATGGCGGAGTCCAACAGGGCCTTTGCACATTACCGCTGGTAAAAATACAGGTTTATCCGAGAAGGTTATGAGTCAGGATTCAGTAAATAAAGATTATCCGATCGATAAGATCCGTAACATCGGCATTGCGGCTCACATTGATGCGGGCAAAACGACGACAACCGAACGCATCCTTTATTACACGGGCCGGACTTACAAAATCGGCGAAGTGCATGAGGGCACGGCGGTAATGGACTGGATGGAACAGGAGCAGGAGCGCGGAATCACGATTACCTCCGCAGCGACAACCTGCTTTTGGCGCGACTGCCGCATCAATATTATTGACACTCCGGGGCATGTGGATTTTACCATTGAGGTGGAACGTTCCCTGCGCGTATTGGACGGATGCGTTGCCGTGTTCGGCGCTGTTGAGGGCGTCGAGCCGCAATCGGAAACAGTCTGGCGGCAGGCCGACCGCTATAAGGTTCCGCGGATTGCGTTTATCAATAAAATTGACCGTACCGGCGCAAAGTTTGATGAAAATATCCAGCAAATGCGCGACCAGCTGGGGGCCCACCCGGTTCCCATTCAGATTCCGCTGGGTATGGAAGAGCACATGAAAGGCATTATCGATCTTTTACACATGAAGGCCTACGTGTTTCACGATGATTCGCTTGGGGCCAAATTTGATGTCGTCGAGATTCCGGCAGACTACAAAGAAAGAGCAAAAAAAATGCGGGATTATATGGTCGAAAAAACAGCCGAGCACGATGATGATTTGATGCATAAATTTATTGAAGGCCACGAGCCGACAGTTGAAGAGCTGCGTAAGGCCCTTCGCAAGGCCACGATCGACCTCAAAATTACGCCGGTTATTTGCGGGTCTTCGTTAAAAAACAAAGGGGTGCAGCAGCTTCTGGATGCGGTCGTGGATTATTTACCGGCGCCGATGGATTTGCCGCCGATTAAAGGCATCAACCCCGAGAATGATACCGAAGTTGAGCGCAAGCCCCTGGACAGCGAACCCTTGACCTGTTTCGCGTTTAAAATTGCAACGGATAAGTTTGTCGGTTCGCTGACATTCATACGGGTTTATTCGGGCGTGATGAAGGCCGGGTCGTACATTTACAATCCGCGTTCAGGAAAAACAGAAAGAATCGGCCGGCTGCTTTTGATGCACGCTAATAAGCGGGAGGAAATCAGTGAAGGCCGGGCGGGCAACATTGTGGCAGCTGTCGGCTTGAAAGACGTTAAAACCGGTGACTCCCTTTGTGATGAAGCAAAGCCGGTCGTGCTGGAATCGCTCTTTATTCCGGAGCCCGTGATTTGGATGGCGATCGAGCCAAAGACAAAAGCTGACCGGGACAAAATGTCAGATTCTTTAGGCCGCCTGGTCGGTGAAGATCCCACCTTTTGCGTGCGGACGGATCTGGACACGCTGCAAACGCTGATCGGAGGTATGGGGGAGCTGCACCTTGAAATCAAAGTTGATATTATGAAACGCGAGTACGGTGTCGAGGTGAACGTCGGCAAGCCGCAGGTGGCGTACAAAGAAACCATCACGGGCGTCGCGGAAGCGGAAGGAAAATTTATCAAACAGACCGGCGGCCGCGGACAGTACGGCCATTGCTTTTTGAAAGTCGAGCCGCTTGAGCGGGGCAAGGGGATCGAGTTTGAAAACAAGGTCGTCGGCGGCGTGATTCCGAGAGAATATATTCCCGCGATCGAAGACGGTGTTTATGAAGCCTGTTCGAACGGTGTGCTGGCGGGCTATCCGATAACGGATGTGCGGGCGACCGTTTATGACGGCAGTTATCATGATGTCGACTCTTCGGAAATCGCATTTAAAATGGCCGGCATCTTGGGTTTTAAAGATGCTTTTCGACGGGCTAACGGGATCCTGCTTGAACCGGTCATGTCAGTTGAAGTGGTTGTGCCGGAAGAGTACATGGGGGACGTCATCGGGGATTTGAATTCCCGCCGGTGCATCATCCAGGAGATGTTCAACCGGGGGCATTTAAAAGTCATTCGTGGGCTGGTCCCGCTTGCGGAGATGTTCGGATACGCAACAGCCGTTCGCTCGCTGTCTCAAGGGCGCGCGACGTATACCATGGAACCCAACAGCTATGCGCAGGTTCCCAAACAAATCGCGGATAAAGTCATCGGCGAAGAGTCAGGCGCAAAAAAATAAAGAGAGTGATGCGATATGACGACAGGATCTGAAAAAATCAGAATTAAATTGCGGGCGTACGACCACCGGATTTTGGACCAGTCGGTTCAGGAGATCGTGGGGACGGCCAAGCGCACGGGCGCAAAAGTGATCGGGCCGATTCCGCTGCCGACGCAAATTTGGAAAACGACGGTGTTGCGCGGTCCGACGATTGATAAAAAGGCACGTGATCAGTTCGAAATCCGGACGCATAAGCGCGTCATGGATATTGTGGAGCCCACTTCGCGGACGGTTGATGCGCTGATGAAGCTGGATCTCCCGGCCGGCGTGGATGTTGAGATTAAACTTTAAATTCAGTTTCAGGGCAGAGAACAAAATGATCGGTTTACTCGGAAAAAAAGTGGGAATGACTCAAATTTTTGATGCGGACGGGCGGCAGGTCGCTGTGACCGTGTTGAAAGCGGGGCCTTGTTTCGTCAGTGCGGTCAGGACAAAAGAAAAAGACGGATACACTGCGGTCCAGCTGGCTTTTGATGCGATCAAGGAAAGCCGGATGACGAAAGCCAAGCAGGGTCATTTAAAGAAGGCCGCGTGCCCTGCTTTGAGATTTGTCCGTGAAATCAGAACGCCGGATCTTGAGGGGCTGAAGCCGGGGCTCCGGGTGAGCGTTGACAGTTTTGAAGCCGGGGATTATATCGATGTTTCCGGAACCTCGATCGGAAAAGGTTTTCAGGGGGTCGTGAAGCGGCATCATTTTAAGGGCGCCCAGACCAAGAGTCATGGGACGAAAATGGGGCGCGAACCCGGATCTGTCGGGGCGTCGGCGTTTCCTTCCCGGACCATCAAGGGGCTCAGGATGCCGGGGCGGATGGGGAACGAGCGCGTGACCCTGCAGAACTTGGAAATTTTAAAAATTGATGCTGATAATAATTTGATTATGATACGCGGTGCGGTTCCGGGGGTTGAAGGCGGCTACTTGATTATTAAGGAGGCGCTGAAACGCAGCGGGAACCGCAAATGGAAAGTTGAAGGGGCTGAAGCAACTCCGAAGTCTAAAAATCCGGAAGCTGAAGACAAGCCGCAGACTTCTTCTTCAAAAAAGGCGTAAAGACACGGCCGGGCAATCAAAACAGGAACCGGCCGGCAGGATATTTTACTCTCTGAACAAGTTAAAGGTAACGGATGTTATGAAAGCAATTGTCTATTCAAAAAACGGGCATAAGAAAAAAGAAATCGTTCTGAACCCTGAAATTTACGCCGCACGGGTTAATAAAAGACTGCTTGAGCTTGTGCGTAATGCCTATGCCGCCAACCTGCGACACGGGACCGCAAGCACCAAGACGCGCAAAGAAGTGCGCGGCGGCGGGAAAAAACCTTGGAAGCAAAAGGGTACGGGGCGGGCGCGCCACGGATCGATCCGCTCTCCGATATGGAAAGGCGGCGGTACGGTTTTTGGCCCGCATCCACGGTCTTACTATGTAGCGCTTCCGACAACGATGCGCAAGCAAGCGCTGATCAGCGCGCTGAGCCTGCGCGGCCAGAGCAAAAGTGTCGTGGTTCTCGAAGATGTAAAGCTGGATCAGCCTAAGACGCGGGAATGGTCGCAGGTCGTTAAAAGGCTTCCGCTGGACGGCAAGCGGTCGCTGTGTGTGGTCAAAGCGTTTGATGAAAATTTAAAACGGGCGTCCCGCAACCTGACGCATCGCGTGCATGTTTGTGAGGCAAGAGACGTCAATGCCCGCGACGTTTTGCAGCGTGAAAAACTGATTATCGAACAGGATGCGCTGCCGGTGCTTGAAGCGCGTCTGCTGGGGCATTCAAAAAAAGTGCCGGCAGAAAAAAGCGCGCAGGATGCTGAATCATGAGACTGGACATTGCGGAAGTTTTAAGAGAGCCCTTGATTACGGAAAAAGGCACCGCGGGAACCGAAAAACTTGGAAAATACGTTTTTCGGGTACACCCTGATGCCAATAAAAACATGATCAAAGCGGCCGTCGAGAAACTGTTTAACGTACACGTCACAAACGTAAACACGCTTGTGGTCGGCGGGAAATGGAAGAGGGTGCGGTATCAGCCCGGAAAAACCGCGGATTGGAAGAAAGCGATTGTGACGATCAAAAAAGGCGAAAAAATCGACATCACCGCATAGTGCTG
>MHFC01000114.1:26532-27447 GCA_001804025.1 Omnitrophica bacterium GWA2_52_8 | reverse complement strand
CGCTCGGGCGGCAGAAATTCCCACGGCCGTATCACGGCCAAAGGCCGGGGAGGCGGGCATAAACGCAGGATCCGGATCGTTGATTTCCGGCGTAACCGTTACGGCGAGGAAGCCAAGGTTCTAACGGTTGAATATGATCCGAATCGCAGCGCGCGCATAGCCCTTATAGAATACGGGAACGGTCAGAAATCCTATATTCTTTGCCCCGACGGCCTTACCGTGGGCAGCACGGTCATGAGCGGCGAAAGTGCCGAAGTCAAAATCGGCAATCACTTGCCGATCCGGGTGATCCCGGAAGGTACGCCGATTCATAATGTCGAGCTGACCCCGGGATTGGGCGGGAAATTGGTCCGGGGTGCGGGGTCGGTCGCTCAAATCCTTTCGAAGGAAAGCGAATTTGCGCATGTTAAATTGCCGTCCGGAGAAGTCCGGATGATTCCGCTTAAAGCGTATGCGACCATCGGGCAATGTTCGAACATCGATCATGAAAACATTAAATTGGGGAAAGCCGGCAGACACCGCTGGCTGGGATTCCGCCCCAAGAGCCGCGCGATTGCGAAAAATCCCGTGGATCATCCGATGGGCGGCGGGGAAGGAAAGTCAAAAAGCAATAAGCATCCGCAAAGCGAAACAGGACAGCTTGCAAAGGGCCTACGTACCCGCAGGCGCAACAAATTCAGCAATCGCTACATTGTAAAGGACCGAAGAAAATGAGCCGCTCTGCAAAAAAAGGCGTTTATATAGAAGAAAGCCTGCTAAAAAAAGTCCAAATTGCGCAGGACCGGAGAGACCGGAAGCCCATCAAGACGTGGTCCAGACGTTCCACGATTACGCCCGAGTTTGTCGGCGTGACGCTTTCGGTGCATAACGGAAAAATATTTGTGAATGTTTTTGTGACGGAAAATATGGTGGGGC
>MHFC01000114.1:23545-26507 GCA_001804025.1 Omnitrophica bacterium GWA2_52_8 | reverse complement strand
GCGGATTTTCAGGCAGCACAGCGCGGCCGGAGACAAGGCGAAAGCGCTTGCGACCGGGGCAAAAACCTAGTACCGCGTCAGCATTGATTTTAAAGGACGGAGCCGCCTTCGGCGGAAAATAATCGGGAATGACAGCTCACAAATATCAAAAACTTTTGAATGGTTACGTCGTCTGCTGAGAAAAGATTATGAAAAAACCAGTTAAAAAAACAGAGCCTGAAAAAAAACCGAAGCAGGAACCTGCCGCACCGCAGCCGAAGGCGCGCGAAGCGCGTGCGTATGTGCGGTATATCCGGATGTCGCCGCGAAAAATGCGGCTTGTGATTGACACGGTCCGTCGTCAGCCTATTCCCGAAGCGTTTGCCAGATTAATGGCGCTGCCGAACAAGGGCGCGCGCTTCCTGGAAAAACTTATAGCGAGTGCGGCCGCCAACGCGAAGGTGCTGGGAATGGATTCTAGCCGGCTTTATGTCGCCGAAGTGCGTGCGGACGGAGGCCCCACCATGAAGCGGCACATGTCGCGTTCCATGGGCCGGGCGGATGTCATGTTGAAAAGAATGACGCATGTGTCGGTGGTGCTGAAGGAAGGCGAAAGAAAATGGGAAACGCCGGGAGGTCCGTTGCAGGCAGAGGAACAAGAGTCCGATGCGAAAGCAAAGACAAAAGCTCCCGCGAAAAAATTAGGGAAGAAAAAAGCTGCCGCGGGAGCGGCGGCCTAAAGGAGGAAGTCTTGGGTCAAAAAGCACATCCGTACGGTCTTAGGCTGGGATATATCAAGCCCTGGAGAGCTAGGTGGTTCGCGCGCCGGGGTTTTGCCGCCAGTCTTCACGAAGATTTGAAAATCCGCGATCAAATTAAAAAAAGTTTGGGTTTTGCGGGTATTGCCAATGTGGAGATTGAGCGATCGAGCGGCCGTGTCCGCGTGCGCATTTATACGGCAAGACCGGGCGTTATTATCGGCCGCCGCGGTCAGGAAATCGACAAAATCAAGGAAGAGCTTTCACGGCTGACCCAGAATGAATTGTTTTTGGACATCAAAGAAGTCAAAAATCCGCAAACGGATGCGCAGCTTGTGGCGGAGAACATCTCCACACAGCTGGAAAAACGCATCGGATTCCGGCGGGCGATGAAAAAAGCCGTTCAGCTTGCGATGAGCAAGGGCGCGCTCGGAATCAAGGTGATCTGCAAAGGCCGGCTCGGTGGGTCCGAAATTGCCCGTGACGAGGGGTACCGGGAGGGAAAAGTTCCTCTCAGTACGTTCCGGGCCGACATTGATTACGGCTTCTCTGAGGCGCATACCACTTACGGGGCGATCGGATGCAAGGTTTGGATTTATAAAGGGGACATTCTTGTAAAGAAAGAAGATGCCGACCGCCGGGCGCAGTTGCAGGCCGCATTGCTTGCCGCCGTGCCGGTGGACGAATCCGCCATGCAAGAGACAGAAGACAAGAAAGAAGAAAAAAAGCCGAAAACGGCGGGTGTCCGGGGCAGGAAACCGGTAAAAAAAGCGGTAAAAGAGTCTCAGCCAAAGCAGGAAAAAACGCACGGAACCGAAGCGAAGAGTCCGGAATAATCTCAATTAAAGCAGCGGGAAACGGTTTATGTCATTAATGCCGAAAAGAGTGAAATTTCGTAAACAGCAGCGCGGATGGCTTGGGGGCGTTGCGACGCGGGGCAGCGATTTGTCCTTCGGCGATTTCGGTCTGAAGGCCATCGATCGCGGATGGCTTACGGCCATTCAGATTGAAGCTGCGCGTGTGGCTTTGACGCGGCATGTCAAACGCGGCGGAAAAATTTGGCTGCGGGTGTTTCCGGACAAGGCCTATTCAAAAAAGCCGGCGGAAACGCGTATGGGTAAGGGGAAAGGGGCCCCCGAATATTATGTGGCCGTCATCAAGCCGGGCCGCATCATCTTTGAAATGGGCGGGATTCCGGAAGCGACGGCCAAAGCGGCCATGCGGTTATGTGCCCATAAAATTCCGATTCGGACAAAATTTATAAAAAGGACGGTAGGTTAAGCGCCTATGTTAAAGGTTAAAGATCTCCTGAGTTTGGGAGCGGATGAACTCAAAGACAAAGCAACCAAGATGAAGAAGGAGCTGATGCAGCTCCGTTTTCAATCGATGACGGGAAAGCTGGAAAGGCAAACTGCCATGCGCGAAACAAAGCGGGACATTGCGCGGATCTTGACCGTGATCCATCAAAAGAACAGGGAAAAAAGCAAGTGAGCGATCAACCCGGGAAAAAACAAATTATGCGTGAAGGATTTGTCACAAGCGACAAAATGAACAAAACCATCGTGGTGGAGGTCAGCCGTCTTTTGAGACATCCTCAATTCGGAAAAGTGATCCGGAAGAAAGTTAAATATTCCGTGCATGATGAAAAAAACCAAGCCAAAGCCGGCGACAAGGTGCGTATTGTCCAGACGCGTCCGATTTCAAAAACCAAGCGCTGGCAGCTTGTTGAGGTATTAGCGCAATGATTCAATTACGGAGCATTCTTGATATCGCGGACAACAGCGGGGCTAAAAAAGCGGCCATGATCGGCGTCATCGGCCGTCACGGAAAGCTGACGGCGGAAGTCGGCGATATTATCACCGCTTCGGTCAAGGAAGCCATCCCTCAGGGGAACGTTAAAAAAGGGGACGTCGTGAAGGCGGTGGTGGTCCGGACGCGGTCTCCGATCAAGAGGGCTGACGGCTCAACGCTGCGGTTTTCTTCGAACGCGATTGTCATTATCGACAATAATAAAAATCCCAGAGGGACCCGTATTTTCGGTCCTGTGGCCCGGGAATTGCGCGACTGCCAGTTTATGAAGATTTTGTCATTAGCGCCGGAGGTTGTTTGAATGAAAATCAAAAAAAATGACCAAGTCGTTGTGATCAGCGGGAAAGATAAAGGCAAAAAAGGCCGCGTCATGAGAGTGTTTCCCGGCGAAAACAGGGTGCTTGTGGAAAAAATAA
>MHFC01000114.1:20237-23508 GCA_001804025.1 Omnitrophica bacterium GWA2_52_8 | reverse complement strand
ACGAAACAGCGTTTTGCAAAAAAATCAGGGGAGATTTTGGGAGTTTAGGGATGAAAGCCGCTACGAGCAATGTGCCGAGATTGTTGGAACTTTACCGGAACGAGGTCGCGCCTCAGCTTATCGAGACGTTTAAATACAAGAACGTCATGCAGGTTCCGAAGGTGACGAAAGTGTCCGTTAACGTGGGGCTCAAAGAGGCCAAGGACGACGCAAAAATTCTCGAACAAATCGTGATTGAGATCGGAATGATTACCGGGCAGAAGCCTGTGATTACCAAAGCCAAAAAGTCGATCGCGAACTTCAAAAGCCGCGAAGGGTATCCTGTCGGGGTGAAAGTCACGCTCCGCGGCAAACGGATGTACGAATTCCTGGATCGTTTGTTTAATATTGCCATGCCCCGCATCCGTGATTTTCGCGGATTCTCGGATCAGAGTTTTGATGACCGCGGAAACTACAGCCTCGGGATCCAGGAGCAATCGATTTTTCCGGAAGTGGAGTTTGACAAGATCAAGCTGATGAAAGGGATGGATGTCACGATTGTGACGTCTGCCGTCAACCGCGAAGAAGGCAAACGGCTTCTGGAACTGCTGGGGCTGCCTTTCCGCAAAAAACAAGCTCTGGCTCCCGAGCGTCAACTTTCAGAATAAGGAAACACAATGGCAAAAACATGTTTGGTTGTAAAACAGAGACGGAAACCAAAATTTCAGGTGCGCGCTTATCACCGCTGTCAGCGGTGCGGCCGCCCCAGAGGGTATCTGCGTAAATTTGCGCTGTGCCGCATCTGTTTTCGTGAGCTGGCAAACCAAGGGATTATTCCCGGGGTTGTCCGTTCCAGCTGGTAGATCTTAACGGCGGATTTGACTAAGGAGAATCGAATGGCAAGAACTGATTTTGTGGCTGATTTTTTGACTGTGGTAAGAAACGCGTCACGGGCGAAAAAAGATAAAGTGACGGTCCCCGCTTCCGGGCTCACGGTAAAAATTGCCGAGATTTTGAAGGAAGAGGGATTTATCGACAATGTGAAGGTGTTTTCCGAGGGGAAGAAACAATTCACCCGGATTCATCTTAAATATATCCGCGGAAAACAGTCGGCCATTCAGGGCATCACACGTATCTCGAAGCCCGGCAAACGTGCCTATGTCAGTTCGGATAAAATTCCGCGTGTGCAGGGCGGATTGGGTATTGCGATCTTGTCGACATCGAGAGGCGTTATCACGGACCGTAAGGCCCGCCAGGACAAAGTGGGCGGCGAACTTGTTTGCAGGGTTTGGTGAGGAGATTTTATGTCGCGCGTAGGAAAAAAACCGATTATTGTGCCGGACAAGGTAAAAGCCGAGCTTAAAGGACTGGAGTTGAATGTCCAGGGGCCGAAAGGGAAGCTGATGCTTTCTCTGCACCCCCGCATGAAAGTCCAAATCAGTGATAAGGAAATTCTGGTTAACCGCCCCACCGATATACGGACCGATCGCGCGCTGCACGGGCTTACGCGCAATTTAATCGCCAATATGGTGAACGGGGTCGTGAACGGCTTTCAAAAGGATTTGATTATCGAAGGCGTCGGGTTTAAAGCCCAGGTAAAAGGTAAAGAATTGTCTTTGGCTCTCGGGTATACGCACCCGATTGATTATCCGATTCCGGAAGGGATCGAAATCAAGTGTGCGACTCCCACTCAGATCAGCATTCTCGGTATCGACAAGCAGAAAGTGGGACAAGCTGCGGCCGATATCCGCCGGTTCCACAAGCCTGAGCCTTATAAAGGCAAGGGGATCCGTTATTCGGATGAAGTTGTGCGGCGTAAACAAGGGAAGGCGGTAGGCTAACATGCGGACGAAGGAACAAAAACGCGTTAAGCGTCATCTGGGAATACGGAAGCGGGTGGTTGGGACGAGTGAGCGGCCCAGACTGGCTGTCCACCGGTCACTCAAGAACATTTATGTGCAAGCAATCGACGATATGGCTGCCGCGACGATGGCCTCGTTTTCAACAAGGGATGAAAAGTTCCTGAAAGCCGGGATCAAAGGGAAGAAATCTGAAGTCTCGTCCCAGCTCGGGACGTTATTTGCAGAAGAGTTGAAAAAGAAGGGAATTAAGAAAATAGCTTTTGACCGCGCAGGTTATAAATACCACGGCCGCATCAAGGCTTTGGCCGAATCGTTGCGTGCGTCCGGGATCGAATTCTAAGTAACAGTGCATAAGTCTTTTAATATTTTGTCATCCCCGCATGTATTAAGCGGGGATCTGACATTGGTTCTGCCCGCCAAATTTCGCGGCGGGTCCGCCCCTGGCGGAGATTCCCGCTTCAGCCTAAGGCTGATCCGTCTTTGGCGGAAAAAATCCGCGGGAATGACAGCTCACAAATATGAAAAAGCTTTTGAATGATTACTTAGTACCTTGTTTCATTGTAATTTAGAAGGTTTTTTATTAGGTGACAAGGACGGTACTGCGTTTCGATTCATAAAAATTAATGAGATGCAGTAGTAGTTTGTAAAAAAAGGAGAGATTATTTTGGTCGAAGCGGAAGAAATCCTCAAAACTGGGAAACAGACGGAGAAGCCGAGAAAAAGCCAAGGCGCACAGCGGACAAGCGATGATTCGGCTCCCCGCATTGAAAAAGTTATTCAGGTCAACCGCTGCGCAAAGGTTGTGAAAGGCGGCAGGCGGTTTCATTTTAGTGCGCTTGTTGTGGTCGGCAACGCGGCGGGCGAGATCGGGTTTGCCATGGGCAAGGCCAATGAAGTCGCCGATGCCATCCGCAAGGCGCTGATTGCCGCCGGGAGAAAGAAAATTCAAATCCCGATGAAAGGGACGACGATCCCGCATGAAGTGATCGGGCGGTACGGAGCTGCGAGGGTGCTTTTGAAGCCGGCGGCGCCAGGTACCGGGGTTATCGCAGGCGGGGCCGTGCGCGCGGTTTGTGAGTCGTGCGGCATCAAGGACATTTTAACGAAAAGTTTAGGCAGCGATAATTCGGTGAATGTGCTTAAAGCTACGATTTCGGGGCTTCAATCGCTTATTCTTTCAAGCCCGCGGCACGGCGAAAAAACGGAAGAAATGGGCGCTAAAGAAATAACGGGCGAAGCGAACGCTAAATAGGAAGTACGGACTAACTCATGAGAGCAAAATTTCCATATAAGAAAAGAAGAAAGCGGCGCGGCATCGGGGCCGGAAGCGGACACGGGAAAACATCCTGCCGCGGGCAAAAGGGTCAGATGTCGAGGTCGGGGGCGACGCGGCGGCGGGGTTTCGAAGGCGGTCAAAACCCTCTCTACCG
>MHFC01000114.1:12042-20212 GCA_001804025.1 Omnitrophica bacterium GWA2_52_8 | reverse complement strand
AGGTGCTTGGCGACGGCGAAGTGAAGAAGCCCCTGACGGTCCGGGCCCACCAATTTAGCGCCTCGGCAAAAGAAAAAATCGAGAAATCCGGCGGGCAGGCAGTTGTGATCGAGCGCTGGGGCAAGTCCGATAGTTCAACCGGTAATGAGCAGAAATAAAGAAACTGATTCGCGATGATTCAAGCGTTCGGTAATATTTTTAAAGTTCCCGACCTCAGGATAAAAGTTCTTTTTACGCTTGCGATCGTTTTTATTTACCGGGTCGGTTCGTTTATTCCGACGCCGGGCATTGACGGGGCGGCGCTATCGCAGTTTTTTCAAAGTATTTCCCGCACACCCGGCGGGACGCTCTTTGGCATCATTGGAATGTTTTCCGGCGGTGCGCTTGAAAAAGCCACCATTTTTGCGCTTGGCATCATGCCCTACATTTCGGCATCGATCATTCTCCAGCTGCTGACGGTGGTCATTCCGTATCTTGAAAAACTGGCCAAGGAAGGCGAAGAGGGCCGCAAGAAAATCATTCAATATACCCGTTACGGAACCATCGTGCTGAGTATTATTCAGACGTTTTTTATCGCCCTGTGGCTTGAAAATCCGAACAGTTTTCAGGGGACGGTGATTGTGCCGAATCCCGGCTGGGGATTCCGGCTCATGACGATGTTGACGCTGACCACCGGCACGGCGTTTATTATGTGGCTCGGCGAACAAATCGATCAATATGGCATCGGCAACGGAATGTCCATTATTATTACGGCAGGCATCATTGCGTCGCTGCCGACGGCTCTTTGGCAGACTTATATTTTGCTTTCGCCCTTTGACCCGTCACATCAGCAGCTGGCGTGGTGGAAGTTTGCGCTGATGTGCGTGTTGTTTGTCTTTACCATCACCTGCGTGATTTTGATCATCCAGGGCCAGCGGAAAATTCCCGTGCAATATGCGAAGCAGATCCGCGGTCACCGCATGTACGGGGGCCAAAGCACGTATTTACCGCTTAAAGTCAATCAAGCGGGCGTGATCCCGATTATTTTCGCGCAATCCGTGATTTTATTCCCGGCGACGATTGCGGGGTTTTTCCCGAAAGCGGGAGCCCTGAACTCGGTCGCCCAATGGCTCTCGATGGGGACGATCAGTTATTCCGTTATTTATGCCCTGTTGATTTTGTTTTTCACGTTCTTTTATACGGCGATTACTTTTAATCCCCTCGAAGTGAGTGAGAACCTGCAAAAATACGGCGGTTTCATTCCGGGGATCCGGCCGGGGAAAAACACGGCTGAGTTTTTGGATTACGTGATGACGCGCATTGCGGCAAGCGGGGCCGTTTTTTTGGCGATTATCGCGCTTTTGCCGAATATTATCTCGTCGCCTAGGGTGTTGAACATTCCTTTTATGATCGCTCATTTTTTCGGCGGTACGGGGCTGCTGATTATTGTGGGGGTGATGCTTGATGTCATGCAAAGCATTGAGTCCCAGCTTTTGATGCGGCACTACGACGGGTTTATTAAAAGAGGAAAATTGAAGTCGCGCCGCGGCTGATTTTAAGACCCGGCCGCATACGCGCATCGATTATGCAGATAGCAAAAAAGAAAACAGGGAAAACCAAAAAGGCAGCGCGTGATGCGATGATCAGACTTGTCTTATTGGGCCCTCCGGGAGCCGGCAAGGGAACGCACGCAAAAGTTTTGGCGCAAAAATACGGGGCCGGGCACTTGGCGACGGGGGACATTTTAAGGGGCCATATACGCGAAAAAACGGAGTTGGGAAACAAAGCCAGAAAAACGATCGAAGGCGGCGGGCTTGTTTCGGATGATCTGGTCAATGAAGTGATGTTTGACGCGATCGGGCATCTTCCGGCAAAAAGCGGATTTATTTTAGACGGGTACCCGAGAACGATCGGGCAGGCGGACGCGCTGGATAAGTTTTTACAAAAAAAAAAGAGCGGCCTGAACGTGGTTTTGAATTTCAAGACGTCCGGAGAAGTCATTAACGAGCGCCTTTCCGGACGGCGCGTGTGCTCCGAATGCAGCGCCAATTATCATGTGCGGAACATGCCGCCAAAAGTCAGCGGTGTTTGCGACCAATGCGGCGCGAAGTTGATTCAGCGCAAGGACGATCAGCCGGAAACGATTCGCCACCGGCTGGAAATGTATGACCGGGAAACGCTGCCGCTTGTCCGGTATTATCAGAATCAAAAGATTCTGCAGAATATTCCGGGCGATTATGACGTTCCCGAGCTTCAGGAAGAGATTAGCAAGCTCTTTGACAAACTTGGACTTTTGTAATGATCTCGCTTAAGTCCAAGCGTGAAATTCAGTTGATGCGGCAGGCGGCGGATGTTTTAAAACTGGTTTTTCAGGAAGTGCACAAACATATTCGTCCTGGAATCGCAACGGACGAGTTGGATCAGTTCGCCGAAAAGGTGATCCGCGACGCCGGGGCCGAGCCCGCTTTTAAGGGGTACCGCGGATTTCCGAAAACAGCATGCATCTCCGTGAATGAAGAAGTCGTGCACGGGATCCCCGGGAACCGGATCCTCAAAGAGGGCGACATCATCAGTTTTGATATTGGTGCGCGGGTTCAGGGTTATTATGCGGATGCCGCGAGGACCTGGCCGGTCGGAACCGTGACAAAAGACGAAATGCTTTTGATCAAAACGGCAAAAGATGCGTTGGATGCCGGGTTAGCAGCGTATAAGCCGGGGTGCCGGATCGGGGACCTGGCTGAAGCGATCCAGAAATTAATAGAGTCGCGGGGTTTTCAGGTTGTTCGCGAATATGTAGGACACGGTATCGGCCGTGCGATTCATGAGGACCCGCAGGTGCCGAATTACGGCAAGGCGGGACAGGGCGCGAGAATTCAGCCCGGAATGGTGTTGGCGATCGAGCCCATGGTGACGCAGGGAAATTGCGCGGTTGAAATATTGCAGGACGGCTGGACGGTCGTCACGAAAGACCGCAAGCCCGCAAGTCATTATGAGGATGATATCGCTTTTAGTGAAGAAGGATTTGTCATTTTAACGCGGGATGAACCGGACGTGTCCGTATAAGAAATAAAAGGCCCGGAAAAGTGTCAAAGCAAGACGCCATTGAAGTTGAAGGTAAAGTCATCGAGCCGTTGCCGAACGCAATGTTTCGAGTGGAACTGGAGAACGGCCATAAGGTGCTTGCGCATATCTCCGGTAAAATGCGGATGCATTATATCCGGATCATTCCCGGCGACAAGGTGAAACTCGAATTGTCGCCGTATGATTTAAGCCGGGGCAGAATTACTTATCGCGTGAAGTAGCGCTTTACTATTGAGGAGAAGTGACCATGAAAGTCCGAAGCTCGGTCCGCCGGGTATGTGAGCATTGCAAAATTATAAGACGCAAACGCGTCGTATTTGTTATTTGTTCTAATCCGAAACATAAGCAGCGCCAGGGATAAAAGGGCCGGTTTTCCGGCGGTTTTTTAAAAATCGAGTTTAAGGAGCAGCCATATGCCGCGTATTTTAGGAGTTGACATTCCAAGAGAAAAACGGACGGACATCGCGTTGACCTATATTTACGGGATCGGCCGCGCGACTTCCAAAAAAATTCTGGATGCCGTCAAGATTGATCCGGCAAAACGGGCCAAAGACCTGACGGAAAAAGAAATTTCCGAAATTACGGAAATCATCCAAAAAACGGTAAAGACGGAAGGTGATTTGCGGCGGGATGTCCAGCAAAACATCAAACGGCTTATCGATATTCGCTCTTACCGCGGGATGCGGCATGTTAAGGGTTTGCCTGTCCGGGGTCAGCGTTCGCACACCAATGCGCGTACGCGTAAGGGGCCGCGGGTCACTGTCGGCGGATTACAAAAAAAGGCCCCGGCGCCTAAATAATTCCGGAGTCCCGGCGTGCGCCGGGATATGAGAAACAAGAGGTCAAGGAGTTCTTATGTCAAAAAAGAAAAAAGTAAAACACGTGGCAAAGGGAACGGTGCACATCAATGCCAGTTTTAATAATACCGTTGTCACGATTACCGATGCCCAGGGCAATGCCCTGTGCTGGTCATCCGCCGGTGCCGCGGGTTTCAAGGGTTCTAAAAAATCCACGCCGTATGCCGCTCAGGTCGCGTCCGAACAGGCCGCCAAGAAAGCGCTGGAGTTCGGCATGAAAGAAGTGGAAGTTTATATTAAAGGACCCGGGTCGGGCCGCGAATCGGCGATCCGCGCACTGCAGGTTGCGGGATTGCAGGTCTGTGCTATTCATGACATCACCCCCATCCCACACAACGGCTGCCGGCCTCCGAAAAAGAGGAGGGTCTAATTATGGGAAGATATCTCGGCCCCAAAATCCGTTTGAGCCGGCGCGAAGGCATTAATCTGCAGCTGAAAGGCAGCCGCCGTAATGACGACAAAGTCGAAAGACGCCTCAGCCGGCCGCCCGGAATGCACGGAGCGACGCGCCGCAAGCAGTCCGACTACGGATTGCAGCTCCGTGAAAAACAGAAAATGAAAAGAATTTACGGCCTTCTCGAGCGTCAATTTCGCGTGTTTTTCAAACGGGCTTCAAAAAAGCGCGGGGTTACTGGCGAAATGCTGATTTCGCTTTTGGAAAGACGGCTCGACAACACCGTTTACAGGCTCTTCTTTGCCAATACCCGTAATGAGGCCCGGCAGCTTGTCGGCCACGGACACATCCGGGTCAACGGCAAGAAGGTGAACATCCCCTCTTATCTGGTAAAAACGGGGGACAAAATTACCGTCAGAGAAAAGGATTCGATCGTCGCGCGCATTAAGGCGACATTGGAAAAGTGGGAAGATCTTCCGCTTCCCGAATGGCTGGCTGTTAACCGCAAAAGTTTGGAAGGGACGATCGTTCGCGAACCGACCAAGGCGGATGCCGGGCTCCCGGTGGAAGAGTCGTTTATCGTGGAGCTGTACTCGAAATAATCGCAGCAGTTTTTCATAAGCGGTTATCGTTCCGAATGGCCGGAAGATAATACGCACAGTGCTCGGATGAGCGCACACGTTTAAGGAGGAAATGTATGGGAATTCGTTGGAAAACTTTTGAGACACCGAAACATTTGGAAGTGGACAAAGAAACATTGACGCCGACGTACGGCAAGTTTGTTGCCGAGCCGTTTGAGCGGGGATACGGGACCACGATCGGCAATTCGTTGCGCCGCGTATTGATATCGTCGATCGAGGGGGCCGCCGTCACAAGCCTGAAAATAGAAGGGATGCTTCACGAGTTCTCTTCAATGGAAGGTGTACTGGAAGACGGGGCGCAGATTGTCCTGAACGTGAAGCAGCTGGTTCTCCGCTATCACGGAAAAGGGCCCAAAAAGATCATGGTGCAGACAAAGAAAGCCGGGGCTGTGACCGCCCGTATGATCCAGGCCGACGAAACCATTGAAGTCATCAACCCGGATCTTGTTTTGTGCACGCTGACCAAGGACATTGATTTCCGCATGGAAATGGAAGTGGGCCGCGGTCGCGGGTATGTTCCGGCCGAAAAAAACAAGCAAGACGGGGCTCCGATCGGTCTTGTGCCGGTGGACTCGATTTTTTCCCCGGTATTGAAGGTCAACTTTGCGGTTGAGGACACCCGTGTCGGGCAAATCACCGATTATGACAAATTGATCCTGGAAGTCTGGACCAACGGGGCGATGACACCGGAAGAAGCCATGCTTTACGCGTCCAATATTCTTCAGCGCCATCTGGATATTTTTGTCAATTACGGTGAAATTCCGATCGAAACGGAAGATGAAGAAGAAGAGGACCATGAATTCAGGGACATTATTAACAAGCCGATCAGCGAACTCGAGCTTTCCGTACGCAGCGCGAACTGCCTCGAAGCCGCGAACATCAAAACGATCGGGGATCTCATCCGTAAAACAGAGGCGCAAATGCTGAAATATAAAAATTTCGGAAAAAAATCGCTTTCTGAAATCAGCGCCATTTTAGTCACGATGGGACTTGCGCTCGGGATGAACGTCGAGGAGCGCTTGAAAGGTAAAGCCGGAACGCCCGCGCCGCTTGGAACTTCTCAGGAAGCGACGTCGTCTGCGGCGGCCGGAGAGTAATAAGCGTCCGCCGAAGGGTTTTGTCTGAAAGACTGTCGGAAAAACGGGACATAAAGGAAATTTTCATGAGACACTTGAAGAGTAAAAGAAAACTGGGGGTTAAATCCCAACATCGGAAGGCCTTGCTGTGTAATCTGATGCGCGGGCTTGTTTTTCACAAGCGCATTCGGACGACGCTCTGCCGGGCCAAGGAAACCAGCTCCTATGCGGATAAAATGGTCCAGCTCGCGAAGCGCGGTGACCTGCACGCACGGCGCCTTCTGCTGGCGCGTTTGCGGTCTGAGGATGTTGTCCGCATCCTGATGCGGGACATCGCGCCGCAGTTTAAGAGCCGGAACGGCGGGTATACCCGGGTGCTGCGTTTGAACGCGCGTCCCGGCGACGCAAGCCCGATGGCATTTTTGGAGTTTACGGAAACGATTGCGGCGCCGAGCCGGCCTGAGAAAAAAGCCAAGCCAAAAAAGGCCAAGCCGGAAGGTGAAAAGAAGCTCAAAGAACAGGCCAAGCCCGAAGCCAAGGCCAAAGGTTCCGAAAAGAAGGCGGCGCAAGAAGCGCCAAAGACTCCGGATGACAAGAAGGAGTCAGAAAAGAAAGGGGGCTTTTTAGGTGCCCTCAGAAAATTCCTTAAAGGAGACTGAACGCGGGCAGCTTCGTTTGTCGCGGCGCGTTCTTGGCGTCTCTCCGTCCGCAACTCTTGCCATTACCGCGAAAGCCAACGAGCTTAAAGCGCAGGGGATTAATGTCCTTTCCCTGAGCGCCGGCGAACCGGATTTCGACACCCCCGAGATCATCCGCCGTGCCGCCATTGATGCCATCCAAAAAGGCGTGACCCGCTATACTCCTGCGGCCGGTACACTGGAACTGCGCAAGGCGATTGCAAACAAATTTAAGACCGACCAGGGACTTACCTACAGTCCGGAACAAATCATTGTTTCCTGCGGCGCCAAGCATTCCCTGTTTAACGTGCTTTATGCACTTGTGGATGACGGGGACGAGGTCCTGATCCCGGCCCCTTATTGGCTCAGCTATCCTGAAATGGTCCGTCTTCTGAACGGGGCCTGCGTCTTTCTTGATACGGATGCATCGACGGAATTCAAACTCACGCCCGGAATTCTCGGAAAAAAATTGACCCCAAAAAGCAAAGTCCTGGTTTTGAACTCGCCTTCTAATCCGACCGGCGCCGTGTATTCCGAAAGGGAACTCCTCGCCCTCGTAGAGGTGCTTAAAAAGCATCCGCAGGTGTGGGTATTGAGCGATGAAATTTATGAAAAACTGATCTTTGACGGCAAAAAACATATTTCGATCGCGTCTTTAGACCCCTCTATTGCAGCCAGGACCGTGATCGTGAACGGCCACAGCAAGGCCTTCGCCATGACCGGCTGGCGGCTCGGCTACGCTGCGTTTCCCGACCTCAAGCTGGCCAAGGCCGTGGGAAGTTTTCAGAGTCATTCGACTTCCAACCCGACGTCTTTTGCGCAGTCCGGCGGTGTGGCGGCCCTCGAGAAGCCTGAAATCGCCGCGGAAGTCGGCAAAATGTGCCGGGAATTCGAAAAGCGGCGCAATTATTTTTATGAAAAACTGTCAAAAATGCCGCTGCTCAAGCCGTTTTGTCCGCAAGGCGCCTTTTATATGTTTGTCGATGTTTCCGGAACGGGGATGGATTCCATCGCTTTGACTCAGGCCTGGCTGGATGAAATTCACGTGGCCGTGGTTCCGGGGCAGCCGTTCGGGAACAACCGTTATGTCCGGCTCAGTTTTGCCTGCTCCGAAAAAACGCTCGAAGAAGCCGTTAAAAGAATCGGCGGCTGGTGTGAAAAACGAAAAGCGGCAAAATCATAACCGCCAAGAAAATCCGTCCGGGTTCCGGGCACACTAAAGCCAGACTTTTTGCCGCCGGCAAGGCCCCCTCGGGTATGCTGCCCTTTAAATTCCGGATGAAAACCGCCGTATGAAACTGAATGTCCGAATGTTCAAAATTGGACAGTCTCTTTCGCGCGAGGCCCTGGAGCAGGAGCTTTACGGCTTGTCCTACCAAAAAACGGACTTTGTCACAAAAGCCGGCGAATTTGCCCTGCGGGGCGGCGTTTGCGATATCTATCCGGTCACGTACCGCGCCCCTGT
>MHFC01000114.1:8767-11984 GCA_001804025.1 Omnitrophica bacterium GWA2_52_8 | reverse complement strand
GACCCGTTGACCGAAAAAAAAGACATTTTGCCGGGTGATTTTGTCGTGCATTTGAAATACGGGATCGGCCGGTACCTCGGAAACAAGACCCTCAAAATCGACGGACAAAGCAAGCGGCACCTTGCCATTGAGTATGCGGACCAGGAAGTTTTGTATCTGGACTACCAGGAACCGCTTGAACGTTATATCGGAAGCGAAGGGCGGACCCCCAGGCTGACCAAGCTCCACGGGAAGGAATGGCAGAGGATTAAGGACCAAACGCGCCGGGCTGTTTCAAGTGTCGCCGCGGACCTCCTCGAGATCCAGGCAAGGCGGACGTTCGGCCGCGGGATCGCGTTTCCCAAAGACCACGAATGGCAGGAGCGGTTTGAGGCGTTATTTGATTTTGAAGAAACGCCGGACCAGAAACGGGCGGCTGAAGAAGTCAAAAAAGACATGGAGCGCGGCAAACCGATGGACCGCCTGCTGGCGGGGGACGTCGGCTACGGAAAAACGGAAGTGGCCATGCGTGCCGCCTTTAAAGCTGTCACCGGCGGACATCAGGTGGCGGTCCTGGTGCCGACGACGGTACTTGCGGAACAGCATTTTCTGGTTCTCAAAAGACGCCTCCAGAGTTTTCCCGTGACCGTGGAAGTTTTGTCGCGTTTCCGCTCCCGCAAGGACCAGGCGGTGATTTTGAAAGGGTTAAAAGAGGGGGCCGTGGATATTCTGATCGGAACGCACCGGCTTCTGTCCGATGACATTGTGTTCAAAAAACTCGGCCTTCTGATTATTGACGAAGAACAGCGTTTCGGGGTCCGGCATAAGGAAAAACTGAAACAGTTTCGCAGTACCGTGGACGTGCTTTCGCTGACGGCCACGCCGATTCCGCGGACGCTCTATATGGCGATGGTGGGGGTCCGGGACATGTCCCTCATTCAGACGCCGCCGAAAAACCGCATGCCGATTGAAACTTATATCCTGGAATTTGACGACCGGATCGTCCGCGAAGCGATTAAGCGCGAGATTGACCGCGGCGGCCAGGTTTATTTTATCCATAACCGGGTACAGTCGATCGATAAAGTTTGCCGCCATCTCAAAGACCTTTTGCCGCAGGTCCGGTTTGCCGTTGCACACGGGCAAATGGCGCCGCAGGTGCTGGAATCAATCATGCAGGACTTTATCGACGGTAAGATCGACTGCCTTATTGCCACCAATATCATCGAATCGGGGATCGACATCCCGAATGCGAACACGATTTTAATTAACCGGGCGGACCTTTTCGGTCTTGCCGACCTTTATCAGCTGAGAGGCCGCGTCGGGCGCTTTCATGAAGTGCGTCAGGCCTACGCTTATCTCATGACGCCGAAAAACTGGGTCATGACCCAGGACGCTGAAAAAAGGCTGGCGGCGATCGAGCGGTTCACGGAGCTTGGGTCGGGATTCAAGATCGCCATGGAGGACCTTGAAATCCGGGGTGCCGGAAATATTCTCGGTCATGAACAAAGCGGTTTTATTCATGCGGTCGGGTTCGACTTGTATTGCCGGATGCTGCAGGAAGAAATCAGCAAAAAAAAGTCAAAATCCTGAAGCATTACGAAGCCGTTCCGAGTTCAGCCGGCAGGCTATGTCCCCGGGCTTTATTCTATTGCCGGGCACCGTTGTCAGGTGCGGCCGGTCAGCATTGCGGCTTGCACATGAAAGCAGGCTTCGCTACAATGCATTGAATTTTATGTCTTTAAGGATGTCTTCTAACCTATGCCAAAACGGCTCAAACTCATCATTATTCTTCTAACGGCAATCCTGGAGGCTTCGCCGGCTTCTTATGGGAGGCAGCTGCTTGACCGCGTTGTGGCTGTGGTGAATGACGAGGCCATCACGCAAAGCGAGCTGGACATCATTTTGCGGCCGCTCTATGAAGAATACCGCCGGCATTACGAAGGGTCGGAGCTTCTGAAGGCCGTCGCGGAAGCGCGGCAGAGGATTTTAAGCCAGCTGATCGAAGACCGGCTTGTGTATCAGGAAGCCAAATTGCGCGAGGTGGAAGTCGAGCCGACCCGCATTGATCAGGACCTCGAGCAGTTCAAGGCCCAGTTTGAAAATCAGGAAATTTATGAACAGGCGCTTCAGGAGCAGGGGATCAGCGAGACGGAACTGCGCGAACGCCTTAAACGGCAAGCCATGATCCGTTATTTGCATGATTCGGAAATCCGGTCCAAAATTGTGATATCCCCCACGGACCTTCAGAATTATTATCAAAAAAATATCGCGCAGTTTTCGGAAGAGCCCAAACTGAAAATCCGTTCGATCACGATCAAAAAAAGTTTTGACGCCAGGGAAAAAGGTATCATGGACGAGAAGGCTGTTGAAAAAATCAAGTCGCTGCGCGCGCAAATTATCAAAGGGGAGGATTTTGACGCGCTGGCGAAAGCAAATTCCGAAGACACAAGGGCCCAGCAGGGCGGACTGAGCGACTGGATCCGGCGGGGCGACATGATTGCCGCGATCGATGACGTGATTTTTAAATTGAATCCCGGCGATGTGTCCGAGATGATCGAGACCCCGATGGGGTATCACATTTTCCGCATCGAGGAAAAACAGGAGGGGTTCAAGAAGACTTTTGACCAGGTCCGTGATGAAATCAAGATGATGATCTACCAGGAGCAGTTTCGTAAACGTTTTGACGAATGGCTGACCGAATTAAAAAAGAAGGCCTATATCTCGATTCGATAATCCTTCGAGGCCGCCGCCGTTGCAATAAGTGACTTCTTTCAAAGCTCCGGGATATTTTGATTCACTCTTCCCAAATTTTATGAGACTTAAACCTATCGCCATTACCCTCGGAGATCCCGCGGGCATCGGACCGGAAGTTGTTTTAAAAGCCCTCCGACGTTTGTCTGCAAAAGACCGCTCAAATGTTTTGATTTTCGGGAGCCGGGCGGCGCTCGCGCCTCTAAATAAGTCAGGGCTGCGGTTGTCGCCGGAGGTCCGGTTTGAGGATGTGACGGAATCTGCCCTGGCGATGCTCTCAGGAAGGCGGAATGGAAAATTATCCGTTGTTCCTGGCACCGTCGCGAAAAATCACGCAGCCGCCGCATTGGCCGCCATCGACCGCGCGTGCCGCCTGGCGCAGCAGGGTGCCGTGGCGGCGATAGTGACGGCGCCGGTCAATAAAACGGCGATGCGGCTCGTTTGCCGCGGATTTCACGGGCCCACGGAATATCTCGCCCATGCGGCG
>MHFC01000114.1:6945-8743 GCA_001804025.1 Omnitrophica bacterium GWA2_52_8 | reverse complement strand
TTTGTTTCCGATAAGCTCAAAGTGACGCTTGCCACGATCCATGTGCCCCTTTCAAAAGTCAGCCGGTTAATCACACAGGATTTGATCAGGGAAAAAGTCATGCTGACGCACGCTTTTCTCAAATCAAAGCTGAAAATCAGCAGGCCCCGCATTGCTGTTTGCGCGCTGAATCCGCACGGGTCCGAAACCGGGAATGAAGAGGCCCGCGTGATGGCCCCCGCCGTTAAAGCGCTTTCCCGCAAAGGTCTGCGCGTTACCGGGCCGCTTTCGGGTGATCAGGTATTTTATGACGCTTACCGCGGGGACTATGATGCGGTGCTCAGCATGTATCATGATCAAGGACTCGCCCCCTTCAAGCTTGTCGCCTTTCACGATGGCGTGAATGTGACCCTCGGGCTTCCTTATATCCGGACTTCGCCGGATCACGGGACGGCGTATGATATCGCGGGCAAAGGGATTGCGGACCCGCGTTCCATGCTTTCCGCGATCCGCTGGGCGCAAAGATTTATCGCGGCGCCGTAAGCCCCCGGACAGGATTTAATATTGTGCCGACACAAATCGATCTGATCAAAAAATACAAACTTTCCGTCCGCGGCCATCTGGGCCAGCACCTTTTGCTGGACCCGAACCTCCAGCGCAAAATCGTCGAGGAACTGGAATTAAAAAAAAGTGATTTTGTGATCGAAATCGGTCCGGGCCTCGGGGCCTTGACGCAGTTTATCCTGCAGTCGGGATGCCGCCTGCTGGCGGTCGAAAAAGACCCGCGGTTTGCCGAAATTTTGCGGACGGAATGGAAACCCGCGAAGGGCGGGTCTTTTGGCATTGCGGTGGGGGACATACTGAAAACCGATCTTCTGACTGCGGCGCGGGCGGCGGGATGGACCGCCGGGAAGTGGAAGGTTGTCGGGAATCTTCCTTATTATATTACGGCGCCGATTATTTTCCGCTTGCTCGAATACCGGGACAGTATCTCGACGGCGGTTTTGACCGTGCAGAAGGAAGTCGGGAACCGGCTGGCCGCCGTTCCGGGCAACAAGGACTACGGCCGGATGACGCTGGGGGTCCGTTATGCGGCGGATGTCCGCAAGATCCTTGATCTTTCCCCCTCGTGTTTTACCCCGAAACCGGCCGTTGCGTCGTGCGCGGTCCGGATGGACTTCCACGAGAAAAAAAATGAAGCGCGCGAAGCGCATTACTTCGAGCTGGTACGCATCGCTTTTTCGCAGAGGCGCAAAACCCTGCTTTCGCTTCTGGCGCATGCCGCCGGCGGCCAATGGAAGCGCGAAGACCTGCTTGGAATATTCGAGGCGCTCGGCTTGTCCCACGATGTCCGCGGTGAGGAGCTGCTGATCAAAGACTATCTGGCGCTTGTCGCGGCGCTTGAAAAAATAGGCTGGCCCGCGAAAGACCGGTAGGATAAAAACCCGGCGCCGTGCGGTTTACGGCTGACCATTCCGGACTTCATAATTTTCAACGATCGAGCGCATTGCGGCCGCTGTTTCGGCCGTGTTGATTTTGTTGCGCAGTTCGGCGGCGCCGGGGCAGTTTTTGAAATACCAGCACAAAATCTTCCGCGACTTCAGCACGCCCATCTTTTCGCCCTCCGTTGCCAGAGTGAGTTCGAAATGTTTGAGGGCAGCCTCTTTGCGTTCGAAAAACGAGGGTTTGTGATCGGCGGGGCTTTGATTGTCGATGGACTGCGCGATCGCGCGGTAGATCCACGGGTTTCCGAGCGCGCCGCGTCCGATCATGACCGCATCGCAGCCGCTGGTTTCCATCAGCCTGAGCGCGTCGGCAC
>MHFC01000114.1:5010-6928 GCA_001804025.1 Omnitrophica bacterium GWA2_52_8 | reverse complement strand
CATCCTCCGCCATGCGGGCAATGCGGACGGCCTCCGCGCCGGAGGGGTCGGAAAAACCCTTGCGCATTTTGACGGTGAGAGGGATTTTTTTGACGCGTTGGCGGACGGCGTTGAAAATCTGTCCCGCCTTGTCCGGCTCGGCAAGCAGGGCAGATCCGCCGCCGGGCCCGGTAATTTTCGGAACAGGGCAGCCCAGGTTAAGGTCCAGCCAGTCAAAACCCATGTCTTCGATTATGGATGCGGCTTCGGCCATGATCTCGGGGCGGCAGCCGACAAGCTGGGCTCCGAGGGGCCGGTCGCTCGGATCACTTTTCAACAGATTACGGGTCTTGGCATTGTCCCGCACCATGGCTTCGGAAGAAACCATTTCCAAAAACGCGAATTCCATTCCGTATTGGCGTGCATGCAGACGGAAAGCAAGGTCCGTGCAGCCGGCCATGGGCGACTGGATCACCCGGGATTTTAAAATGAGGGATTTTAATTTAAACATGCGGTATTATAACAGATCCCGGATATCAGGGGGCAGATGCCAGGCGGCAAATATTCCGGAATCATAGGCGGCGAGCAGGCTTTTTCCCGCAATCTATCCGCCTGCGCAGAGCCCTGCGGGCTATGCCCGCGGGGCTCCATAAAACTTTCTAACACTCATTTATGAAACTTTATCTTATGCGCCATGGTCAAGCGGTCAATGCGATGGAAAACGTACAAAGACCGCTGTCGCAGTCCGGCAGGCTCGAGGCAGAAAATATCGCCAAGCAGTTCCGGACGCAGAAAATTAAACTCCGGGAGATCTGGTCCAGCCCTTTGAAACGGGCCGCCGAGACAGCCGGAATCGTGGCCGAATGCTGCGGGGTATCCGGGCCTAAAATCACCCACGGTCTGCTGCCCGATGATCCTCCAGCCGGCGTTGAAGAGAAAATTATCTGTTTCGCGGCGGAACGGAAAAACGGGCCGCTTTTAATCGTCAGTCACCTCCCGCTCGTTGCCTGTCTTTTGAGAAATTTGGCCGGCGCGAAAGGGTTTGCGGATGCGGAATTTCCTCCCGCCAGAGTGTTTGGACTTGAATATAACGGCCGGTGTTGGACTGCTGCCGGAAGCTTTACGCCGGAGTTATGATTTTTAAAAGAGAGACGGGGCCGTGAATCCGTTTCCGAACACCCGGGAATTCCTATAAAATAGGCGCGCCTATGAACAAAATTTTGATTTCCTTGCTTGTTCTGGCGGCGTTTGTGTTTACCTGGGAATTTGCCGGTTACCGAAAAGGGGAAAAACCCGTGCTTCAAGACAGCCTGAAATTTCTTCGTTCCATTGAAAAAGTCCAGGAATACGAAATGACGTCAAACGGACTGCGCGTACTTTTATTGGAAGATCGCAGCGTTCCGGTGGCGACCCTCATGGTGACTTATTTTGTCGGCGCCCGGAATGAAAAGCCGGGACATACGGGCGGCTCCCATATGCTCGAGCACATGCTTTTCAAAGGGTCCGAAAAATTCCGCAAAGAAGAGGGCCGTTCCATATCCCAGGTTTTACAACCCATTGGCGCGGTCATGAACGCTACAACGAGCATGGATGTGACCAATTTTTATGAAACGCTCCCGAGCGAATGGCTGCCTTTGGCGATGGACATCGAAGCGGACCGCATGCGCGGGGCGCTTCTACGGCAGGAAGATTTTCAAAGCGAGCGCGACGTCGTGCTGAGCGAATTTGAGTCGGTCGAAAATTCCCCGATGAATATGCTGGTCAAGGCCGTCTGGAAACAGGCTTTCCCGGGACACGGATACGGGACGCTGCCGATCGGCCTCCGCGAAGATGTGGAGAACATGACCGTTGAACAGCTGCGCACGTTTTATAACACATATTATTGGCCGAACAATGCGGTCCTGAGTGTGATCGGAGACTTTGATAAGGAAGAGACGCT
>MHFC01000114.1:0-4998 GCA_001804025.1 Omnitrophica bacterium GWA2_52_8 | reverse complement strand
TTTCCGCCGTGATGCTTGCTTATGCGGTCCCGGAGGGCCGTCATCCCGACGTTTATGCGCTGGATGTCCTGTCCCAAATTCTTTCGGGAGGCAAAACGGCCCGTTTTTACCGCCAAATTGTGGACACCGAGCTTGCCGTCCAGGTCGCTTCTACGAACTCAATCTATTACGATCCGGGTCTCTTCACCATTGCGGCCTATTTGTCTCCGTCGGGTTCCCGCGAGACGGTGCAAAAAACATTGCTCAGCTGTATCGAAGACCTCAAGACCGGCGGGATCCGCGGGGAAGAGATCGAAACCGCCAAGGCCCAGATCCGGTCGCAAGCCGCCTTTCAATGGGACGGGCAGTTTAAAATTACGGGGGCTCTGAACGAAGCCATCGGGATCGGAGACTGGCCGGCTTTTGCCGAAATGCGCAAAAGAATCGATGCGGTCACGCTCAGTGATGTCGAACGCGTACTCCGCGATTATCTCTTGCCGGATAAAGTCATCACGGCCTATCTGGTTGCGGCGGCATCCGAATCCCCGGCCGCGGCAGGGGCTTATGAGGCTCCCGGCCATGACCGGCAGAAGCCCGAAGCAGGCCCTGCAGCGGATTTGGAGCATTTCTCCGTTGACAAAAGTACGGAACAGACGCAGTTTGTGGATAAAGCACAGCTGCACCAGGCCGGGCCGGTACGGCTCATCACGCTGAAAACCAAAATCCGGGATGTTGTCGCTCTCTCCGGGTCGTTTCTTGGGGGCGGGGACGCCTATTCAAAAAATCCTCTTCTGGCTTCCGTGACCGCCGGTATGCTGGAGATGGGGACGCAAAAATTTGATAAATATGCGATCGCGGAACTTCTCGAAAGCCGCGGCATTGACCTGAATTTTGAAGCAGGGTCCGAGCGGGTCGAATTTAAAGCAAGCCTGCTGAAACAAGACCTTCCGACGGCCGTCGGGTTGATCGCCGAACAGCTCAGGAATCCCGTATTTCCCGAAGAGGAGCTGAAAAAAATAAAAACCCAGCTGGATACGACCCTCCGTCACCAGATGACGGACACGGAAATTATTGCCATGGGAGAGTTTGCGCGGCAAGTTTATCCTGCGGGGCACATTAATTATGAACATACGCTGCAAGAACAGCTTGAAGCGCTGCATGCGATCAGCGCGGAAGGACTCCGCCGTTTTCACCGGGACCATTACGGTCCCCAGGATATGGTCGTTGTCGCCGTCGGCGACATTGATGCCCAGGAGCTTGCAAAATCCGTGGAGAAGGCCTTTGCCGGATGGCCCGTTAAATCCGGTGCGCTGGAAGTTCCGCGGACTGCCGCACTGCGTCCGGCAGCAAAAAAAATTGTGCCGGTCCCTGAAAAACGCAACCTCGATGTTTATTTCGGCCACGGCCTGCCGCTGAAATACGGTCAGCGCGAATATTTTGCCATGTCGTTCGCCAGCTTTATTTTAGGCGGCGATTTTATTGCCCGTCTTTCGAACCGTGTGCGCGATGAAAAAGGGCTGACCTATTCGATTTATTCCACGCTGGACGGAGCGACGGATGAAACCGAAGGCCACTGGGACGTCCACATGATCACAACGCCCCGTCTTCTGGACCAGGCCATCTCCGAAACAAGCTCCGTGATCGGCGACTATGCGCTGAACGGCGCGACCGCGCAGGAATTCAAGCGGATGAAAACGACGATTGCCGGTAAATACAAGGTGAGCCTTGGGACGACGCGGGCGCTTGCGGGGCAAATCCGGCGCGTCGAGGAAATGGGGCAAGGATATGGCTTTGTGGATGAATTTCCGAGAATTATTGAGAGCCTGACACTGGACGAAGTCAACGAAGCAGTCCGCAAGAACATTCAGCCTGAAAAATTACAAATTGTGATTGCGGGCGACGCGGACAAAACGTAAGTTCCGTTAGGTACGGGGCCTTTAAAACCATTGACGCCATTCAGCAAGAATCTCATTGAAATAACCCTCAGAAGCCGGGGGCCGCAGCGGGTTTTCCAAAAGCAGCTCATGCGGCTTGCGCAAGTTACGGGACGGCCGTTCGGCGAGTTTGTCCTTCTGAATGTCCAAAGTAAGGAATCTGCCGGGGCCGCGCTTTATCTGAAATCAGTCCGCGAAGCCAGCCAAGTCGAAAAGATCTGCCGTAAACTTGCTTTTCGGGGCTGGCGTTTCTCACAAAAAAAATTAAAGCAGTCTGATTGGTTCGATAAATGGAAAGAAGATTATCAAATCCGCCCTTTCGGGAAAAAATTTATTGTCGTCCCTCAATGGCGACGGCAAGAGCTTAAAGCCGGCTGGAGGATCCCGATTTATATCAATCCGGGCGGTGCGTTCGGGTCCGGCGAGCACGAGACAACCCGGCTCACCGTCCGTTTGCTCGAGCGGGCCGGCGCACCGTTTAAGAATTTTTTTGATGTGGGTACCGGGACCGGAATTTTGGCAGTAGCCGCCGCAAAACTCGGTGCCGGAAATATCTGGGTCCTCGACCTGGACAGTGCCTCGGTCGACGCGGCCGAAGCCAATTTAAGGCTGAACCGCGGACCCAAACCAAAAACCTGGCGCCGCAGTCTTGAAACGCTGCGGACAGGCCGGAAATTCGAGTTTGTTGCCGCCAATCTTGTTTCGGATGTCCTGATTGAAAACCGCCGGAAATTGGCCGCGCTGACCCGCCCCGGGGGCAGGCTGGCAGTTTCGGGAATCCTGAAATCAAATTTGCCCGGATTTTTGAAGGCATTTAAATCGCCGCACTTGAAAAAACTCTGTGTCCTCAAGGGCCGCTGCTGGTCTGCGGTCCTTTATCAGCGTCTGAAGAATTAGTCCGGTTTTATAATTCATTCTTAGCATAGATCTCATTTGTCATTGCGAGGAGGCCGTAAGGCCGACGAAGCAATCTCTGAGGCAAAACCGGGATTGCTTCGCCTCCTTTGGGCGCTCGCAATGACGGATAGAGGGTTTACAGAGACTTATGAAACCCATTCTGGTCCTCGCTTCCGCGGACGCATTGATTCGTTATCCCCGCAGGAATTCCGCGACTTTCCGCAATTATTTATTAAGCCGACAAATCAAACATTCCTAACATTCCTGACATCGCGGGCTTGTTTCCCTAAAAACGGAATGCTAGCGTTATTTTTGGACCGGCTATTTGCCGGGTCTTTTAAAGTTACAAATTGCGGCGGGACCAATAAACCGGCGTGCCGCAGGCGTTGAAAAAAAAGGGAGGTGAAGGCTGCTTGTCTCACAGAAAAAACATACTCATCATCGAGGACGACGAAGATTTGGCGTTAACCTTAAGCACGATATTAGAAGGAGAAGGATACCGCCTTTTTACCGCTTTTAACGGCGAGGACGGGCTGCGGATTGCCAATGCGATCGGTCCGGATCTGATTATTCTTGATTTAAAAATGCCTAAAATGCACGGGGCCGGTGTTTTTGCCGCGCTGCGCGGGCCTGATGGAAAACCGCGCATCCCGACGCTTATCATGACGGGCTATGCGGACGCCGCCGAGATTTATCCCGGATTTTCGGTCGAGGGCATCTATCAGAAGCCCATGGACCTTCCTGTTTTTATGGGGCATGTCCGCCGGATTTTAAGTCCGTCCAGAGACGCCAATTAAACATCTGTAAGCCGGGTTCCTGCCGTGCCGCTGCCGAAGGTTCAATTAAATTGACAATCCGGAAAATCGGCTTAGACTAATGCCGCGTCAACGTTGTTTTGACGGGTACGCGGCACTGTGCGATTGAAATGAACAACCCGTCATTTCAATCTGGACGATGCACCAATGCGCCTTGACGCTTGAAATCGGGTGTTGCCGTTTCAATCGGGCAGAGTCCCGTCTTCCCATACATCAGCGTAGTCGGACATCTAGTACATTGTTTCGTTAATAATTAAGTGATGTTTTTTATAAAGAGACAAGTACTGTACTGTGTACCGATTCATAAAAATGAATGAAACACAGTACTAGTCCGACACGCTGAGTACTGGCGCACATAATCGTAGGCGAACTTCAAGTTCGCCACGATTAGTACTTGCGCAAAGGCGCATGCATAAAGCGCCGGTAAAATTAAATGTCAGACGGTGCTCACGCTTCCAAAACTTTTCCGATAAAGGCGATCATCATGCAGGTTCCGCTATTAAATATTATCCGGTGTCCCGAGACAAAACAGCCGTTACATCCGGCCGAAAAGGAATTCTTGGCGAAGCTGAATCAGGGGATTTCCTCGGGGCTTGTTAAAAATAAAAAAGGAGAGACCGTCAGCAGGAAAATCGACGGGGGATTTATCCGCAAAGACGCGAAGAGCTGCTTTCCCGTAAGAAACGGCATTGTCACGCTCTTGAGTAAAGAAGCAATCCTGCTGTCCGCTGTCTGACATCCAGAACCCTGTTCCGGACTGGCCTGTTAAAACTATGATTCTTGCGACGCTGGCTTACCTTAAAAAAGACGGTAAAACCCTGATGATGCACCGGATCAAAAAAGACCGGGATGTGCACCAGGGCAAATGGAACGGTCTTGGCGGCAAGATGCATGCGGGTGAGACGCCCGAAGAATGCGTCATCCGGGAAATCCGCGAAGAAGCGGGTCTTGAAGCCATAAATCCGAAATTGAGAGGCGTGCTGACGTTTCCGGACTTTGACGGAAAACAGGACTGGTACGCCTTTCTTTATACGGTCACGGAATTTTCGGGCCGGCTCAGTAAAGATTGCCCCGAGGGGCATCTGGAATGGATCGACGATGCCAAACTCCAAAGCCTTCCTTTGTGGGAAGGGGACTATCAGTTTTTAAAGTGGCTGGAGGACGGCAAGAATTTTTCGGCGAAATTTGTGTATGTGAATAAAAAACTAACGGATTCCAAGGTAGTTTTTTGGTAAAAAGAGTTCCATGCGGAACGGTGTCTGCCTCCCGGCAGGCCGAATGCAGCCTCAAAAACTGAGATTGGTCCGGTTTTCTCATCGATTAGGTGAATCGATAAGAAAACCGCTTTGGACGCATGGGGTTGCATCCAAAGT
>MHFC01000113.1:7403-8725 GCA_001804025.1 Omnitrophica bacterium GWA2_52_8 | reverse complement strand
TATGTTCGATATCAAGAAAAAGAAGACCGGGGACAAACGAAGTTTGCATTTTGAGTTAAGCCCCGGACGTAAGTCCGGGGATGGTTAACACTATGCGTGTTGTGTTTTATTACAGGACCATTTGCAAAATGGCCATCCGGCGGCGTGCTTCCCATAGGGGACACTCATAAGCGGCAATATTTCGCTGCCTGAGTGTCCCCTACGGGCGCCGGCCATTTTGCAAAAGCTCAGTTATTAAATACTTTTGAGACCATTTAAAGGGAGTTTTTATGAATTTGAACAAAGAAGAAGTGATCGCACTCCTTAAAAACGTTCAGGACCCTGAACTGAAACGCAGCATTGTGGCCCTCGGGATGCTGAAAGAGGTGAGCGTGGGCCAGGATTCCGTGCATTTAGACCTCGAGATGACCACGGCCGACCCGGTCATCCGGCAATCCATTGAGACGCAGATCCGTGCGACCCTGCAGGGTAAGTATGGGGCCGCATTGAAGGCGGACATTCATGTGCACAAAGCTGCGGCGAAGGGACCCGTTCAGGGACCGACGGCCCAAAGCGGGATTCAGCATGTCGTGGCGGTTGCAAGCGGCAAGGGCGGCGTCGGCAAGACGACCGTGGCCGTCAATCTTGCATTGGCGCTGGCGCAGCAGGGGCATAAAGTGGGCTTGATGGACGGTGATATTTACGGGCCGAATGTGCCGTTGATGCTGGGTGTTCCGTCCGGCAAGAAACCGCTCGTTGGTGAAGACCAGAAAATTATTCCGATGGAGGCTTTTGGAGTGGGCATGATCTCGATGGGAATTCTTGTTCCCGCGGATCAGCCGATGGCTTGGCGCGGACCGATGCTGCACAGCGCAATTCAACAGTTTTTGCAGCAGGTCGCATGGGGTGAGCTGGATTTTTTAATCGTCGATTTGCCTCCGGGTACCGGCGATGTGCAGTTGTCGCTTGTTCAAAGCGTCTCCCTTTCGGGCGCCGTCATTGTGACAACGCCGCAAGAAGTTGCGCTGATGGACGTGCGCAAGGGTATCGCAATGTTTCAGAAAACGAATGTCCCGCTCCTCGGCGTGATTGAAAATATGACCGGTGAAATTTTCGGGTCCGGCGGCGGCCGGAAAGCGGCTGAGCAGTATGGCGTGCCGTTTCTCGGAGAAATCGGGCTCAATGCAAAAATCCGCGAGGGCGGGGATTGCGGAAAACCGATTGTGATTGCCGAACCCCAGAGTGCGGCTGCCAGGGCCTTTCATGAGGCGGCGCGGCTGATGAAAAATTCTTTGGCGTCCGCTGCGGCGAAGGTCTAGTACATTGTTTCATTCTAACTTAGA
>MHFC01000113.1:3923-7317 GCA_001804025.1 Omnitrophica bacterium GWA2_52_8 | reverse complement strand
GGGGCGCAGGGTTTCTAGTTTCCCCTCATCCTCACCTTCTCCCGCCGGGAGAAGGGACTTCTAAATTTGACACCCAGTAACGCGTCAACTTTGAATTTACCGGCGCTTTTTTCGCCGGCACTCATTGTGCCGGGCGTGATGCCCGACTGCGAAGATGTATGGGTTCGCGGTACTGTACGTGATTGAAATCGGAACACCCAATTTCAATCCAGCACTTGTATTTGTCCCGCTAAAAATTAAAATGACAAGGTGCTAGATAAATCGGGCAGAACAGAGATCCCGCAGCCGTATGGCGCGAGATATAAGCAGATTAAAACGTCAGAAGATTTTTTAGCGTGACTGTGTAGATAGAGGCTTAAACCGCAGGTTTTTTTAGTAATTCTTCCAGTTCCGCGATGCGTTTTTTAAGCTTGCGGATATCCTCCAGCATTTCAGCGCTTCTGAGTTGTGCCGCAATTTGTCTGCGGGCTTCCTGGTAGGGACGCGCGGGCTGGCCGAATACGATTTGTCTGGCGGGCACGCGCTTGCCGCTCGGGAAGCCGGCGCCGGCACCGACCATCGTCCCGTCTCCGATTTCCACGTGATCACCCAATCCGACTTTTCCTCCCATCGTGACGTAGGAACCGACCTTTGAGCTTCCTGAAATTCCGGTTTGCGCCGAGATGGCCGAATGGGAGCCGATAGACACATTGTGCGCGATCTGGACCTGGTTGTCGATTTTTGTCCCGCGTCCGATTTCGGTGGAACCCACTGTTGCGCGGTCGATCGTCACCAGGGCCCCGATTTCCACATCGTCCGCGATGACGACATTTCCGACCTGCGGCACTTTAAGCTGGCCTTCTTTGCCGGCGACATAACCAAAACCGTCGGCGCCGATGACGGTCCCCGCATGGACGATGACCGAATTTCCGAGTACGCACTCACGGTAAATTACGACTCCGGGGTGCAGCAAGCATCCATTTCCGATTTTCACATCTTCGTCGACAAAACTGAAACTGCGCAAGACACTGCCGTCTCCGATAACGGCGCGTTCCCCGATGCTCGCAAAAGGCTCAACCGTGACATTATTTCCGATTTTCGCGGATTTAGCGACCGAGGCCTTGTCCGACACTTCCGGTTTGTAAACTTTAGCCGGATAAAAAACGGACAGAAGCTTGGCCCAGGCGGCTTTTGGATTAGCGACCTGAATCAAGGGCTTTGATGAGGCCGTAACTGAAGGCGGGACAAGAATGCACCCAATATCGGACGCTTCCAGATCCTTGAGGTGCTTGGGGTCCTGGATGAAGGTGATGAAGCCCGGCTTCGGGTTTTCACTGTTGGTAATTCCGGAAATGCTGAGCGTGTCATTCCCGAGGACGGTGCCTCCGGTGAGCTTTGCGATTTCCCTAAGAGTTTTGGACATGGAGAGCGAGTATAGCAATGAGTTTCCCCTTTGTCAAAGCGGGGACTGCGCGAAAATGGGTGCCGGACTTGGGCTGAAAAATTTAAATTTCAGCCCGGAACGGGCGGTGCTTTCAGCTCAAGATTCGGGCTTGGGAAGATAATCTTTAAGATTCGCCCGCTGCATGAGCTGGTTGCTCCATGTAAGAAAGCGGATGATTTTCTTTTGCTGGACAATTTCGTCGCGGTATTTGGTTTCGTTCTCTTTAAGAAGTGCGGGGTCCGGCGCTTCGAGGGCGCTCATTTGCAGGACTGCAAACCGGTCCTGGATGGGGAAGGGCTCCGAGATATAAGGCGGTTCGTGCTTTGTCAGATCCAGCAGAAAGTTAATGGGAAGATCTTTTTGGCGGGCCAGATTGACCAGAGAATCGGGCCCGAAGGTTTGAGGTTCGGCGTTTTTCGCGCGGGCCGCATGATCCCAGCTGCTTCCGGCCGCCTGTTTCTGGAATTCCTGGGCCTCTTCGATTTTGTCAAAAGAGACGGTGCTTGCCGTCATTTTAAAATGTTCCATTTTAAAACGCTGTTCGATTTCGGCGCCGGCGGGTTCTTCAACCGGGGCCTCGTTGAATTGCCGGATCGTTTTTTGCACCAGCATTAACTCGCGGAGTTGTTTTTCGAATATGGCCGGTTCTTCACGGACCGTTGCCTGGACCCACTTTTTATAGATTTCGGGAGTCACATTCATCACCCCCTGCGCTTCGAGCAGCCGGTTAATTTCCGACCTGACTTCTTCGTCGGTGACTTGAATCCCCTGGTTTTTGGCCTCCCGGGCCAGAATCAGGCTTTGCCATGCATTTTGACGCAAAGTATCGGGGGTGTCGGTATCCTCGTTGCCGAAAGAAAAAATCTGTGCGGCTTTGTAAAAGCGGTCATACTCCTGGAAAAAAATCTTTTTACCGAAAACCTCTCCCGCGATTTGTCCTTCCTTATTGAGAATGGAGCTGACGGACACCCCTCCGAGAGTTAATCCGAAAAGAATGCTGACGATCCAGATGATGAGTTTGGTGTGTTTGCGCATGGATTTAAGCATAATGGCGCATACGCTAACACAGAAAACCAGGACAGAAAAGTATAATTCTGAATGAGCTATTTCTCCTTGTGGCGCAAGAAAAGGGGTGCGGTTGTATTTTTATCTGTATAAATGACGGATGTGATTTGATATATTTTGACCTATGGTGATTAAAGTACGCAAATCCCAAGACCGCGGACATTTTAACTACGGGCGGCTCGAAACGTTTCATACCTTCTCATTTGCCGATTATCCATTGCCCGCTCACCGTCGTTTCCGGACCCTGCGTGTGATTGACGAAGACATTGTTCGACAAGAGCCGGGGATTTCGATCCGTACCGGCACCGGAATTTTGTTATTTGATTTGAAATAAGAACAGGGCCTTTGCAAAATGGCCGGCCTGCCATTTTGCAAAAGCTCAGCAAGAACCCATAGGGGGGCGCTTATGCTGCTGGATGAACTGCTGAATAAGTTATGGGCGGACTACTCCTCATTAAATCCCCAGGCGGAAATCATTCACCGGGCGCTTGAGAAACGCGGGGAAAAGGTGATCAACGACCACGTGGCGTTTCGCACGTTCAATATCCCGGAAGTCGGCATGGATGTTCTGGCACGCCCGTTTTTGGATCTCGGCTGGCGGCCCGCAAAAGGGGCCGGCTATGATTTTCCGGAGAAAAAACTTTTTGCGCGCCATTGGGAACACCCCGACCCGCTTTGGCCTAAAATTTTCATTAGCGAACTTAAGGTCGTGGAATTTTCAAAACCCCTTCAGAAAATGGTCCGCGGATTTGTCGACGAGGTGCCGCAGAAGTTTATGGCCTCGGCGGACATTTTGACCGCCGGCGCACCCTGGAAAAAGATCACATTGAAGGAATATCAGGCGCTTTTGAAAGAAAGCGAATATGCGGCCTGGATGGCGGCGTTTGGGTTTCGCGTCAATCATTT
>MHFC01000113.1:3423-3859 GCA_001804025.1 Omnitrophica bacterium GWA2_52_8 | reverse complement strand
TGCGGACGGTTTTCGCAAAATACCGGGCTGCTATTATGAGTTTGCAAGGCGGTATCCCATGGCAGACGGAAAATTCTTTCACGGTTTTCTTCCCGATTCAGCCGATAAGATTTTCGAAAGCACCCGCGACAAGCAGCTGTGAACAGCAAGGCCGGTGCGGGATGAAAGCGACGGACATAAAATAAATCGTAAAACCCCGGAGGACACGATGACAGACTGGGAACAGGTCGGGAAATATACCACATACGCAATTGTGGCGTTAATCGCAGCGTATTTGCTTTATAGAAAATCCAAAAAGAAGGGTTAGTCCGGTTTTCTCATCGATTAGGTGAATCGATGAGAAAACCGCTTTGGACGCATGGGGTTGCATCCAAAGTTTTGCGGCCGCGTTTTAACAGGGCGCAAAAGACAACCCCTGGGGCACAAATGGAAAAGT
>MHFC01000113.1:0-3397 GCA_001804025.1 Omnitrophica bacterium GWA2_52_8 | reverse complement strand
GCATTTCTCATGGGCGATGAGAAATGCGGGTTAGGCCAGGCGGACCGGACACAGAAATCGCGTTGCGTGGCGTCCGTCCGCCGACGGTCTCTCAGGCCGTAATGACCGGTGGATGCTCCATGGGCGTCTACCCCTTCATACAGTTCTTGCCTCTTGTCATCCGAATGATTTTATCGGAGATCTTCGAAATCGTGGCTGCCCGCCTCAGCCTGAGGCTGATCCCTGCCTGCAGCAGGCAGGCGCCTTTGGCGGAAAATACATGCGGGAATGACCGAAAAACAACGGCATCAAATGGTAGGCACCCATGCTCCCATCTCTCCGTTGACAACCTAAGGCCGCGTTAGTATGATACCGCAAATGGAACCACTGACCGGTCATTTCCCAAACATTTTTCGAACGGTGCCGCACTTTCAAATCGCCGGTGTGACTTTGAAAGCGGGCGCCGTTTTTTATTTTAAGAAGGAGTTTGATCATGTCTGAATTTATCGGCCGCGATCGAAAGGCCCGGCGCGCCTACGGTTTTGATGAAATTGCGCTCGTCCCCGGAGAATTTACACTCAACCCCGATGAAGTGGATATTTCCCTCCATCTCGGCGACCGCAAGTTTGAGATTCCGTTTCTTGCTTCAGCCATGGACGGTGTTGTGGATCCTAAATTTGCCATTGCGATGGGGAAATTGGGCGGCATTGCCGTGTTGAACCTTGAAGGGATTTATGTGCGCTATCGTGATTACCAGGGCATTCTGAACGATATTTCCAAGGCCTCGGTCGAAGACGCGACGCACCTGGTCCAAAAACTGTATGTTGAGCCGATCAAGGAAGAGCTAATCGCCGAGAGAATCCGCGAAATCAAAAAAGCCGGGGTTCCCTGCGTCGTGAGTTCCATTCCGCAGCGTGCCGAAAAATTCGGAAAAATTGCCCAGGATGCGGGGGCCGATCTCTTTGTTGTGCAGTCGACCGTGACGACGGTGCGCCACATTTCGAGCGCCTACAAGGTTGTGGATTTCCATGACTTCTGCAAACAAATGAAAATCCCCGTGATCCTCGGCAACTGTGTGACTTATAAAGTTGCGCTTGAGCTTGCCGAAACCGGCTGCGCCGGGCTGCTTGTCGGTATCGGTCCGGGCTCGGCCTGCACAACCCGCGGCGTTCTAGGGCTGGGTGTCCCGCAGGTGACGGCAATTGCGGACTGTGCGGCGGCCCGCGAGGTTTATTTAAAAAAGACAGGCCGGCGTGTTGCGATCATTGCCGACGGCGGAATGTCGACCGGGGGAGATATATGCAAGTCGTTTGCCTGCGGCGCAGATGCCGTCATGGTCGGTTCGGCGTTTGCCCGTACATCGGAAGCGCCGGGCAAGGGATTTCATTGGGGCATGGCCACGCCGCACGCAAATTTGCCGCGGGGAACCCGGATCAAAGTCGGCACGACCGGCACGTTGGAGGAAATTCTCTACGGCCCTGCGAAACTCGATGACGGGACGCAGAACCTGGTCGGGGCATTGCGGACCTGCATGGGCAACATCGGGGCCAAGAACATCCAGGAAATGCAGCTGACGGAAATTGTGATTGCGCCCGCCATACGCACGGAAGGCAAGCTGTTCCAGGCCGCCCAGCGGGTAGGAATGGGAAAATAATAAACCGAGCGAACGGTACACGGAATAAATTGCAGCCGCAGCGAATTTTTTAATAATTCTTCACAAGATGTCTCTTCGATTACCCAATTTTGAACGATTATGAACGAAACCCTGATTATTCTCGACTTTGGTTCCCAGTACACGCAGCTGATTGCCCGCCGCGTGCGTGAACTCAAGGTTTACTGCAAGATTCTGCCGTATAATGCGCCGGCAAGCGTCATCCGTGCCGAAAATCCGACGGGCCTGGTCTTGTCGGGGTCTCCCGCGAACGTCTATCATTCCAAGGCCCCGTTTCCTGATGAGAGGATATTTGAGCTCGGTTTGCCGATCCTGGGGATCTGTTACGGCCTGCAGTTGTTGTCGCACCATTTTAAAGGCAAAGTCCACCGGTCAAACAAGCGCGAGTATGGATTTGCCGAGCTTAAAGTGAACCGGCGCGAAGCCTTCTTTTCAGGATTGCCGAAAAAATTTACATGCTGGATGAGTCATGGGGACAAAATTGACAAACTGCCGAAGGGGTTTATCCGGCTTGCCCACACCTCGAATTCTCCGATTGCCGCAGTAGCCGATCCGAAGCGCCGTATCTACGGCGTGCAATTTCATCCCGAGGTCGTCCATACTCCTTTGGGGAGTAATCTCCTCGCGAACTTTCTGTTTAAAATCTGCAAATTCCGCGGCGATTGGACGGCGCAGTCATTTGTGAAGGAAAGCGTGCAGGCGATCCGCGCGCAGGTGGGGGATGATAAGGTTGTGCTCGGACTCTCGGGCGGTGTTGATTCTTCCGTTGCCGCGCTTTTGATCCATAAGGCGATCGGCAAAAAGCTCACGTGTATTTTTGTCGACAACGGCCTTCTGCGCTTAAACGAAGCGGAGCGCGTGAAAAAAACGTTCCGCGGGCATTTTCATATGAACTTGCGGTTTGTCGATGCACGGCAGCGCTTCCTTAAGGAACTCAGGGGCGTCGAAGATCCCGAAAAAAAGCGTAAAATTATCGGCCGTGTTTTCATCGAAGTCTTTACCTCTGAGGCGCGCAAACTCGGCCGCGTTCCTTACCTTGCGCAGGGGACGCTTTATCCGGACGTGATCGAGTCGGTTTCGGTTTATGGCGGGCCGACGAGCACCATCAAAAGTCATCATAATGTGGGCGGCATTCCGAAGGATATGAAATTTAAGCTGGTGGAACCGCTGCGCGAATTATTTAAAGATGAGGTTCGGAAAGTCGGGATGGTCTTGGGCCTTGCACCCGACCTGGTCTGGCGGCAGCCGTTTCCGGGCCCGGGACTTGCGGTGCGCATTGTCGGAGACATTACCGAAGAACGTCTGCGGGTCTTAAGATTGGCGGACTGGATTGTCATTGACGAAATCAAGAAAGCGGGGCTTTACGGCAAGGTCTGGCAGGCTTTTGCGGTGTTGCTGCCGATCAAAAGTGTCGGCGTTATGGGCGACGAGAGGACCTATGAAAATGTCGCGGCCGTGCGCGCCGTGACATCGCAGGACGGTATGACCGCCGACTGGGCGCGTCTGCCCGATTCTGTGCTTGCCCGCATCTCCGGCCGCATTATCAATGAAGTCCGGGGCATCAACCGCGTCTGCTATGATATTTCCAGCAAACCGCCTGCCACGATCGAGTGGGAATAGCTCAAAAGGGCGGAATCGCAGCGCCGGTAAACCTGAAAAATTTAAAGTCATGATTAAGAGCACCTAACAAAACCCCTTTCGTTTTGTCTTTGCGAGGAGGCGAAGCCGACGAAGCAATCTCAAAAC
>MHFC01000112.1:4159-22197 GCA_001804025.1 Omnitrophica bacterium GWA2_52_8 | reverse complement strand
CTGCGGTCCGAACGCAAGGTCGGCTATGAAATTCTGATGCGCTCTACGATCAAGGGCTTTGAAATGCCGGTTGATTTTTTCCGGTTGAGCAGCGAACACAATATTCTGACGCTGGTGGACCATTGTTGTTTTAAAACCGCTGTTTCCGGGTCGTTGCACTTACCCCAGGGAGCGCGCTGCCATTTAAATCTTTTTCCGTCGACCATGCTGGATATTCCCGCTGCCCATCTTGTCAAACTGCTGCCGCCGCCGGAACTGACCGGCACCCGTTATTGCATCGAAGTCAGCGAACAGCAGATTTTCGGGAGTCCCGCGCACCTGCTCGAGTCCGTCAAGGCTTTTAAAAAAGCCGGAGTCTTGATTGCCATCGACGATGTGGGGTTCGGGCGAAGCTGCCTCGAAAGTCTTGTATTGCTAAAACCGGACATTATTAAAATTGACCGAAAAAATGTTCACGGACTTGCCCAAGACGTTGCCGTCCGCGAAGCCTTGAAACGTCTTCTCGCCGTTTCCAGGAGCCTTGATGCCGAAATTATCGCCGAAGGCATCGAAGAGCGGGAAGATCTGGAGGTCTTGAAGCAGCTGGGCGTTGTTTACGGACAGGGTTTTTTATGGGGAAAGCCGGCCACGCCGCTGGCCTCATAACAATTGTGACAAATCCCGTTCTTGTTTAACCCCGCCAAAAGGATTATTCTACCGCCATGAATCCGCGCCAAAAACGGTTTCTTGGTTTTTTGTTGATCACGGTCATGCCGCTTTGGCTGACTTGTTTTCTTGGGTTGAGCCATGCAAGCCGCCTTTTATCCGAAACCGCAAAAAGAAAATTAGAAACTCTGAGCCTGAATCAGGAAGCACTCAGCCGGCAATTTCTTTCGGATACACAGCTGCGTATACGGTCCTTTCTTACGGAATCTTTGTGCCGGGATTTGAAAAATTATCTGGCAATGCCGGATATTGCGGCCCGGCAAAAAATCCGCGCAGCCTTCGGCACGCTCCGGTCGGTAATGCCCGACATTGAAGAAATCAGTGTGATCGACTCAAAAATGATCATTCGGCTCTCGTCTCATCCAGCGCGCGAAAACCAGCGTTGGGTTGATGCGCCGATTGTGGTGCGGGGCGGAAGCGGTACCGATGTTTCAATCTCATGGGACGATAGCGAGGTGTTGCATTTTTATGCTTTTGCCAATGTCCGTTCGGGGCAGAGCGATGTCGGGATATTTGCCGTTAAAATGAAACCTGGCCGGTATTTCGATCTTTTTTTGAATGCTGAAAAAGAATGGGGCGAATCCGAAAGCCAGCTTGTTTTATTTCAAACGGAAAATACAGTGACGATCATTGAAAAATCAAAAACAGGAAAAGAAGGATGGCGGCGACGGACCCTGAGTCTGAGAAATGCGGGTCCTCTCATTACGGGGCTTACGGACATCGGCCGCAGCAGGATATTGCCGGATACTTTTAATGAACGGGGCGAGCATGTTTTCGCCCTTTTATTGACCCTTCCGGAGATTGCCGGAGGATGGATCGTGAGTTTTCCGCGCCGCGTTATTTTTAATGCGCTTGGCGGCATGCAAAAAACAATGTTGGCCGTGGCTGCGGCCGCTTCCGGCTTTTTGATTTTGGCCGGATTATGGGTCTTGCGGCCGGCAAAGCTGCCGTGGGATCCGGACAGAAAGAAACAAGAAGCACCGGGCTCTGAACCGGTTCAAGACAAACGAACGGGCCCATTATCCTCCACAGATCAACAGGATCGCGCAGCGCTTTTGGCAGCGCATGATGAATTGCGGAAAGAAGAAGAGTCCTTGGCCCGGGTTAGGGAAAGTCTGGAGATCCAGAAACAGGATATACGTCAGATGAATTCGCAGCTGGATGGTTTTGTTTCCGCCGCAGGCCATGATTTGCGGCCGCCCTTGCGGGGTATTTTATCCTTTGCGCAGCGTTTAAAAAATGATTATGGGGAGCGGCTGGACGTTCAGGCGAACGATTTCCTTAACGAAATTATCGGCAGGGCCGTCAAAATGGATGACTATGTTGAAGATTTGATCCGGTTGGCCCGGATATCCCAGGTGCGCAACCCGATTAAAAAAACGGCGATCGGCCCGCTTGTCGAGGGTGTTATCAGCCGCTATGCCCATTCCATCGAGCAGTCGCAAGCGCGGCTTTCCGTGGCTAAGGATTTGCCGGTTATGTTATGCGATGCGATTAATATAACGGAGGTCTTTTCAAACCTTATTAGCAATGCGATTAAATTCTCAAACCGTGATCAAACCGGAAGGCTTCCAGAAATCGAAATCAAATATTACGAAGAGGACCAGGCCCATCATTTTATCGTTGCGGACAATGGGATCGGAATTGACCCCCGGGAGCAGGATCAAATTTTCGGGCTGTTTAAGCGACTGCAATCTGCCGGAAATTTCGGCGGTACGGGGGCCGGGCTGAGCATCGTAAAGCGTATTGTGGAGGAGCATCAGGGCCGGGTGTGGGTTAAGTCCGAAACAGGAAAAGGCGCTGAGTTTCATTTTACGATTCCTATGCATCCGGTCTCACAATGAAGCGATCTGAAAAACTCTCAAGACCCGCTTGATGGGCGATCTTTCGAAATATCCTAAGAGAATGTCAAATAAAGGTATCGCGCTATGCGGTACGTGAGAAAGATGATGGATACCGGATGGATGAAACGCCGATAATGGGATTGATTTTAAGGAGATTATGAGCCCCGCGTATAACCCGTTGATTATGGTTGCCAAAGACAGCTTGCAGAATCAGAAAAACATGAGGTTTTGTTTGACTAAGGCCGGTTTTAGTCATGTGCGCTTTGTCCAGAATGGGGAATCCTGCCTCAGAGCCCTTGATGCGGAAATACCCGCTGTCATTATCCTCGACACGATTCTTCCGGATATGGACGGGTTCGAAATTTGTCTGGAAGCGCGTAAAAAAAAATTTAAAGGGAAAATTATTATCTCCACCGGGCATATCGACGCCGTCGATGCGGAAAAAGCAAAAACGTCGGGTGCTGATGATTATGTTGTCAAGACGTCTGATTTCTCATCGTTTATCGAATCCCTTAAGAAAATATTCGGATCATTATGGCGATAAAACGGGACAGGAAAAAAAGACGTTCTGCGGTGGGCGGCCCCAAAGAAAAAGCCCGTGCTTCCAAACGAGGCCCCGCGGCCTCCAAGCGGCGTAAAATCGAAGAACTCAAGCGCAAAGTCCGCGATCTGAGCAGTGCCTTTAAAAAAACAAACGAAGGGATTCGTGTTCTTTATAAGGAACTGGAGCGAAAGAACCGCGAGCTCCAGAAGCTGGACCAGCTCAAGTCGGATTTTATATCAACGGTGTCGCATGAACTGAGGACCCCGATTACGATCTTTCGCGAAGGGATTTGTCAGATCCTGGAAGCGATCCATGGGCCCATCTCCAAAAGTCAGGCTGAAGTTTTGTCCATGTCGCTTAAAAACGTCGACCGGCTGGTCCGCCTGATAAACGACTTGCTGGATATTTCAAAACTGGAAGCCGGCAGGGTCATACTCCGCTGGAAAGTGATCAATCTCGCAACGCTTATCCATTCGATTGCAAACGCGCTGAGGCCTTCGGGCGCGGGGGACCGATTGCCGGTTAAATTGGACGTCCGCATGTCTGCTCCCGCGGTGCATATTCTTGGTGATTATGACCGCCTGCACCAGGTTTTGACCAATCTTGTCAGCAACGCGCTTAAATTTACCAAAAAAGGCAAAGTCACAATCACGCTCGACGATTATGGGGATCATGTCGAGTTATCGGTCATCGATACCGGCAGGGGAATCGCAGAAGAAGATGCGGTGAAAGTATTCGGCCGGTTTCAGCAATTTGGAAGAATTGCCGGTCCGGGTGATCAAGGTACGGGGCTGGGACTGGTCATTTCCAAACAAATCGTGCTGCTGCATGGCGGCGAAATAGGGGTCGAAAGCCGGCTGAAGGCCGGAACCAAATTTACATTCACGCTGCCGAAATTGACGGTACGCGATGTCCTGACGCGGGAAATTAAGCAGGTTTATGTTTCAAGCCCCGATCCCGACATCCCGTGCGCTGTGGCCGTGTGCCGGTTTGATTCGGGCAAACCTTTGCAAAGAACCGCCGCCGGACTGGACCATGAAACACTGGTAACCCGTGTTTCGGAAATTTGTGAGGGAGGTTTGAGAAGGAAAGCGGACCGTGTAATTCGCGACAGGGAATTTATCTGGATTCTGCTATCGGAGACGCATAAAAAACAGGCGCCGAAGGTAACGGCCCGCATCGATACCGCGCTTGAGCGGGAGTTAAGGCAACTTAATTTGAGGGAATTTGTAAATTGGAATTGGGTTTATGCGGGCATGCCGGATGACGGGCGCAGTGAGTCGGAAATGATTGAATATGTCATGGCGCGCGTGGCGAATTTTGAGGAAAAAAAGACCGGCGGCTTAGGATGAGGAGGATAGGGAAATCAAACGAATGCGCGCCTGAGGCCACGGACCTGGGAAAAGGAAATGAGGCAGGCTGCCGATGCCGCAAAAAAAAATCATATTAATTGACGATGACCCGGACTTGCTTGAGGTTACGCGGCGCCGCCTTGAGCACGAAGGGTACGGGGTGATGACCTCAAACGACAGCATGGCCGGGCTGAAACTTGCGATCGAGAACAAACCGGACCTGATCGTGATGGACATCAAGATGCCTAAAATGGACGGGTGGTCGCTTGTCCGGAAACTGAGGACGGATGTCCGGACAAAAGAAATTCCCATTATTGTGCTGACTGGTTATGAAGATATGCAGGATTTGTTTATTGCAGAAGGCATTTATGATTATTTGATGAAACCTTATCACCCTGAAAAGCTGCTGGGCCTAATCATAAAATGCTTTGACGGAAGCGAATAATCTTTTTTGAGCAGACTGGTTGGGATGCGGGGTTGCAGCCGCTTCCGGCATAAATTTTAAAAATCGATTGTCCCCGGGCGCTTGCGTAAAAAATTATAAGGCACAGACGCTCATTTCCAAGAATTCCGGTTGCGGTCTGACTTCTCTCTTGATATGCTTTGCTAAGGTTTAAAAGCTCCCCCCGGTGAATATTAACAAGGAATCAACCGTCATGTTCTCTATGAAAAAAGCGATTTTTCTTTCGATTTTTCTTTCGATGTTTCTTTCGATGTTTCTTCCCGGGGCAGTTCCTGTTATTGCCGCGGAATCCGGGATTACGGATGTTTCCCTTCAGCCGGCGGCAGACAAAGGGGGTTCCGCCGGCATTGATTTCGAAACCTATCAGAAAAATCTGGATGAACTTTATCAGGTCGCTTTGTGGACCAATCCCGATGCGGAGTTTGGGGTCAACGACCTGATTGTGGATTTAAACCGGAAAATTGCCGCCAATGCCGAGGACGCCGAGTCACTGGCCTCGCTCGGGCACTTGTACCGGATGCTCGGGGTTCCGACGGAAGCGAACCGTTTTTATCAAAAAGCCATCCAAGCAGCGCCTGATGATTTCCACCTCAATGTCTTCTCGGCAAAAATGTTTTTCCGTCTTGATAATCACGAAAAGGCGCTGGAAAGAATTAACAAAGCCCTGGAGATCAATCCGCTGGATGCGGGTATTTGGGTCGCCAAAGGGCTTACTTTGATGCGGCTGGGCCGTGAAAGCGAAGCTATTGAAAGCGTTCAAAAAGCCCTGGAAATCGATCCGGGCCATGAGGAAGCGCTGTTTTTCCTGAGCATTCTTTATCAACGCGCTGCCCGGCCGTCGGAAGCGCTGCAATTACTTGAAAAGCTGGCCGCAAACAAACCGGGCGATAAATTTGTACGCTATCATCTGGGGGCGCTCTTTTTAGCACAGAACAAAACCGGCAAAGCCATTGAAATGTGGGAAGGACTGTTTAAGGAAGGGATTCGGGCGCCGCAGATCCTCTTTAACCTGACCGTGGCTTATCTGGATCATGGCGATTATGACAAGGCGGAAGTTCTGCTGAATCACCTTAAGTTTTTTTATTCCCGTGAAGCCGACGTTGACTTTTTGATCGCGGAAGTCTACCGACGCATGGGAAAGCTCGGAGAGGCTGCAGCCAAATACCGGGAGGTTATTGTGCTGGTGCCCGATTATATCAGTGCTTATGTGGGGCTTGCGCGTGTGTTTGAGCAGCAAGGTTTGTTGCAGGAGAGAAACCGCGTGTTGCAGGAGGCGAATCAGTATTTAGAATCCCAAGCAGCTACCCTTAAAGACCCGCAGAAATCCATTGAGGACCTCCTGGCGCTCCAGCCGCCCAAGAAACAGTTTTCTGCCTCCGCAAACACGACCTCATAATATCGCTTGCACGATTCTGTTTTTTTTGTAGAATGGCGTTCCTCACCCCGATTCTGTCTGATCCGGCCTCTAATTTTCATTAGAGGCCTTTTCATATGCCCTGTGTCCAAGGGACCATTCTGCGGAAAAAAATTATGCAGTCATTAAATACTGACGAAAAATCGCAAAAAACCATCAAAAGCTGGCCCAAATCCGAACGGCCCCGGGAGCGGCTGCTACTGATGGGTGCCGCGGCATTGTCGGACTCCGAACTTTTGGCGATTTTGCTGCGGCACGGCCAAAAGGGAACAGACGTAATAAGTGAAGCCCGGATGCTTCTTTCAAAGTCCGGCGGGCTGCGGAACCTGCTTTCCTCCGACGGTGTGCGGCTGCGGCATTATTTCAGGCTCGGCCCGGTTAAAAGTGCAACGCTGCTTGCTGCTACTGAGATTACACGGCGTCAGCTTCGCGAAGAAATGCTCGGGAAAAACTACGTCCGCGACCCCGCTTCGGTTCTCAATTATCTGTATTATTCGCTCCGGGACAAAAAAAAAGAGGTCTTCAAAGTTCTTTTTTTAAACAAACAGAACTGTATACTAGACGAGAAGGACCTTTTTTTAGGGACGATTGACGAAGCGGCGGTGCATCCGCGGGAAATTGTGAAAGCAGTTTTGGATTTTCATGCGACAGCGGTCGTTTTGGTCCATAATCATCCTTCCGGCCGCGCCGTTCCGAGTCTGGAAGACAAGCAAATCACGCGTAAAATCATAAAAGCGTGCCAAAGTGTATCGGTAGCGGTGCTGGATCACCTTATCATCGGCAACAATGAATATTACAGTTTTCGGGAGCACGGATTGCTGGATGAGTCAGCCTAAATGGGGATTCCGGATTAATGACGGGCTGCTACAAGTTTCAAGGCTCGGCAGTTTAATTGGCCTGCTCTTATTGTACGCCGTTCCTGCGGAAGGCTTGGGGGCAGAACAAAAGTCAGACAAGCCGGCGGTTGTATTTCAGGAGCTGCTGCCATGGCTGGCAAGGGGCAGTCAGCCGGATGAAGCAGGGATTCAAAAACTTAAGGATTTGGGGTACCGGACCGTGGTCAGCTTCCGTCATGAGAAAAAAAAGATCGCGCGCGAAAAAGAAATGGTTGAGCGCAACGGCCTGCGGTTTATATCCATTCCGTGGCGGATTCAATGGCAGCCGAAGGAACATGTCCTGCGGCGTTATTTTGAGGTTCTGGATGATGCGGAACACCATCCGCTCTACATGCATTGCAAATACGGAAGGGACCGCTCGGGCGTGATGTCGATGATGGCCTTGATGCGTTATCAAGGGCTGGAAAAAGATGCTGCGAGACACGAAATATTTGATCCCGTACGCGCTTCATGGCGTTACCGTTTTTTTGTGAACCGCCGGATCAAGGGGTTTTTGAAACAGCGCGAAAAGTTGAAACACGAGGAAAGCGAGTCATGATGATGATTCCGGAGATGCGGACCATGATCTCAAAAGAAAGAAATAGTTTATGAAAATCGCCGTCGCCGGGGGAACGGGTTTTGTGGGGAAGGTATTGACGGAGACGCTGCTTCAGCAAGGGCATGAATTGGTCCTTCTGACGCGAAATCCGGAACCGTACCGGCAATTTTCGGGACGCATGCTGAAAGCCGTTGCCTGGGACGGGCGGATATTAAACGGGTGGGAACGTCAATTGGAAAGCATTGACGCCGTGGTGAATTTGGCCGGTGAACCAATCGCTGCAAGGCGATGGACGGCCGAACAGAAAAGGAGAATTGCGGATTCCCGTATTTTTGCAACGCGGGCGCTGGTGCTGGCGATCAAAGGGGTCCAGCGAAAACCCGGGATTTTAGTCAATGCTTCCGCAGTCGGGTATTACGGAAATGTTCCGGAAGGGGAAGTGCAGGAAACAGCTGCGGCAGGAAATGGATTTTTGGCGGAAGTTTGTGCGGCGTGGGAACGCGAGGCGCTTGAAGCTGAAAAAGCGGGCGTGCGCGTTGTTTTGCCAAGAATCGGAATTGTCCTCGAGCAGGGAGACGGCGCGCTTGCTAAAATGATACCGCCGTTTCGTTTCTATGCCGGGGGTCCTCTGGGATCGGGGAAGCAATGGATGCCATGGATTCATCGCGAAGATTTGATCCGGATTATTTTATTTTGTCTTTCTGACCGCTGTGTTTCGGGGCCTGTGAATGCCGTCGCTCCGAAGCCGGTGACGATGAAAGAATTTTGTGCGGGGCTGGGGAAAGCGCTGCATCGGCCAAATTGGGCTCCGGTGCCCGGCTTTGTGCTGAAACTGATCCTCGGCGATATGGCCGAGATGCTGCTTGGCGGCCAGCAGGCAGTCCCGGAAAAGCTCCGGATGCTTGGTTTTAAATTTCAGTACCCTTTTCTCGACGACGCTCTTTCGGCAATTTTTACTGACCTCAGGGCATCTGGCAGACCGAACTCCGCCTGAAAATAATCCGAATTTTTAACGTGTTGCACTGCCGTCACTCACTATTTGCCTTTCGTTGTGCGGGAATACCGCAAAAGCTGTTACTTAAGGCGGATCTTATAGTTGTGGCTGAAACTGTGGTCTGAAAAGCTGCATAGCGCAGCTGCTGATTCCTGCTGTTGTTTCCTAACTCTTTATTTCATCCTGAGTTAGAGCTGAGTTAGAGCTTGATCCATCGCAAGAATGGGCGTATATTACCTTCGAGATGCGGCTTCGTAACCCCTCCCTCCGGCCGCAAGACGACTCGTGGTGATGATAAATGAGGCAGCGCGGTGATGAGCACCAAAAAAGAAATCGGTTCCTACTCGGATAAAGACTGGCATGCGACACGGAAAAAACTGACCCAATATATCAATCTTAAACTGGCTTCGATGGGATTTCAGTCGGTTGGGATTGAAAGAGAGGGTGAGTTTATCCGCATGGCGGAGCCGCTATTGCGGAACTATCAGGAAAAAAACAGGCTGCTCTCCGATTACTATTGTCCCGCTGACCGGCGCATTCAGGACTTTCTCGACTCTTATCTCAAAGACATACCGCTGAACGAATCCATCAAACTTCCGACGCGCACCTTCGTGCTTGATATGTACGGAATTGCCCGCGAACTTTCCTTGCCTGTTGATAAAGATGAATATCATTCTGATTTGGTAAGCTCCTACCGCGTTGAGCAAGGCGTGCTGCATAACCCCAAAAACGACAGGCGGACAACAAAAGGGGCGTTTCATATTGCCGAAGGCGGTCTGCCCATTGCGGAAGATAAGCTGACGGTGCCAAAATCGGTTTTCGCCAAACTGCTCTGGCATGCGTTACATCCGCCGCAGCAAGCGCTCACGCTTCCCTTTACGGCCGTTCAGAAGAAGACGGCAGAAACCTTCGTGTCTTTGCTGCTTCGCCCTGTAGTTTGCCCGACGGTAAAAGGCTATATCCGTGAAAAATCGATGGAGATCCGTTTTTTTGCTCCCGGAAGCCTGGTCAGCAATCTGGATTTTGTGGAGTCTATTTTCGGAAATGCCGGCGACCCGTTTCTTCCCGAAAATGATGCCGGATTGGATGTCGAGCACTGGACCGGTCACACGGGGTGCGTCATTCTGTCCCCGCATCTCACGCAATTGACGAAAAAATCGGTCGGACTTCCGCATTGGGAGGATGCTTCCGAGCGGCAAAGGCATGACGGGATGTGCTGGCGGGATGAAAGCGAGCTTTATAATTCCGGAAATGCCTTTAAGGTCACGGCCCGGGATGCCCGCGGTGTCATGGTGACGTTGATTGCCGACAATTATTTCGGCTACTGCAAAAAAGAAGTTAAAACTCAAATCAGTATGTCGGCCAATTTGTTCGGCCTTTGCGAAGAAGAGCATTCGGGAGGCGCAATTGCGTACCCGAGTTATGATTTGGGAGAAGAGTATTACGCCGAGAGCCTTGGCCCACTTTATGCGCATAAATTCGAAGATTTGATCAATATGTACGGTTCGATGATGGACATCCGGCCCGAGCGTTATGCGATCGATAAAAAATATCCGAATATCTTCTATGTGCCCGAGAATACAAAGTTTAATCTTAAAGAACAAACGGTAAGCTGGACGTTCGAACGCAGTGAGCAAAAAATCAGGCTTTCGCCGCTTAATACCTACGTGCTGCCGTCGGGTTACCGCATTCATATGGAAAAGCAGTCGGGGGGTCCTTACTGGCGTTTGATTGGGACGGTTGCCGAAGGAATCCTGTGCCATAAACCCTGTACGGTGTCCGGCGGCGGAAAATCAGAAATTTCGAAGTCCATTGCTTATTCCGTATTTCAAGGGTCGATTTTTGTCTCAGACTTCCACCGGGACATGAATATTGTCGCGGAAATCCTGAACCGGAATTTCGGAGACCGCTTTAAGCGCAAATTCAAGGATAAGCGCGACAGCCGGCCGGTTTTAAGCCCTAAGCGGTCGCTGGGTTCGGTGATTAAACTGCTGACGCCGTCGAGTGAATATACGGAAGTTTATAACCGGTGGCTTGAAAGCATCCCGCACCACATCCGCGAAATTATTTTCGTCGTGAAGCGGTACTACCGGCCCGAGTGGGGTGAGAATTGGCGGGAACATTTCAGCGTCGATATCATCAACGGGTATCCCGGATACGAACTTAAATATGAAGACCGGAAACTCGTAGCCAACTATCTGCGTGTCGGCTGGGCAAAAGACGGATCGTGGAGGACCTATAAATTGCGCCAGGACTTTAACCCTGCCGCAAAGCTTCAGGTTGAAGACGATATTTCCGTTTCGGTCGTGGTTCCGAAAGAATATGTGCCGTACCATGTGGCCGAGTATCACAATCTTAGCCTCAAGATTGTTCATAACTGCGAATACCGTTTGTTTCAGCGCCCGGATGATGCGATTAACCGCGGGTATGACAAACAGGCGGAAGCGGATCTGGTGAGTCTGAATAGTTTTGTTTCGAACTATGAGCCCTTGACGCTTCTGTCCGCAAAAGAGTTAATGCAGGATGCCATTGGATTCGACCTTTATACGGAACCGGTGAGAAAGTTTATCCGGAAATTTGTAGAAGCGGGCAAGGAAGGGTTTATCGTGGTGCCGTCCCATCCGCGGCTTATCAACGGTCAGCGGTGCAAAAACCCGCGCTATTTGCAAAACCGTCCGGATCTGGTAGATGAGCGGTTCCAGTACCTGTGCGAAATCAGCACGCGTTTTTTTAGGCGCATCCCGCTCGAAGAGAAGATATATCCAGTCGTGAATGCAGTTTTGGCGGGCCGTCGCAACAATCCCCCCGATCCTGAGTCGGGAATGCGTCCGCTTGCTGTTTATAATCCGATTCATTATCAGGAGCTTCCCGAGCTGTTTATGGACTTTGTCTGCAGTCTGACGGGGAAATCGCCCTCCACAACGGGGGCCGGCTCCGAAGGGGCCCTGACCAAAGGGCCGTTTAATGCGCTGTGGCCGACCACCGATCTTAATAATGCGCTGGTATCTTATATCCTGTCCGGTTATGACGGATTTACATCCGCCGCGGGATATGTGGGGCCTTATATCCGTGTGGACCATGATCTGAGTTTATTGATGCCGGAAATCTGGTCGCGCATGTCCATTCATGAGCGCGATCCCAAATATTTAATCCGCGAAAAATATCTGGAGAAGCTTGCGGATTTTGACTACAAAGGGCGCAAGGCTCTGGCGAGCCGGCTGGGGTTCCGGATCACGATTAAATTTGTCCACTCGTTTCTCGGCCGGATTTTCAACAATCCTAATACTGTGTTTAACGAAGACATGCTGAAACCGGAGTTACAGGACCTGGAAACTTTTGTGGACGGCATTGACAATATCGTTGAAGCTCAGGAGCGCGTGGCGAAAAACTATTTTCAGGACGGGAGCATTCGCGCGGCATGCCCTCCGCTCAAAGCGCTGCTTCACATCATGTCATCCGGCGAATATGAGGGCAAGGACCTGACCAGTCCCGAAATCCGGAAAATGTTTACGCGCGATTATCTGCTCAATTCAGAGTGGTATAAAGAGAGGCTTCTGGCGAAACAGGCCGTCGATATCGGGTTGTGGGAAATGCATGTCGGTTATTTGAATAATTTTATTTCCAAACCGGGGAATCATGAGGCCTGTGAAAGATTGGCGCTTCCGGCCCGTATGAGAAAGGCTAATGACCGGCTCGAGCTTGCGAAATCAAGCGCGTTTCTGAAACGCCTCAAAGGTTCTATCGGTGCGGATCTTGTAGATGGCCGACAACTTCGGTTCTACCAAAAACCTTCCGTAAAACCGGCCGTGTCCGAAAGCAGCGCATCGGCCCCGCCGCAGCATAGCGGATCCTAGTTCGCACTTTAACTCAAAACTGTTTTTCGATTAAGAGACTTCCGGGCAAATCTTGGTCTGGAGATATTCACGGTTCATGCGGGCAATAAAATCGGCATTGATTTCTTTCGGACACGCAGCTTCGCATTCGAAATGGTTGGTGCAGTTTCCAAACCCCTCGTTGTCCATGGATTGAATCATTGCGGATACGCGCGGTTTGGCTTCGATACGGCCCTGGGGAAGCAGGGCCAGGTGTGAGACTTTTGCAGCGACGAAGAGCATAGCTGAGGCATTCGGGCACGCTGCGACACAGGCGCCGCACCCAATGCAGGCGGCAGCATCCATGGCTTTATCGGCAAACGGTTTGCCTATCGGGATCGCGTTGGCATCGGGAACGCCCCCGGTACTTGCGGAGATATAGCCTCCTGCTTGAATGATCCGGTCAAAGGAGCTGCGGTCGACGACGAGATCCCGGACAACCGGAAACGGTCTGGCCCGCCAGGGTTCGACCGTAATTTCATCCCCCTCTTTAAAAACACGCATGTGAAGCTGGCAAGCCGTGACGCCCCGCCCCGGCCCGTGTGCCTCGCCGTTAATCATCAGGGAGCATGCGCCGCAGATACCTTCCCGGCAGTCATGGTCGAAGGCGATCGGATCAATGCCTTTGCCAAGAAGGTCTTCGTTGACCACATCCAGCATTTCAAGAAACGACATATGCGGGTTTACATTTTCCGCTGTATAGGTTTCAAACCGCCCTTGGGATTGTGCATTTTTTTGACGCCAGATACGAAGTTTGAGCTTCATTTACTTGTAACTCCTTTGTACAAGCTTGATATTTTCGAATGTGAGGGGTTCTTTATGGAGCAGCGGCATTTGCCCGGGCTGCGTATGCTGCCAAGCCGCAACATAGGAGAATTGTTTGTCGTCCCGCTGGGCCTCGCCGTCGGGTGTCTGGCTTTCGATACGGAAATGCCCGCCGCAGGACTCGGAACGATGCAGTGCGTCATGGCAGAGAAGTTCGGCAAAATCAAAAAAGTCCGCCACCCGGCCGGCCTTTTCAAGCGACTGGTTGAGTTCTTCTCCCGTTCCGAGAACTTTGAGGTTCCGATAAAATTCCTCGCGAATCTTCGGTAGGCGCTGCAGGGCTTCCCGCAGGCTTTTGTCGCTGCGTGACATGCCGCAGAGGTCCCACATTAATTTTCCGAGTTCGCGATGAAAATCATCAACCGTCCGTTTTCCGCGCATTTCAATAAAGCGGCGGGTTTGTGAGCTGACGGCGGTTTCGCTTTTTTTGAACTCCTCATGGCCGGTTTTGTAAAGACCGGGTTTGGTTTGTGCTAAATAATCTCCCAGCGTATAGGGGAGAATGAAGTAACCGTCGGCCAGTCCCTGCATGAGCGCGCTGGCGCCGAGCCTGTTGGCGCCATGGTCCGAGAAATTGGCTTCTCCGATGACAAAAAGACCCGGAATGTTACTCATTAAATGGTAGTCGACCCATAAGCCGCCCATGGTGTAATGCGGCGCAGGATAGATGCGCATCGGACGCGCGTATGGATTTTCCCCGGTGATTTTTTCATACATATGAAACAAGTTGCCGTAGCGTTCCGCAATAGCCGGCTTGCCCAAACGTTTGGCCGCATCTGCAAAATCAAGGTAAACCCCAAAACCCCCTTCGCCGACACCGCGGCCATCATCGCAGACTTCTTTTGCGCTGCGCGAGGCAATGTCGCGCGGCGCCAGATTCCCGAAACTCGGATATTTGCGTTCGAGAAAGTAATCTCGCTCAGCCTCGGGAATGTCCTGCGGTGCTCGTTTGTCGGCCTTCTGTTTCGGGACCCAGATGCGCCCGTCATTGCGCAGGGACTCCGACATCAAGGTCAGTTTGGATTGGTAATCGCCGGAAACCGGGATGCACGTCGGATGGATTTGCGTGTAACAAGGATTCGCAAACAATGCCCCCTTGCGGTAAGCGCGGAATGTCGCGGTGACGTTACAGCCTTTGGCATTGGTGGAAAGATAATAAACGTTGGCATAACCCCCTGTGGCTAAAACGACTGCATCCGCCGCATGCGAGGTGATTTTTCCCGTAATGAGATCCCGGATGAGAATGCCTTTGGCTTCTCCCGCAATAACGACCAGATCCAGCATCTCACTGCGCGTATACAAATTGATTTTTTTGGCATGAACTTGCCGCATGAGAGCCTGGTAAGCGCCTAATAAAAGCTGCTGTCCGGTCTGTCCGCGCGCGTAAAATGTCCGCGAAACCTGAGCGCCGCCAAAAGACCGGTTGGCCAGATAGCCGCTGTATTCACGCGCAAAAGGCACTCCTTGTGCGACGCACTGATCGATGATGGTGTTGCTGATTTGGGCGAGGCGGTAGACATTGGCTTCACGGGCCCTGAAATCACCGCCTTTGATTGTGTCATAAAAAAGGCGATAGATGCTGTCGCCGTCGTTGGGATAATTCTTCGCCGCATTAATCCCGCCTTGAGCGGCAATGCTGTGTGCCCGGCGCGCACTGTCCTGATAGCAGAACGTGTCGACTTGATAGCCGAGTTCCGCGAGGCTGGCGGATGCTGACGCACCTGCGAGACCCGTGCCGACCACAATAATTTTGTATTTGCGTTTATTGGCCGGATTGACAAGTTTCAGCTCGTTTCGCCGGCGGTCCCATTTTTCTGCAAGCGGTCCGTCGGGAATTCTCGCATCAAGTTTCATGGAGTCCTTCCCGCGGTGTATTGAATCAAACCGCTCAGGCATGCGGCGGGGATGGAGGCGTAGCCGACAAAGATCAGAAGCGCAATGCCGCGGGCCGCATTTTTGAAAACGGGGAGAAGGCGGTTGTTTTGAAGGCCCAAGGACTGGAAGGCGCTTGAAATCCCGTGGCTCAGATGCAGACACAGCGGGACCATGGCCGCAATATAGGCAACCGCCACGGGCCATTGGCGGAAGCTTTGCACCACCATCGCGTACACATGATGATTGCCGCGGGCGTCATGAAGGTTTGAAACTTCTGGATGCGTCAGACGGAACGTGAAATGAAGCAGATGATAAACAATAAACGCCGTCAAAATAATACCCGAGAGCATCATGGTTCGTGCGGCATAAGTCGTGACTTCGGGGTCATACCGGCGGTATCCGATGGGGCGTGCCTTGCGGTTTTCAAATGTCAGTTGGATTGCAGAAAGCACATGGAACAGAAGTGCTGTTAAAAGAATGCAACGTGCGACCCAGAGGAACTCGCCAAGGCTCTGCAGCTTTTTGGCATAAGCATTAAAAGTATCCGGGCCTGCGTAGATGAGTAAATTGCCGGCGAGGTGTCCCAAAATAAACCCGAACATCATCAGGCCTGTAACGGCCATGACGGCTTTTTTACCGATAGAAGATTGAGGTATAGGCAGTGTCGGCATTTTATAGCGATTGGGTGAATAGACATGCGAAGTTTAACATGATTTTTAAAAAAATCACACTAATTAAAAAGAAAACGGGGCACAGCAGCTTGTTCTATCGTATAATCCGCCGATGGAATCATGGATCGATTACGTTTTGGTGCTCATTCATCATAAAAAAATCCTTTCGCTTCTTATCGTGGTCATGATGGCGCTTGAATGGCGGAGAGGGTCGTTTAAGGGGCTCGTCGCCTATGCTTGGATGGTCACAAAAGATATCCGGCGGCAGACGCTCCCGGTGCTTTGTGTCGCGGGAGTTTTAGCCGCTTGTATTTACGGAGACCGGTACTGGGTCGATTTTTTTCAGCTGCTTAGTTATGAAACTCCGGAATTCTGGATCCGTCTCGGGGCGCATCTTGGAGACAAGTATCTGCTTATTTATTTCCTGCTCATTTATTATCTTTTTACCGCTCTCAAATTCGGTTCCGGAAGAAAGGCTGTGGCGCATGTGGTTTTCTCCTGCCTGCTCGCGGGTTTATTTTCCGGGGTTCTAAAGTTATTGTCTACCCGAGCACGGCCGCTTGCGGAACTGGGGCCGTCTTCATTTTTGAATTTCCGGCAAGGGGTGTTCGGAGACGATGGCATGTTTCAGAGTTTCCCATCCGGAGATGTCACGATCGTTGCGGCCGCGGTGTTCTATCTGATGATAAAATTTCCTGCGCGTATTTATTTATGGTTTCTTTTGATTCTTCCTGCGTTTACGGCACTATCCCGTATCCAGCTTGAAAAGCATTGGCCTTCGGACGCCATGGCGGCATTTTTTTTGGCCCATGCGGCCGCAATCTTTGTCGCGGGCCATGAATCCTACAGTAAAGCCGAAAAAAATTCTTGACAATCCGGCAAGATGTATATACAAATGCTGGAAATTCGAAAATGATGTATATACACTTAGGGGGATCGCATGGCAAAAAAAACGGTGGCCGCTAAGGCGAACAAGCCCGCATCTGCTATGAAGCATAAGGAAATTCAATCAGAACCGGGTGTTTTGGCTGCCAAGAAACTGGACAGCAAGTTGATTTCGATCCGTATTCCCGAGAATATGATCGATGATTTGCGCGGTATGGCGAAGCATAAAGGCGACATGGGTTATCAGCAGCTCATCAAGACGTATATCCAGAGCGGATTGTCCCAAGAAGCGGGAGAAGAATCTGGCAAGTTTTCCGGCCGGAAGTATAGCCCGAAAAAACGAATTTCGAACGAGGTCTCGCATGAGACCCTCGAGGCGACGAAACTCCCTGCGCCGGCAGCTCGAAGCGCTGCTTCCGAACTGATCACTTCCGAAGTGATATCTGAAGACATCCGTAACCTTGCACGCTTTTTAAAACCGTATCATTCTTTTTTTGAGGGCAAAACCTTTCTGGTTACAGGGGCCTTCGGTTTTCTGGGCCGGTATATGGTTCTGCTTTTTAAATATTTGAATCAGGAAGTTCTAAAGCGGAAAATGAAGGCCGTGCTTGTCGATAACTTTGTGACCGGGTATGAGCAGCGGATCATCACGGATGACGACCTGCGTTTTGTGCGCCACGATGTCGTGCGCCCGATGGAGCTTGACGGGCCGGTAGATTACCTTATCCATGCGGCTGGCATTGCTTCACCCGTTTATTATACGAAGTTTCCTATCGAAACCATGGACGTCGGGACGCAAGGGACGAGGCAGATGCTCGAAATGGCCCGGCAGAAAAATGTGAAGAGTTTTGTTTTTATGAGTTCCAGCGAAGTTTACGGGGACCCGGATAACCGTCATGTTCCGACGGCGGAAACTTATTTTGGAAATGTTTCGATGGACGGGCCGCGCTCTTGTTATGATGAATCAAAGCGTTTTGGCGAAACCATGTGCCAGGTGTTTTGGAAGGTTTATAATGTGCCGGTCAAAGTGATACGGCCCTTCAATGTTTACGGCCCGGGCATCCGTGCTGATGATTATCGCGTGCTGCCGAATTTTATCGAGCATGCTCTGCGCCGGGAGCCTTTGCCGATCCACGGAGCCGGGCATAACACCCGGTCTT
>MHFC01000112.1:2994-4141 GCA_001804025.1 Omnitrophica bacterium GWA2_52_8 | reverse complement strand
GCTATGCCGATTCCGGTGGACATTGTGCATATTGATCCGCCGCACGCGGTCTATGCCAGTTCGGATCCGAAGAGGCGCTGTCCCGACATTTCAAAAATTTCCAAGGTAACGGGATACCGCCCGCGTTATTCCCTGGATAACGGTTTAATCCGGACGGTAAAATGGTTCCAGTCACGTTATCCGCATTCTTAATCTTAAAGACAAGCTAAAGGAGTTTTGCATGGAATCTATCAGACACATCGGCCCGGCTTTTTCGGATCCGCGAGGTGACATTTACAATATTTTTGAAGGACGCATCGAACACATCGCATTGATTACCTCCAAAAAAGGGACCGTGCGGGCCAATCACTACCATAAAGAAGATCTGCAGTATATCTATCTTGTCAGCGGTGCCTATGAAAGTCATTGCCTCGATGTCCGCGCTCCCGAAAAAAAGCAGGTGCTGAAAGTAAAGCCCGGCGATATCGTTGAGACGCCGCCGTACATTGCGCATGCCCAAAAATTCACGGAAGATTCCGTGTTTCTTGCTTTGACGACCCGCCAGCGCGAACAGGGAAAATACGAACAAGATACGATCGCCTATCAGGTGATCGAGGGGTACCTGAATCCAGAATTGAAAACCCGCTAGAATAGGACGCAATTTCATGCCTGCTGAATCTATGCGCCATATTGTGATTACGGGGGCCAGCCGGGGATTGGGCCTGAGCCTTGCTTTGGAGTTTTCGGCTGCCGGGGACCGTGTTTTTGGAGTCAGCCGGACCCGTAAGCATTGGAAAGAGGCGCGGCATGCGGCTGCGGGGAATCCGGATTTCGAGTTGTTTCAGTTCGATCTTACCCAAGAAGCAGAAGTCCGAAGCTTGGCCACCCGGATCCGGCGCAGGACTCCGGCGGTCGATGTCCTGATTCACGCCGCAGGGTATTGCGGAAGTCTCGTTGCGGTTGAAAAATTGGCCCTGGCAGAGTTCCAAAAGACCCTGCAGGAAAATCTCACGAGTACGTTTCTTGTCTGCAAGCATTTTCTTCCGGCATTTCAGAAACAAAACCGCGGCTGGATAATCAACATTTCCTCGATGGCGGGACAGCGGGCAGTTCCCAAACTTGCGGTTTATTCGGCCAGCAAGTTTGCGGTGGGCGCGATTTCTCAGGC
>MHFC01000112.1:749-2946 GCA_001804025.1 Omnitrophica bacterium GWA2_52_8 | reverse complement strand
TCCGGGCGGCATGAATACGGCCATGCGGGCCGCCATTTTCGGGCAACGGGACGCACAGCGGCAGCAGTCTCCGGAGTTTGTCGCGCGCGTGATCAAAGACGTTGTGGATGGGCGGTTTCCGCTGACTTCGGGCAGTGAAATTATGATTCGTCACGGCCGGATTGCTTCCGTTATCCCTCCGGTTAACGCCTAAGGAACTTTTTATGACAGATAGCTTTCAGAAGTTTAAAAAGAAGACATGCCGGTACAGCGGAAAAATCCTTCCCGAACCTTTTCTGGATTTAGGATTGTCGCCGCTTGCCAACTCTCTCGTTGCCAAAGGCAAGGCCCATGAGCCGGAATTTTTCTGTCCGCTGCAATTGACTCGTTGCCCCGAGAGCGGACTTGTTCAGCTTGCCCATGTGGTGCCGCCCGATCTTTTGTTTTCCCATTATCTTTACGTGAGCTCTACGACCAAGACATTTCAAGATCATTTTGCCGCCTATGCCGAGGAAGTCAGCCTGGATGTCCGCAAGAGAGAGGAAGCGCTTGCGGTGGATATCGGAAGTAATGACGGCCTGCTGCTTGCCGCTTATCAACGGCATGGCTTGCGTGCCGTCGGCGTGGATCCGGCCAAGAACCTCGCCGAAGAAGCGAACCGGAACGGCAGGGAAACGATCAACCGTTATTTTGACGCGCAGGCCGTCCGCGGGATTATTGCGCGGTACGGACAGGCGGATGCCGTCAGTGCGAACAATGTGTTTGCTCACATTGATGATGTTCACGCGGTTTGCCGCAATGTCAAAGATTTGCTGCGTCCCGACGGCTTGTTTGTGATCGAATTTCCTTACCTTCGTGTCATGCTGGATCAATTACTTTTTGATATGATTTATCACGAACATTTGTCCTATATTGCCGTCCATTCGCTGCAATATTTGTTCCGGCAATACGGTCTCGAAATATTTAAGATCCGCTCCGTAGATTCTCACGGGGGCTCGTTACGTGTATTTGCCCAACGCGCGGGAGGAAGCCGCAAAATATCTCCGGAGGTCGGGCAATATTTACAGCAAGAAAAGGAGGCGGGTCTTTTGACCGAGCAGCCTTATCGCGAGTTTTCCCGGCGCGTGATGAAGGTTAAGACCGACCTGAATGCGGCGGTCCGGAAAATCAAAGAGCAGGGGAAAACGATTGCCGGATACGGTGCGCCTGCAAAAGCAACGACTATCGTCAATTTTTGCGGCCTGACGTCGCACCAAATTGATTTTGTCGTTGATGACAACCCTCTCAAACAGGGGTATTTAATGCCGGGAGCTAAGATCCCCATTGTCTCGAGCCAATATTTGCAATCTCACCCGGCAGACTACGTTTTAATTTTTGCCTGGAATTTTGCAAAAGAAATTGTAGTGAAAAATCGGTATCTTACTGAACGAGGCAGCCGGTTCCTGATACCGCTTCCGGAACTTTCGGTGGTCGACGAAAACGGTTTTGTTCACCCCGGCTTATCGTCGGCGTTGCTGGCCCGTTAAAACAAGACATCTCAGGAAAGTCGTGAATCCGACATTTGACGGGCTGGAGTCAAAACTTGAATCTTTTTCATGCCTCCGATGCAATGAATGCTGCAAACAGCCGGGGTTCGTTTATCTGAAGCCGGGAGAGGCCGATGCGATCGCCCGTTTTCTGGGGATGGATGAGTATGCTTTTGCCGAATCTTATTGTCAGCTCCAGGACAGGCAAAGACTGGTTTTGAAACAAGCAGTTGACGGCGCCTGCATTTTCTGGAATGACAAAGGCTGCTCCATTCATGCCGTCAAACCGGCGCAATGCAAGGATTTCCCGGTGAGTTGGCGTACCCTCAAAAGTCTTGAATACTGCGCGGGCATCCGCAAATTATTGACGGCATCGTGACGATTTATTTTGATCGGTTTGTTGCTACTTTGAAAAGAGTATGTTAAATTTCATCTGGTGGACGTTGAGTTCCAACCCGGTAAACTGATCGGCGGTTGCGGTGGCAAAAAAAATTTTAGTCATTGAAGATGCGGCGGATCAAGCCGAGGTCATTCAAAGAGGGCTGGAAGTCTCGGGTTACGAAGTGCTTGTGGCTTATAACGGCTGCGACGGCCTTGAGCGGACCAAGGCCGAAAATCCCGACCTGATTATTACCGATATTCTCATGCCGCAGCTTACGGGCCTCCAGTTCGTTGATGAAATCCGGCGCAAG
>MHFC01000112.1:0-690 GCA_001804025.1 Omnitrophica bacterium GWA2_52_8 | reverse complement strand
TTTTTTTCAAAGCGGGGATGTGGATGCATTCCTTGACAAGCCGTTTGATCCCAAAAAACTGTTACAAGCCGTGCAGAAATTGATCGGCGCCGGCGACGTGGTGATCGCGGCACCCGCGGGATCCGCATCTTCTGATAAGTCACCTGCCCCTGTGCCAACAAAAGTAACGGCAGGGAAACATGTCATGCTGGTCGGCGTTGATGAATATGCAATGGACAAGGCTGTCCAGCACCTGACGAACATCGGTCATCGGGTTTATGTGGCGCTTGACGAGAATGAAGTTGTGACAAAAGCGGCGACGGTCAAACCGGATATCATCTTCAGTCAATATTTCGAGGATTCGGCCCGGCTCGATACGCCTGAAATCTATCAGAAGTTAAAGAAGCAGCCTCTTACGCAAGTGATACCGTTCATCGCGTTTTGCAAAGAAGGGCTCGCTATGGATGCGATGAAAACGGTCAAAGATGTGCTGACCTACCGCGAAAGCGGCGAACTTGTCACAAAAATCGACAAGTACCTCAAGGACTTGTAGCGGTTGCGGCGGAAGCCTGATGCCGGGCCAACCGTGCTTTGACGGGTACGCGGCACTGTGCGATTAAAAGGAACAACCCGTTATTTCTATCCGGACGAGGCGCGAGCCCGCATTTCTCATCACCAATGAGAAATGCCCTCGCGGAGGCTGTGGTGCAA
>MHFC01000111.1:6565-7412 GCA_001804025.1 Omnitrophica bacterium GWA2_52_8 | reverse complement strand
TGCGTCAAATGGGTTTGCTGGACATAGATGGTAATGGATCTGCCGATGCGCTGACGGACGGAATATTGATTATGCGGTATTTAGCAAACCTTCGCGGACCTGCCTTGGTAGAAGGTCTTATATTGCCGGACAATGCAGCGAGGATTAGCGCTGATGAGATTGAGGCGTTTCTTGGCAGCGCAGTTGCACAAGGGGCCTATGATGTAAACGGTGATGGTGCGGCGCAGCCTTCCGTCGACGGAATGATTGTCATGCGGTATTTATTCGGGTTTACGGGGGATGTGTTAACGACTTTGGAACGTGTGGATCCGGAACGGGTCCAAGATGTCCTGGATGTTTTTGACGCGGCCGTTTTTACGCCTGAGGTTGTCGACGGTCTTTATCTTACATATGCGCCGGTACCTTCTCCTGTGCGAACTTTTGTGGAGGATCTCAGAAGGCTCATGGGTCCTGGGTTCGAGATTAATCTAACACGCGATGCTCGCGGTAATTATCGTGTCGCGATTCGTTCAAACGCTTATGAAGGTCAGATTGCGGGGCATTTAAAAGGGCTTGAATTCACCCTTGATAAACATGCTGTGGTTGTCAATCAATCAATTGATGCCCGGTATCACAAAATTAAGCGTGTGGACGGACAGTTACTTTATGAAGCCATGGCTGTTTGCCCGGAGGGTCAGAATTGTCCGCGGCACATGATTACGCCGGCAATTCAATTGAGCAAAATGGCTAAAATTGTTGTGTCCCGGACCGAGAGAGGGGTTGCCTATTTCAAGCAGGGTGAAACAGAATACAAAACTTTCCGGAATGCCGCGGGCAAAGTTATTGTGCAGTTAGCTGAGCCCAAGCC
>MHFC01000111.1:5353-6518 GCA_001804025.1 Omnitrophica bacterium GWA2_52_8 | reverse complement strand
TTGAAAATTTCGGAACACCCCGCGTGTTTTCCGGGCTGCAGGCAGCCTGACATTATGCGCACGATTCAGATTGTTGTTAAAAACGGACTTGTCTTCATCCAACCTCCTGTTTTTCCTGTTAACAAGTTTGGAGCCAATGTGGGCGGCGGTCTGGTTATCACCGGTCAAGCCGGCATTCCGGGTATTTTTACGATTCAGCTAAATGCTCGGGATGTGCAAATGATTACGCAGGTTTCGGATCAGGTGACAAGGCCCGTTTCCTGGTTCCGGTTGCCTTGGTCACCGGGGTTTGGCAATCATTCTCTTACAACGGCTGAAACGCCGGATGACGAGAAAGATAAACGAACCCGCATGAAAAAGAAATAAAAAAGTAAAAAAGGAGAGTAAAAAAGGAGGCGGCCCTAATAGTGTCGGGCTGAATTAATCAGCCAGGCTGTCACTATTGGTAACGCCTCCTCTGGTACTTTGCCTCTCTACGGCTCCCCTCCCGCTAAGGGATTACCCTCTGGTACTCATGTAAATAGTCTAAAATTTATTACAATGTTTGTTACAAAATATTGACAATTCATTGCCTGTCGAGTATCTTTGTGTTAAGGCTAGAAAGCCAAGAAATAACATAAGCTCCGGGAGAGCAAACCATGATTACCATTAATGAGAGATCAAGTATTGCGGCTTTAAGCGAACTGAGAACAAAATCTGAAGAAATCTTGAAACAACTTTCCAAGAACAAGGTTATTCTTCAAAAGCACAACAAACCGGTTGCGGTAATGCTTTCCTATCAGCAGTATTCAGTTCTTGAGGAATTGCTTGATAGGATTGAAGAGTACACACTGGGAATGACTGCGTTGGAAAGGGATAAGAAAGCTTCCCAAAAAGATTTTGTCGATATTGAAGAATGGTAAGCTAAGTTTTCGGAGTCATCCATTCCGTGGAAAAACCTCGATATAAGATCAAACTTCACCCTGCAGTCATTCACGAAGACAGCAAACGATTCGATCCGGTTACAAAGGAAAAAATCAAAAAGAAGTGTATTGACCTGCTGACCTATGAACCGGAAAAGGCGGGCGAGCCTCTGCTCGGGCCGTTGAAGCAATACCGAAAACTCAAAGTCTTTAATGATTATCGCGTGGTTTACCGGGTTAAGCGGGAAGAAATTATTGTTTTT
>MHFC01000111.1:0-5076 GCA_001804025.1 Omnitrophica bacterium GWA2_52_8 | reverse complement strand
ACTGCAGGTTGACGAGGTGGCCGCCGTCGATCGTTTCAGGCCAGCGGCGGATTTTTTCGGCCACGGACGCGGGAAGTGCACGCCGGGCACGCTCAACGGCGAGCGAGCGAAACTGCTGTTCGCGTTTTTCGCGCGCGATGCGGGCGTCTTCATAAACCTTGTCCACCTTTGCATACATCATGATGATCAGCGGCACCAGGAAAAGAAGCCATGTGCCGAATACGGCGGCAACCCAGATGACCGCGGTCCTTGATTGATGGATCGAGCCGAAGCGGGAAGCGATGACGGGCGTCCAGAACCAGACCGCAATAAAAAAAGAGACGATTGTGGCGGTGATCCAGAGGACCCACCAAAGAATGGTTTGTTTTCCGGATTTCCGGCGAGTCTCTTGTTTCATTTAAGATCAGGAATCCCTTTTTTAAAGATGACAAGTACAGTGTGATTGTGAAATGAACCACCCGGCATTTCAATCCGGACGAGATGCACTAGAGGGTTCTTTTTTCATGATCCTGCTGGGCCGGGCGGGAGATGCCGGGCTGATCCGGGAGCAGCAAAGCGTTCCGCGTATAAAGGATCCGCTGGATGGCGGTGGCATTTGTGCCGATCAAGAGGACCCAGAGAAGAAAAGGCATCAAAAACGGGATGAGGGCGCCCAATGCGACGAGCACGATGCGTTCCGCCCGGCCGAAATAACCCACCGAGCAGTCCTTAATGAGATTTTCGGCGCGTGCCTTGGCGTAACTCGTGACAAAGGACCCCATGAGAATTCCCATGACCACCAGGAACCAGCCGGTCCCCGTATGGCGCACATAATGAATGGCCAGGCCCACGAAAATAAAAAAATCCGCGTAACGGTCGACCGTAGAATCCAGAAAGGCCCCGAACTTTGTGACCTTTTTGGTTTCCCGCGCAAGGGGGCCGTCCAGCATGTCGCCGAGAGAAGCCAGAATCAGAAACAGGCCGCCGATGAAAAGCTGGCCCGCCGCAAAAATCCAGCCGGCCAGAAAAGTCAAAGCGAGGCCGCCGAGCGTCAGCTGGTTTGGGGAAATGCCTTGGTCGTTTAATTGACGGACGATTTTCAGGACAAGGGGTTCGACTAACGGGTAAACATTTTTTCTCAGCATAACGGAAAGATCCGATCTCCGGCTGACGGACTAAAAACCGGGTTAGCGGGGGCAGGTGCCCTGGATGAATTTTTTTACAAGTTCCCGCGCATCCGTGTCCGGGATTTGTTTCGGAGGATGCTTCATGGTATAGGCTGAAATCGAAATCAGCGGGCCCCCGATACGGCGGTCCCGGGCCAGCCGGCAGGCGCGGATCGCGTCGATGGCGCAGCCGGCGCTGTTAGGAGAATCTTCTACCGACAAACGCATTTCCAGGCTGACGGGAAATCCCGCAAAGCCGCGGCCTTCCATGCGCAGATAACAGACTTTGTTGTCATTTTGCCAGGGAACATAGTCGGAAGGGCCGATGTGGATATTGTCTTCCGTAAGCGGAACGTCGAGCAGGCTCTGCACGGCGGCGGTCTTCGAAATCTTCTTTGAAGCCAGGCGGGTGCGGTTGAGCATATTAAGGAAGTCCGTGTTCCCGCCGGTGTTCAGCTGGTAGGTACGGTCGATTTTAACGCCGCGGTCCATGAAAAGCTTGGTCAGCGTCCGGTGGGTGATGGTGGCGCCGATCTGCGCCTTGATGTCGTCCCCGATGACCGGGATGCGCTTTTCTTCAAAACGCTTGGCCCATTCCGGATGGGAGACAATGAAAACCGGCATGCAGTTGATAAAGCTGACGCCTGTCTTGAGGCACGCTTCGGCATAAAATTCGGTCGCTTTTTGCGAGCCGACCGGCAGATAATTCAAAAGGATTTCCGCACCGGAGCTTTTAAGGACTTTCTCGACGTTGCACGGTTTGCGGTTGGCAATGATAAAGGTGCGGTCATCGGCATAATCTTTCATATGTTCCGAATACCCGTCGAGCACGGGGCCCATTTCGACCTTGACCTTGCTTTTGCGGATGTCGGTGTAAAGGGGAAGGACGCAATTCGGTTTGGCGTTGAGGGCGGCGTCAAATCTTTCGCCGACCTTGCGCTTGTCGATATCAAAGGCGGCCACGACTTCAATGTCTTCGGGATGGTACCCGCCCATGTCATAATTCATCAACCCGAGGTGTTCATCGCGTTTGTTTCCGTTCGTTCCGGAATCGTAATACTCAATGCCCTGAATCAGCGACGCGGCGCAATTTCCGACCCCGGCGATTGCAACTTTGATCTTTCCCATTTTAATCCTCCTAATAGAAGCAATGATGGCGATGTGATTAAAAACAATGCCGTCCGTTTTTTCGTGGACGGCATCAGCAAAAGATGCGGCCTTTAAAGACGCGCCATTATAACATTCTGTGAGTCAAATTCAAATTAAAAACCCTGAGCTGCAACTTGTTTGATAGGAATAAGATGTGATCGATGCGTCCGATAATATAAACAAAAGGCCAGTGGTCCGCCCCTATGGACGCCTACCATTTGATGCCGTTGTTGCCTCTTGTCATCCGAATGGTTTTATCGGAGATCTTTGAACTGTGGCTGCCCGCCTCAGCCTGAGGCTGATCCCTGCCTGCAGCAGGCAGGCGCCTTTGGCGGAAAATACGTGCGGGAATGAAAAACAACGGCATCAACATCAAATGGTAGGCGCCCCGCGCCTATTCCTTTATTTCATCGGCACGGTTTTTTTGCTAATCTGTCCGTCTTTACAGCACGGCGTGGGACGGAAATCCGCAGGCCATCATCAAAAAGGAGAAGGGCATGATCACACTTGAGGAATTTAAGAAAGCGGAACTAAGAATTGCGGAAATCGAGGACGCGGCACCCCATCCGAATGCGGACCGCCTCTATGTGCTTAAAATTAAAGTCGGAGAGGAGCGCAAGCAAATCGTGGCGGGCATCCGGCTGCATTACGGCATTGATGAATTAAAAGGCAAGCAAATCGTGGTCGTCAACAACCTTGAGCCGGTGGTACTGCGCGGAGTGGAGTCGCAGGGAATGCTGCTGGCGGCATCGCTGGGGGACGAGTTTGCGGTTTTGACCCCGGACCGGAGAATTTCGGACGGCGCTGCGGTGAAATAAGGGCGGTTTTTGAAAAATATCGGTTCAGAGCGCGGGAAGAAAATATCCCGTCAGGATATGGCCGGTGTAGAGATGGATGAAAATCAAAAAGAGGATCAGAACCAGCAGGCTGAGCAGGCGGACAAAACCGCGCTCATTCCAAAGTTCCTTGATCAGATACCCGGCGAAGGCGAAATAAATGATAACGGCGGGAAACAGGAGTGCGTATAAATAAATCGTCTCGGTCCATGAAAGTGTTTTAAAAACGAGCGCTATGAGCTTTTTGACGAGGGCTGCGGCGTAAATGGCCGGTCCGCAAAGGGAAAGAAACACGCGCGAATTCCAGCCGAGGACATGCCCCACGAAACTTATGATCCCTAAAACGATAAAATAACGTACGCAATGGTGAAGTTTTTTCATGGGTCCTTGAAATCCCGGAAACAAAACCGCCGCGGCTTTTTTTGCCGGTCCCGCGCGTTTCCCGGGACAGCTGACTGATTCCGTAATGAAAGCGTGCCCGTGCCGGAACGGCGGCACGGACGGAATCTTATTATGCCCGCTCTGCCTTGTCAAAGAAAAACACTTGTGCTACTATGCCCGCATTGATCCGTCGGCTGTCCCTCTGTTTTTTTCCGCCGCAGCGGTCCAAACAACAACAAACGATCGTTTTTTAATGCTTACACTTAAAGAAAATTCCGGCACCGCCCTTATGACCGATTTCCGCCCTCTCCGCGCTTGGCGCTACAACCCCGGGAAGGTGAACATCCAAGACGTGATCGCGCCGCCGTATGATGTCATTTCCGAAGCCGCGCAGGGAAAATTCTACGAGGCATCGCCGTATAACTGCATCCGTTTGATCCTTAACAAAATCCGGCCCGATGACTCCGAAACGGGAAACCGCTATACCCGCGCCCTCGGGCACTGGAATGCCTGGAGGCAGGAAGGGGTGCTGATCCAGGAGGCCGGCCCCGCGTTTTATCTTTACGTACAAAATTACCGCGATAAAACATCGGGGCAAATGAAAGAACGCACGGCCCTTTTCGGACGCATGAAGCTTGAGCCCTTTGAAAAGGGGATCGTGATTCCGCATGAAAAGACGCTCGCAAAACCGCGCGAAGACCGCATGAAGCTCCTTAAAGCAACGGGAACAAATTTTTCTCCGATCTTCGGTCTGTATGAAGGCGCACAGCGCCGGTTGACGCCCGTCTGGGAACGGCAGAGAGCGGCCGCGGCTCCGCTTTATGATGCCGAGGACGGTGAGGCCGTGCGCCACCGGGTCTGGAAGATCGATGCCGATGCGGATATAAGAAAAATCAGGGACGCGGTCCGGCAGGAAAAAATATACATCGCCGACGGGCATCACCGCTATACGACGGCGCTCGAATATGCGCGCAGGATGAAAGAAATGCCCGGAGCCGAGCGGGATGAGGAGGCCGGTTCCGATTTTGTGCTGACGGCGCTTGTTGCCTTTCACGATCCGGGACTGATGCTGATGCCGACGCACCGGCTGCTGCAAGCATGGCCGGGATGGGACCCGGACGCCTTATTTAAAAAGCTCGAACCTCATTTTGATCTGCGACGCATGCCGCTTGAAAAAGCCGCCGCGGAGCGCGCCCAGAAGTCATCCTCGATTTCGGACCCGGCGTTTTTTTATTACGGGGGCGGCAGCGAGGCGTTGATGATCTCGCTTAAATCCCCGGACACCATGAGAGAAAAACTAAAAACCCGCAAGCCGGATGTCTGGTGCCGCCCGGATGTGAACATTTTCAGCGAACTTGTTTTGGGGGCGCTTTGGGGTTTTTCGGAAGCGGACCGTCAGTCCCGGCTTTTTTATACGCACTCGGACGGCGAAGCGCTTGAGGCCGTCAAAACCGGCAAGGCCGTCGCCGCCTTTTTGATGAAAACCCCGCGGGTTGAAATTCTGCGGGAGATGGGGCGGGCCGGAGAGCTGATGGCGCAGAAATCAACGTACTTTTACCCTAAAC
>MHFC01000110.1:45471-47033 GCA_001804025.1 Omnitrophica bacterium GWA2_52_8 | reverse complement strand
TCCGTAATCCTGAAATGAACGCACTGAAGCACCGTCAAAACCAATAACAATCGGAAGCCGGGCCCCCAACCCGCCAGCCCTAAACCGAGCAAAACCAGGCTGATGACCCAATACCACCAATCTATTTTTTTAAATTCAAGCGCAAGCACGGACAACCCCGCCTATTTCTGCAGTTTATTAAATTTCGAACCTTCGAGCGTGAGATTGTACATTAAACCTTTTTGACCGATCACAAACGCCACAATCGGCTGGCTGGTTTTCGTGGTGTCCACGGAACCGTCGGCACCGACGGTGATCAAGGCCACCGATCCGTCCACACCGGCTCTCCAGCCGTCGCTTGCGCGGAAGCCGTCGAGCGCAAAATCCTCCAAAAAGATCATAAAGATACTTTTGATCTGGGCCCCGAGCTGAAACCCAAAGGAACCGCCGATGATGTTGTAATACTCCACTGTCTTGCCATTGACCCGCAGGACGCCTTCACCGTACTCACCTCCGAGACCGATGCCGGCCTTGATGACGCTCGGCATCACAAGCACACCCTTGGCTCTTTTCAAAATTTCATCCGCCGCCACCACTTCACGCTTGAAACGCTCAAGGGCCTGATCCGCAGCGAAATCGATCTCCGCCCCCGACTTGGCGAGGACCGTTACGGGAAACAAGCACGGGCTTAAAACAAGCGCTAAGCAAACGACAGTAAAAAAACGGGCGAAAAATTTCATACGGCCTCCTTGGATAAGAAAAAACGCCGGATTTCAAAACAGGATGATGTTACTCGAAAAAGCGGCTTAAAACGGCAATGTGCTTTTATAATTCCGCTTTGCGCGTACGAATATCCCGGGCAAGACCGACAAGGCCGAGAGCGCGGATCGTAAGATAAACGAGGTCAAATTCCCACCAGCGGTGCTGACCGTGATGCGCCAAACCCTGATAAGCATGATGGTTATTGTGCCAACTCTCACCGAAGGTTAGAAGCGAAAGAAAGGCATTATTTTTGGAGTCATCTCCGGTATTATAATTTTGATAGCCCCAGATATGAGCTCCGGAATTTACGATCCATGTCGCATGGTAAACGACCGCCATGCGCACAAAAAAACCCCAGACAAGATACGGCATGCCGCCTGCCAAAAACAAGACGACGCCCAGCAGAACCGGCCAAATTTCGTGCGTCCTTTGAATCCACCGGTGCCCGGGATCACGGGCGAGGTCCGGCGCTATTTTTCCGTAAAATTCATTTTCATCCTTGACACGCAGATCGGCCATCGTCCACAGCATGTGGGCCCACCAGAAACCATGCCGGGGACTGTGCGGGTCATCCTCCATATCGGACGCGATATGATGCTGCCGGTGGCGCGCAACCCAATAAATCGGGCTCCGCTGTGCAGTACAGCAGGCAATAATCGTAAGAAAATATTCAAACCATTTCGGCGTTTTGAAACTGCGGTGCGTAAGCAGCCGGTGATAGCACAGACAGATACCAAAAAGACCTGTCACGACATAAAGCACAAAAAAAACCCAGAATGCGTTCCAGGTAAAATAAAACGGCGCAAGCAGACAGCCGAGAT
>MHFC01000110.1:43921-45449 GCA_001804025.1 Omnitrophica bacterium GWA2_52_8 | reverse complement strand
GATCAAACTTGGCCGGAAATTTAACAGTCTTTGTAGTCGTCAAGGGTTCTCCGGGACATCCGTCAGCACGTTTATGAGAGAAACCGAACCGGCTCTTTTGAAAATCCTGACTCATCACTCCCATCTTGTAAAAAGATTGGAATGAGAGATTATCATTGAACGCACCTGGATACAATCGATAAAAGCATCAAACACCGCCATCATTTAGATATAGGGAGAAGTGCAGCTAGGCCTGCTTGCCCGGATTGGGCCATGATCAGAGATTGCGGAGTCCTTTTCAAGTCCCAGGCCAAATGTACTTTGGAAAGCAGGAAAATCACCCACTTGCTCGGGTCCCAATGATACCAGCGGATCCCGTTGCGGTAATCATTCGGAAACTTATGATGGAAATTGTGATACCCCTCGCCGTTGGTGAGAATGGCACCAAGCCAGTGGTCGCGTGCGGAAACTTTGCCGTCGAAACCGCGGGTACCGACCATATGCGCGTAGGAATTGATAAAAAAAGCCGAGTGCAGCACCAGCACGAGCCGCAGGCTCACGGCCAGCACAAAAGCGCCGAGCGGCCTGCCGATCATAAATCCGATCAGCATGGGCAGTGCAATCCCCGCGCCGACCGACCACCAGGAGTAATGATGATGCTGGTGCATCACCAGCCTGGAGCGCTGCAGGTCCGGCACATTGTCGTAATTCACACGGTGTTTCCAGAAAAGGATCCAGCCCATATGCGCATACCAGAATCCCTTACTAATGTCATACGGGTCTTTGTCAGTATCCGTAAACTGGTGGTGCTGGCGGTGCTGGGAGGACCATTTCAAGGCTGACTGTTCGAATGTAGCCGCGCCGAAAAACAGCAGCAGAAAACGGATAAAGGGATGCGCTTTGAAGGACGTGTGCGCAAAAAGCCGGTGATATCCGATCGTAATTGAAAGGCTCGTGAGCATAAAATAGGCCGCAAAAAGCGCCGTCTCAGCGGCCGTTACCCCGTTAAAGATCACATAAAGCGGCGCCCCGACAATCGCGACCAGGTGCAGGATAATAAAAAAAATGATCCCCACCCACCGCGTCTCAAGCACGGGTAAATGATAAAGTCCGTTTGTCGATTTAATCTTGGCCACGGCCCGTCAAAATCTCCTAATTCGTGATAGATACCGGCGAGATGCCCGCTATTGTAACATAGCCTTACCCGAAGCCGCTACGATTTCAGGCCGGAAGTTTCAGGCCGGAAGCCGGACATCCTACTGCGGAATATTTTGATGCGGAGACCCGCTGATACGCGCGCTTAACTGCGCATTTATACTCTCTTTGTCGGAATCCATGGGTATGCCTGTTTCTCATAAAATCGACCTCATAATCTACCGTCTACTGTGGTAGGCGCCCCGCTTCAAGGGGTGCCGACCATTTGATGCCGTTGTTTTTCGGTCATACCCGCATGTATTTTCCGCCAAAGGCGGATCAGCCTCAGGCTGAGGCGGGCAGCCACAATTTCGAAGATCTCCGATAAAACCATTCGGATGACAAGAGGCAAGAA
>MHFC01000110.1:28823-43781 GCA_001804025.1 Omnitrophica bacterium GWA2_52_8 | reverse complement strand
AGTGAACTCCTCAAACGCGGCCATCGGGTTTGGGGCGCCGATGTCCCGGATATCTGGGCCGAATCTTCGCAATCCTTTGCTTGCGCGGCTGAGTTCAGAGTCTCCGAAAAACCGCGGCTGAGGCTTTCTGCCGAAATCGGCCCCGTCCCCACGCTTTCGCTTTCTGCGCCGTCGATCGCGTACCTGGAAGATTTCAATCTGATCGTAATCCGCAAAGAACCGCCGTTTGACGCCGCCTATTATTACCTCACGCTGCTTCTCGACAGGATTTCGCATAAAGTTGCCGTTTCAAACCGGGCTTCCGGGATCCGCAATACCAATGAAAAAATGGCCACCCTTCTTTTTCCGGATTTCATACCGCCTACGATTGTTTCTTCAAACATTTCTGCGATATTGGAATTTCAACGCAGCCGCCGCTGTCCGCTCATCGTGAAACCGTTAAATGAAAAAGGCGGCACCGGCATTATCTTGCTGCCTTACAAGCACGCAAAACATTCAAATTTGATTCAACACTTAAAACGGATGACTCAGGGTGGTCATACCCCGGTTCTGGCACAGGTTTTTCTTCGTTCGGAATCAAGGAAGGGCGATAAGCGTTTGCTCGTCCTCGATGGAAAAATTCTCGCCGGATATCAAAAAAAACCGCCGCGGAATGATTTCCGTTCGAATTTAAGCATCGGGGGCACCTTTCATGAAGCCCGTATTACGCCCCATGATGAAAAACTGGCCGCCGCTATGAAACCCTATCTGCATGATCAAGGCATTCACTTTACAGGACTTGATGTGATGGCGGGGAAATTATTGGATTTTAATGTGACGTGCCCTGCGGGGCTGACGGAAGCTAAAGTACTCTACCCCCGGCTTGGGCTGGTAGAAGCTTGGGTTGACTTTCTTGAACGGCTTCAGCCGTCTTAGTTCCGGTTCCCTTCCCCAAATTTTCGTCATTCACGGTCCCCGCAAGGTCTTCGAGTTTCGGAACATAACCAAGATAAATCAACGCCGCTTCGATGACTTCTTTAAAAACCGGCGCTGCCACGGTTCCTCCGTAATACCGGCCCCGCGGATCGTCTAAAACCACGGTCATCACCAGCATGGGGTCATCGGCCGGGGCAAATCCGATAAAAGACGAGATAAAATTAGAGTGAGAATATCCTCTCCCGTTGGGCAAAACTTTCTGAGCGGTCCCCGTTTTTCCCGCTACCGGAATCCCGCCGATTTTCGCATTGGTTCCGGTCCCTTCGTCAACGACCCTTGTCAAAATGCGCTGCATTGTCTGAACAGTTTCAGGCGACAGCACCTGCCGTTTCAAAACAGGCTTGTTCTTCTTCAAAACCACGCCCGCCGGGTCCACCACGCGAGACACAATATATGGCTTAATCAAATGTCCGCCGTTGGCAAGCACGCCCATGGCCGTTGTCATCTGAAGAGCCGTCACCATAACTTCCTGCCCCATCGGAATATTGTAAGGCGATGTTTTAGACCACTGTGAAGGCGGCCGAATGAACCCGGGAGCTTCTCCGGGAAGGTCAATTCCTGTAAGTTCCGCAATACCGAAAGCACGGACATAGCGATAAAAAACATCCGGACTCAATAGCGAAGCCAGTTTCACGGTGCCAATATTGCTCGATTTCACAATAACGTCCTCCATCGAAAGTTTCCCATAGGGGTGGACATCATGAAGAACTTTGCTGCCGTACCGGTATTTCCCGTTTTCGCAAAAGATTTCGTCGGCAGGGGTTATTTTCCCCTCATTTAAAACAGCGCTCGCCGCCACAATTTTAAAAACGGACCCCGGCTCGTACATATCCGTAACGGCACGATTCCGGCGGTGATCGACTTTTGAACTTCCATATTGGTTTGGGTCAAAGGTCGGCCGCGTTGCCATCGCGAGAATTTCACCCGTCCGCGCATGCATGACTATCGCCCAACCCGCCTGCGCCTTCCATTGGAGATAAGCCTTATCAAGCGCCCGTTCTGTGAGATATTGAACATATTGATCCACGGTGAGATAAACCCGGCTGCCATTAATTGCCGGAACTGATTCTGCTTCATAAGCCCGGATTTCCCGTCCAAGCGCATCGCGTTTGGTATCGCGGTGGCCGGAACGCCCTCTAAGCTTTTGATTGAACATCAGCTCGACGCCTTCCATCCCGCGGCTGTCGACATCCGTGATGCCCAGCACATGCGCCAACAAGTCCCCTTGAGGATAAAAACGTCTGGGTTCATCGACAATACCCAGGCTTGGAAGCTCCATCTTGCGGACTTTTTCTGCCTCCTCAAAATCGGCTCTGCGTTTAAGCCATACGAACGCTTTATCGCGCTCAAGACGGCCGCGGACAAACGATGCTTCCAAGTTTAGCGTTTTGCTCAGCTTTTGAGTCAAGGCGGGCACTTCGGAGCGGCCCATTAAACGGGGCACGGCATAAATCGAGGGCACATTAAGATTGGTCGCGAGTTCTTTTCCGTTTCTGTCCAGAATCTGCCCGCGGTAAGGCGGAACTTCAATACGAAGCACGTGCTGGCGATCGGCGAGTTCGAGCAGGGCGGCGCGGCGGAAGATCGTAAGCTGCAAAAGTTGGTAAGCAATAAGCGCGAAAAGTGTGCTGACTAAAAATGCCGTAACCCAAAAACGCTGGCGGGAAAGTGAGGAAAACATAGGCTGCACGGGAAACTCCACAAGGTTTATTCGGCAGCTTCAGAGATAAGACGTGCTCCGGAAATGACGTCAAACACCGTCATGATGCTCATTCGCAATTTTAGCTTGGGCAACACCAACCCATCGCCCGATAAACCCTGTAAGCTTTTGAGTGACACTGGGGCTGGTAATGTCAATCGGTGACGGAACGGGCGGGATCGCTGTCCGCGAAACTTTCATCACGCGCACTTCATGAGGAAGCTGCAAATTCAAATCGAGCGTTCTCATGCGGGTTTCAAGAAGCCTTGGAGCCTTAAGCTGGTCGACCTGATAGCGCAAACGGCGGTATTCTTCCGTCTTTTTAGCAAGGGTCCTCGAGTACTGATTGACATCATAGGAGACTTGAAGAATTGAGATTTGCCCGTGCACATAGAGCACGAGAAAAAAGCCCAGGCAAACACTGCTGAGTACGATTTTTCCCGCTCCGTTCATAAATGCTTCTCCATGACCCTCAATTTGGCACTCCGAGACCTCGGGTTATCTCGGCATTCGTCATCCCCTGCGCACACAGGTTTGCGGGTAATGATGTTCCCGACACCCTCCTGCTTCCAACGCAGGAATTCATGCTTCACGATCCTATCTTCCAAAGAATGAAAGCTAATAACTGCCATTCTGCCGCCAGGCTTCAAAGCCGCCCATCCCGTCCGTACGCCAAGCTCGAGATTCTTAAGTTCTTGATTGACAACAATTCTCAATGCTTGAAACGTTTTCGTCGCCGGATGATTGCGCGCCCATACTGGCCGGTGTCCTCGCGCTGCCGAACGCGCTCCCGGAACGGCGTCGCGGACAATGCTAGCAAGTTCCGCCGTAGTTGCAATATTTTTTTTTATTCGCACATTACAAATTGCTTTCGCAATGCGCCGGCTGTATCTCTCATTGCCGTATTTCCAGAGCAAATTAGCAAGTTCCTGTTCCGCTAATTCATTGACATAATCGCGCGCTGTAAGCTTTTCGTCAGGATTCATGCGCATATCGAGCGGCCCGTCGCGCTCAAAACTAAATCCCCGCGCTTCATCTTCAAGCTGATCGGATGAAAAACCGACATCTAATAAAACGGCATCCACCGATAAAACATTGAGCTCTTGGAGCACCGCCCCAAGGTCCGAAAAATTTTTATGGATCAATACCACTCCCGGAACGCCTTCAAGCCGAGTTTTGCACCGGTGAATGGCTGCAGGGTCTTGATCCAGACCGATCAATCGCCCGCCCGGCATGACTTGCTTAAGCATTTCGGCGCTGTGACCGCCTCCCCCCACAGTGCCGTCGACAACGATCATTCCGGGACTGAGCTTTAAATGAGAAAGAACCTCGGCTAAAAGAACCGGTTTATGCGGCAAAGCTGCGAATAGCCTCTTCTTCCGAAGAAAACGACTCCATAAGTTTTCCGATGCCGACCATTTGAAAAGTCCGTTCTACTTCGGGGTGGATATTAAACAGCCGGATATCTCCCTTTTGCGCCCGTACTTTCATAAGCCGGTCGACCAGGATTCCAAGACCGGCCAACTCGACATGTTTTGCCCGCTTCAGATCAAGCAGAAGTTTTTTATGATTATGTTTAAGAAGACGCGACAAGCGCTCCTTTATGCGGATCATTTCGCTTGTGCTCAAATCACCTTCGAATCGCAAAATTTCAACGCCCATTTTACTTCTTGTGCGATACGCCATAACTCCTCCTTCTTTTAAGATTCTGGTGCGTCTGTGATTAGTTTTTCAGCTAACGATTCAAAATTATTTTCATTATCGCGATAAAAACTTTGCCACATCTCCTTGGACCAAATTTCGATCCTGTCTGAAACTCCGATCACAACAACGTCCTGTTTGATGCCGGCGTACTCTTTTAAATAGGACGGAATTAAAATACGCCCCTGCTTATCGCAAACAACATCGCAAGCGCCGGAGAAAAAAAGCCGATTGAATTTTCGTGCTTCTCCCCGGGTAAACGATAAATCCCGGAATTTCTTTTCTTGGGCCTTCCATGTCTCTTCAATAAATACAAACAAACATTTGTCCAGACCGCGCGTGATAAAAAATCGTTCGACATAATTTTCCTTAAAAATTTCCCGGAACCTGGCCGGAATGATGACCCGGTCTTTGTTATCAAGTGTGTGATGGTGTTCGCCGTAAAACATCGCATCCTTCTCTCTATCAGGGGGGCTTTCAGGTTCACCACAATCCCCCACTTTCTACCACATTATTATCGACGTGAGTATAGGCAGAGTTGACTATGGCGTCAACGTTTTTTTAATTATTTATTCAGAAGCCCCGTTTAACGAGGCGGATATGAGGTAAATCTAAGGGGCCAATGACTATGAATCCCATTTCCCGCCGAACAAGAACCGACAACGGCATGGAATTTATGGGAAAATAGGTGTGCCCACACACTTTTCCCGGCATAACACATAGTTTAGGCGATATTCAGGGATGGCTACAGAAGGACACTGGGAACTAAGCAGAAGTTTCTTCGTAGAGGATGCGGGAGCACGTTTCGCAGAGAATCAACCGGTCTCCCATGCGGACTTCATTCAACACCTGGGCACGCAACAGCATTTGGCAGGCCCCGCACGTTTCGCCGTGAATTCTCGATAACGCAATCCCGCGTTTCTTTTCAACGATTAATTCATATTGTTCGCGGATTTTAAGATCCACCTGACCCATAATTGATTGCCGGCTTTTTTTTGCTTCGTCAATTGTGTGTTTTAATTCCTTCTCACGGTCAGTCAATACAAGCTCTTTTGAAGCGTACTCTTTTTCGACTTCCTTAAACCGGTCTTTCTCCTTGTGAATTTCATCTTCAGCCGCTTCAACCTCATCGATGGTTTTGATGATTTCCTCTTCAAGAAGAGAATTGTCGGCTTTAAGCGAGGCGATTTCCTGCTGTAAGGCACTATATTCTTTATTCGTCTTAACCTGACTGAGCTGCCCTTCCATTTTCTTTATATTGGCTTCTTTGTCGCTCAGCTTGCCTTCTTTCTCTTTTTGGCCAAGCTGGAGTTTCTTAAGCGTATCCTGTAATTCATGGAGATGTCGCTTCTTAGACTCAAGCTCATCTTTAAGAACAGCACGGTCGGCGGGAAGTTGATTCAGTTCTTCCTGAAAATCATAAATCTGGCGGTCAAAATCCTGGGCTTTCTTGAGGATCTCAAGCGAATCTCGAATGGCAGACGTCATAGAGCGTTCATTATAAAAAAAAATCCGTCAGGCTTCAAGGACGAATTCCTCCGCATTTTAGACGCCGCCCGACGGCGGAGAAACTTCGCTAAACAACGCCATCAAATCGACAAGCTCATCCCGCTGCAATCGGCCCGCCCAAAAAAAGGAGGCGCGCCCTTTGAACAACCGGTGTGTTTTTTCGCAAGAATCAGCCTCCTGTACGGCAGCGGCATGAGAACTTTCGGGGATAAGCCCTTCCATTTCCCGCTCCGACTTCCATTCGTAAAGCTCAATGCCCCATTTTTTTTCATCCCGAATGACACTGTACCGAAAACATTTGGGATAACCCGACAAAACCGCCAGATGGGTCATATCGCCGTCCTGAATTGCGGGGAAAAGAATAAGCGGGCTGAATGGCTGGTTCAGTATCTTTTTAATTTTTTCATAGTCCTCGTTAATCCGGATCAAATCTTCCAATCGTAAGGCAGTTGAGAAGACTTTTTTCCAATACACTTTTTCAGCGACCTGCAGAAAAAAATGGACTTCAGATTCGATTGATAAATAGAACTTCGAAATACTCTCCGGTTTTTCCGGATTTAACTGAAATAAAAGCACCTTCTCCAAAGACCGCCAGAGTTCATGCGAATGGTTATTCCACTCATTCCAAGTTAAATTCATACCGCCATCCCCATAGAGCCATTTTCAACGGCATGCAAATAGCGGATAAGCGCCTGTTTTTCGATCGATTCACACCCGCCTTTACCGGAGGGCAGCAAATCTTCGAGCATTAATTCGCGCGACATGGAATTCTTTTCCTCCGGAAACTGCAGCGTGCCAAGCCATGAAATGGAAACGCCAAGCCGCCTTGTCACTAATTCCGAAAACTTTTCGTATAACTGCTCGCCGCGGCCATCTTCCCGAGGGCCTTCAAAAACCATAAAATACTCGAGATGAGGGTTGTAAAGCCGGCTCGCTTTAATGGTCTTGTAGGTTTCCTGAATGCTGTACGGTTCATGATCGACGACAAAAATCCATTTATCGATCAGCGGGATAACTTTTTCGAGCGCCGGGGATTTCACACAATCAAATTCCAAAAAAAGGAATGGATGGCCGGACTCTTTGACCCGCTCTGCCGGTTCTAAGCCGCAGCATTTCTGATAGAACTGACTCCAAGACAAAGAAAAGCGCTTTAATCCGTTTCCGAGAATCTCCACACCAACCTCCTGTTCGCCTTGAATCAATCCTGGGGATTCTTGCGGCGACTGAGCGCCTTTTTTCAAACTTTCAGGATAGAACGAAACAATGACCGCAGGCTGGTGCATTTTTAACAGACCTGTCGCAAGGTAGGCATTTAAAAACATCGAGTCTTCCTGATGATTAGGACTCATGACATACAGACACTGAGACGGACGCGACGGCGCCTCGGGACCTTTTTTTTCAGTTGACGCCGCTTCTCCTTCGCCATGAAAGAGAGGGGACAAATCTTTTAAACCTCTTTTTAATTTCCGGCCGGTTTTGTCCATTAAGGCACAATCTCCAAATAGGAATCGTAACCGCCGAATACATTGACCCGGTGCCCCACCTGACAAGGGTCCACCTGCCATTCCCCGTTGACAATGTATTTATAGCGGTAACTCCCGCTCGTAATCGGCAATACTTTTTGCCATAACCCCGGGGGATCGTTGCGGCGGACCAGCGGCTCAGGCACCCAATGATTAAAGTCCCCTGCAATTTCGACTTCGCTGCCCTTCTCCGTCAGAACCTGAAACAGGATACCGCCGCAAACATGCTTGGGAGAAAAACGGGACCGCATAATTCCGTCCCAGCCGAGGCGAGAAGAGGATATCACTCTTTTTAAGTTTCTTTCAAGATATTCAATCGCCATATTGTAGAAGTCCTTGAAGGCCTGCGATTCCGGAGCAAAGGACACGATGCTCTGGCCGGAACAAGCCGCCTCTTTAAGGGCAATATGATCATGGATGATCGATTTAAACAGTCCGTCGCCAAAGTGTTTTTTGACCTCTTCATAGACTTCGTGCGCCAGGGAATTCTTAGAATTGAAAAGCGTGAGCAGGGCATGAATTTCAATCGGTTTTACCCGGTTTTGGTTCAAGCGGCTTAACGTTTCTGAAATTTTCGCCAATCCATGCAGTGAAAAAAACGAGGGTTCGACCGGAATGATAATCTCATCGGCCGCTTCCAGCGCATTATACGTTAAAACTCCAAGCTGGGGCGGACAGTCCATGATGAGGTAATCCGCATCAAGATCTGCCCGTGCTTCGCGTTTGAGCCGGTTGCGGAACCGCAGATCCCGGTCCTTTTGACCGACCAGTTCCTCTTCTATCGCCGCCAGGGTTTCATCCGACGGAATCAAAGCCAGGTATGACTCGATTTGATAGAGCACATCCTTTGTTTTTAAAGTAGCCTCTCCTTCCCGGCACAGAAGATGATAAAGCGTCTTATCGGATTTTTGAAGTTCAACCCCCAAACCGCAGGTCGAATGCCCCTGAGGATCAAAATCCGCGAGGATCACCTTCTTTTTTAAACGGGCAAGACTCGCCGCAAAATTGATACTTGTGGTAGTTTTCCCGCAGCCGCCTTTTTGATTGGCAATGGCAATGATGCGCAAGACTTGACTCCTCGATAGATTTAAAATTAGTGCCTACGGCCGGACTGCTTGATAGAACGGTGTTATTAACGGCGGAATTCGACGCGTCCTGTAGCAGCACCGGCGCGCCGGCTTAAACGCCAAAAATCCTCGCAGGATCAAGCCGTTGCGGCAGCGGGCGGATTCTGCGCCGCATGATTCTTGGCCAATTGCTGCAAAAGCTTTTGAAAGAAATCGCGCTCCGCCGCATAATCCACAGACTCCGGCTTAACCTTGCGCCAGCTTGCGTTAGGATTCCCTTCACGCGGTCGTTCTTGAAAAATTCCTTTGATAGAAATAAACGTTGTGTACTTCTTCTCCGTCAGTTTGATCTTTATGCGGTAGCGGCGTTGATATTCCTGAAACAAAATCCCTTTTGTCATGCCCCGCGAACGGCGGACAATATCTTCAATCCACCAGGTTTCGAATTCCATTTTCTTCCGGTCCTGGTGCTTAATTCCGCAATCTTTGCCAAGGTCCTGGAGGGCCTGCCAAATTGCGTCCGGCATCAGGCCGATTTCATCGGTGTACGCCGATGCTGCGGGACATTTGACGCAGCATGCGCTGGCCAGCATGGCTCCCAAAACCGCTCCCCTGGAAACAATTCCAAAAACCGTGCGCTGCATCAGAGACCGCCTTAAATCGCGATTAACCGCTCGATAGGAACCGACCCTAAAACATCACCGTGCTTGTCGGTCACGACCGCATAGGACTGCCGCCGTGCCTGCAATGTCAAAAAGGCTTTCTCTAGCGAAGTCTCTTCGGTCAAAAAAACCGGCGATCTTAAGAAAGTTTTAAGGGGCGTTTTATCATTTTTTTCAAACAGCAAATCAAAAACATAAACCATACCGACCACAAATCCGGGCTCTTCTTCATAGACAAGCACCATACGCGCTTTGGTCTGGCGCGCGAGTTCTTTCACATCACCCGCCCTTTGCGTAATATCAACTTTCACGGTCTCTTTAAGCGGCGTCAAAACCGAGGCCACCGTCGTCCGTTCAAAATCGAGAATTTTGTCGATCATTTTCTTCTCATAACCGCTGACAACTCCGGTCCGGGCACTTTCCTCAATCAAGGAACGGAACTCGCGTTCGTTCACGAAGATACTTTTGCGCTCATGCGATCCGAGCGGTTTCAAAAGCCAGCGAATGGCCTTCATGAGAAGTTTTGTCGGATAAAACAAGCCCTTAGAGATCAGGTCCAATAATACGGAATGGTCGAGAAGAAAATCATGCGCGCGGATTCTGCAATAATCTTTAGGGACCATCTCCGCAAAAATGATAAAAAGCGGCGCCATGACCGCTGTCACCACCCATTCGTTATGAATTTTAAAATACTCCTGCATGATCAGCGTCAGAAGCATTGTGGCAATGACATGCACCGTGTTTGTTGCGATCTGGAGTGTTGTTAAAAAATGCTGCGGGTGCTCCAGAAGGTCCATAATGCGCTTGGCCGACGCATTCCCCTTCATCGCAAGCTGACGGATTTTTAATTTATTGCCGGAAATAAACGCCATTTCCGCACCCGCAAAGAAAGATGCCAATATAAAAAATGTTGCGAACGAAAAAAGATAGGCCGCCATAACTTTGAACCCTTAAACGGTCGGGTTAATTTCCTCCGGAGGAGTCGCAGGTTTGACCAGAACGTGATGAATGCGGTGCCGGATCACATCGCGAATCGTCATATCAAAACCCGGAACCTGAAGGACTTTACCTTTTGCCGGGACCTCCCCGAGCTTTTCAAGGATGTATCCCCCCAGCGTGCTTGTTTTATCTGCCTCTAGATTGCTCGAAAAATATTCATTAAATTCCGATAAGGCCACTTTGGCTTCGACGAGGTATTCTTGGTGCCCAAAGCGGCGTATCGGATTTTGAACAATCTCGTATTCGTCATAATATTCGCCGAAGATTTCTTCAAGCACATCCTCCTGGGTGACAATCCCGGCCGTCCCGCCATGTTCATCGATACAAACCGCAAACTTCTGATTTTTGGTTTTGAGCATTTCAAGTACTTCGTCGATCCGTTTTGTCTCCGGGATAAAAAGCGGCTGCTGGATTAATTGGGCCAATAGGACTTTGGTATTCAGGACGTAATCCTGCGCCGTTACTACCCCGAGAACATGGTCCATATTTTCTTTATATACGGGAAAGTAAGTGTAGTGCCGCCGGCGAATGAGCTCGAGATGGTCAGACTGATCTCCCTCAATATCCAAACCCACAACATCGATTCTTGGAATCATGATTTCCTTAACCGGCCGCTCTCCCAGGGTAAACAGCTTCTGAATCATATAACTTTCCTGGGGCTCCAAAACGCCTTCTTCTTCGCCGACTTCCACCAAAGTCCTAAGTTCGGCTTCCGTAAAATTTTCACCATGAATCTTTTTATCGTGAACAATGAGCGCTACGACCCAGTCTGAAATCAAACGTATGAGAAAGCGAATAGGCGTTATGAGGACAACACAAATCTGAAGAGGAAATGCGGAAATCGTCGCAATTGCCTCATTTTGCCTGACCGCCAGCACTTTTGGAATGATATCGCCGAACAAAATAAGTGCGAGCGTAAAACCGATCATGGCCAAACCAAGGCCCGTGACTCCGAAGGACTCGCTGGCAAGAAGTGTGGCCAGTGCCGCAGCCAGGGTATTGACGAACATATTGCCGATCAAGATCGTACTCAAAGTCCGGCGGGGAGCGTTAAGGTGCGCCAAAACCCATTTGGCAATTTTGGGATGTCTTTCCTGAAAGCGCCGCCGCTCGATGCGCGACAGCGAAAAAATAGCGGTTTCAGCGCTCGAGAAAAATCCCGAAGCCAAGAACAAAATAACCAGCAATGTCAGGGGGAAAATTAAGTTCATGATTCCGTTTTCAGGTATAAATGCCCTTGGCGAATAAATTCCGCGACCGGGAGCGGAAGCTCTTTCTCATCCACTTTTTTTCCGAAATAGATGCTTCGGCGGATCATGCTGGCTGAAACCGGAACTTCTTTCATCATGATTTCATGATGTTCGGTTTCTCCGGACTGTTCATGCGCCCCGTCCCGCCGGGCAACCAAGATGTCCGCAAGACACCTGATTTCTTGCGGCTCATGCCACGACGAAAGCGATTCAAAACTATCCTGTCCCAATATCAAGAACAATTTATCTGCGGGATATTTTTTCTTAAGCTGCCGCAAAGTATCCACCGTATAGGATACTCCCGGGCGTACAAGTTCCAAATCCGAGGCCTCAAAGCACTTATTGTATCGGATCGCTAACTGCACCATCTTGAGACGGATTTCACCGGACGTCAAACTGACGCAGTCCGTCTTGTGCGGCGGTATCGCGGCAGGAATAAATAAGATTTTATCCAGCAAAAACTGCTTCAGGGCCGCTTCGGCGAGAGCCAAATGCCCTTGATGAATCGGATCAAAGGTACCGCCCAGAATCCCCAACTTCATGGCATCATGATGTCCGGATTTGTCCTGAACCTTCCACGAGGTACTTATAGGAAGTAAGCCCTTCCAGCCCCATCGGACCGCGCGCGTGAATTTTGTCCGTAGAAATTCCGATTTCAGCTCCAAAACCGTATTGAAAGCCATCCGAAAACCGGGTCGACGCATTCACCATGACCGAGGAAGAATCGACTTCTTTTTTAAATATTTCCGCGGCATTCTTGTCGCGGGTCACGATCGCGTCCGTATGTCCCGATCCGTATCGGCGGATATGTTCCAGCGCCTCATGTAATCCCGGTACGGTTTTAACGGCCAAAATCTTGTCCAGATATTCATGACCGTAATCAGATCCCTTTGCCGCCTTTGCACCGGGTAAGTAGCGGCGCGAAGCCGCATCCGCGCGAAGCTCACACCCGCTTTCAATCAAGCGTTTTCCGATCGTCGGCAAAAATTGCGGGGCTATTTTTCGGTGTACAAGCAGCGTTTCCATGGCGTTACAAACCCCCGGCCGCTGCATTTTTGCATTAAAAACAATGTTCCCCGCTTTCTTTAAATCGGCCCGCCGGTCGATATAGACGTGGCAAATCCCTTGATAATGTTTAATGACGGGAATGCGCGAGGTGCGGGCCACTTTCCGGATCAGAGCCTCTCCTCCGCGGGGGATTACCAAATGAATGTCCTGATCGCGCTTCAAAAGAAAATCAACGGCTTTCCGGTCCGTTGTAGAAACAAAACTGACGCAAGCCTGCGGCAAACGGCGGCGCTTTAATACTTTTTGGAAGATTTGTGCCAAAATTTTATTGGAATAAAAGGCTTCCCGTCCGCCGCGTAATAAAACAACGTTCCCGCTCTTCAAACAAAGGGACGCACATTCCACCGTTACATTAGGCCTGGATTCATAAATAATCAAGATGACGCCTATGGGAACCGTGATGCGGGAAATCACCAAACCGTTCGGCCGGCGCCACCGCGATGTGATCCGGCCTACGGGGTCCCCAAGGCCGGCCACAGCGCGAACGCCCTGGGCCATATCAGAAATTCTTCTGCTATTGAGTGTCAGGCGGTCCATCATGGCCGGGCTTAGCCCATGCTTCTTGGCTTCCGCCAAATCTTTGGCATTCTCTATCAGGATTGTCCGCTTCTGTTTCATCAGCTCGCGGGCAACCTCATTAAGCAGCTGCGCTTTCACACGCGAGTTCAATTGACTCATCGCGTAAGATGCGTGCCGGCATTCTTTCAGGGTCTGAGCCGCCCTATTCTGCCATGTCGTGTTTTTTTTCATGTCAATTCCCGCTTCATCCGCAGCCTATGCCCAGAGGACCATATCGTTTCTGTGAATCGCTTCGTGCTGGCCGCTAAAACCAAGAATTTTTTCGATTTCAGATGATTTAGACCCCGCAATGCGCTGGATGTCTTTGTTGGAATAACGGACGATCCCGCGGCCGAAGACCTGTCCCGACAACAAGGCCACCTCCACCACATCCCCGCGCTCAAAACTTCCTCGGATTTTCCGGATTCCGCTCGGCAATAAGCTCTTTTTTTTTAAGACAAGGGCATCATGCGCTCCGTCATCCACCATCAGTGTTCCTTTACGCTCTGCCGAAAAAGCAATCCATTTTTTTCTCGAATTTTTATATTCCCCGCTGCTGACAAACAACGTCCCGACATCCCGGCCTTCGATAACATCCTTCAAGATGCCGTTTTTCCCGCCGCTGACCAGCATGAGCGGAATACCCAGCTTCATCGCAACTTTGGCCGCTTCTAATTTCGCTTTCATGCCGCCTACATTTTTTTCCTTGCGGACATCGTTCAAGTGAGGAACTAAATTTTGATCGATTTCACCCAATCCGTCAACCTCGCGTACCCGCGAACCGTCCGTAAGATAAAAACCGTCAACGTCCGACAAAAGGATGAGAAGATCGGCGCTTATTAAATGCGCCGCATGGACCGACAGAATGTCGTTATCGCCGAATGCGATTTCTTCGGTCGCAACCGTGTCATTTTCATTGATAATCGGCAAAGCATTCATCGCTAGCAGTTCTTCAAGGGTGTCCCTTGCGGCCAGAAACCGCTTGCGTGCTTCCAAACCATCGCGCGTTAAAAGCACCTGCGCTGTATGGATGTTCCGGGTTGAAAAGAACCGTTCATAAGCATGCATCAGTTTTCCCTGCCCTATAGCGGCGCAGGCCTGAAGTTTCCGCATCTCAGCCGGACGCTTTTGAAGTCCGAAACTCGCCATACCGCAGGCAATCGCGCCGGAACTCACAAGCACCACTTGTTTTTTAAGACCGAGCAGACCCAGCAACTCGCGGCCCAAACGCGCAATCCGGACTTTAGAAATTTTACCGTCAGCATCGGACAAAATGCTGGTTCCGGCTTTGACGACTATTCTTTGACAGTTTTTTAGTTTCTCACGCATTGTTTATTTCGTTCGAGAGGGACGCAAACGGACTCCGCGTCAATTTTTATTGCCGCAAAATTTATCTTTCATAAAATCTTTTAACTCATCCAGCCCTTCCCGGGTCAAACTGGAAATAAAAAAGACCGGCACCTGCGGCTTCCATCCTTCAGCCTTCATTTGCTGCTGAATTCCGGGCAAGTCACGTTTTGTAATAATAATGCCAAACGGGATGTCCAGAAAGGATTTATTATAATGCTCCAATTGCGCGCGCAAAATATTAAAGCCTTCCTGAAGCGACGGGGCAAACTGGCAAAGCGGGTCCAACACATAAAAAACCCAGCCCGCTTTCTCCAAATGTTTTAAAAAATCATTACCCAGACCCCGTCCTTCATGAGATGTGGCGTAAAGGGACGGCAATTCACAAAGTGTTATGCGTTCGTAATCCGATGCCGCGCAAACCCCCAGCTGGGGCGTTCTTGTAGAAAAAGGATATTCTTCGGATTTAATATGCGCTCTTGTCAGTTCATTCAATAACAGCGATTTCCCGGAGCTCGGCAGCCCCACTAAAAACACGTCCGCCAGGACACGCACATTGAGTTCGATGTCCAGCGACTTCCCTTTTTCCCCGAGAGTGGC
>MHFC01000110.1:12356-28806 GCA_001804025.1 Omnitrophica bacterium GWA2_52_8 | reverse complement strand
TGCCCATGCCCCCTTTACCGCCCTCAATCACAATCACTTCTTCACCCGGCTTCATCAATTCCCGGATCAGGAGGCCGCGCTGACGGTCCATCAGCCGGGTTCCGACGGGAACAAGAATTTCCAAATCTTTTCCGTTCTTACCTCTCTTGTTGTGGCTTCCACCGTGCCCGCCGCTGCCGGCGATTAAATGCTGCTTAAATTTAAGGTCCGCAATCGGCGCAGCATTCATATCGGCGCGGAAAATAACACTGCCCCCTTTCCCTCCGTCGCCTCCATGCCTGATGACTTTTTTATCGGGACGCTTTAGTACCGCGTCGCAGCCATTCCCCCCGTCACCGGATTGGATCAATAGATGAACCTGATCAATTAATTTAGTCTCTGCCATTTTTTATCCTGAAAGAATTTAAGGGATTTTTAATCAAAGAAACCGTCCGCATGTTTTAAAACAAAAAAGGGACCGAAGTTTCCAAAAGGAAATTCCGATCCCTGACGTACGGACTGCTGCCGATTAAGCTTGCTGTGCCGGAATAATGTGAACGCTCCGGTTCGGCCGGAAATCCACGACACCGTCCCGTTTAGCATAAAGCGTAAAATCATTTCCACGGCCGACGAAGGAGCCTGCATAAAATCTGCTGCCGCGCTGACGCACGATAATGCTCCCCGCACGGACAAACTGTCCGCCGAAAGCCTTAACACCGAGACGTTTCGGTTGTGAATCGCGCCCGTTTTGTGTACTCCCTTGAGCTTTTGTATGCGCCATGTTGAGGGTCCTTTAAACTGATCCTATGCCGCGATGATATCTTTGACGAGCAAACGCGATAAGGTCTGCCGGTGACCTTTTTTGGATTTTGAATCTTTTCTGCGGCGGTAGAAGAATGAAACCACCTTTTTCGAGCGAACGTCTCCAAGATAGTCGCAGACAACTTTCGCACCCGATACCGTAGGGGTGCCGATCTTGATATCTTTATCTCTGCACACCATCAAAACACGGTCTAGCGTAACTTGTTTTCCTTTGGCCGGACCTTCAATTTTCTCGACATCGAAAATCACTTTGGGTTCGACTCGATATTGCTTGGATCCCGACTCAACAACCGCATAAATATTCATGGATTAAGACCTTTACGATGCGTATTTTAGATTTTTTGAATTGATGCGTGTTCCTGAAACGCGGGAAGGAATTAAAAACCCGCCTCGATAGTACTCAAGGCAATACATTGTATGGAGATGGCTTATAGCTGTCAACAGCTTTTAAGGACTTGCATTATAACCCATTGCTAACAAATGCGTTAGGATATTTCTAACCCGCAAATATCTTCCGGTGCTGCAGCACCGGAAGCCTCTTGCGGATCATCGACTGGCAGCGCAGATCCAGATCCGCGATTAAAATTTCTTCCCGATTCCGGCTGCCGCGTTTTAAAACCCGTCCCCAAGGATCCACGATAAGGCTTGTTCCGTAACTCAAGATGCGGTTTCCGGGGTGCCTTCCCACTTGACCGGGAGCAATCACAAAAACCTGATTCTCGATGGCGCGCGCCCGGATTAGAACTTCCCAGTGCGCTTTTCCTGTTTCATGCGTAAAATTGGCCGGAATGAAAATGATCCGGCTCCCCTTTTTTGCAAGATTCCGGTAAAGCTCCGGAAACCGCAAATCATAACAAATACTCAAACCACAACGGACTCCGAACATCAACGCAGTGACAATTCGCTTTCCGCCCAGCACGTGGTCTGATTCCCTGGTTTTTGCCAGCGGAATGCTGCTATCAAATAAATGAATCTTGCGGTACTTTGCCTCAATGCGGCCCGAAGGACCGATGAGCAGGGATGTGTTATAAATCTTGCCGGATGCATCTTCAATCTCAAAAATGCTCCCTAAAAGAATGGCAACCCCGCTCCGCCGTGCAAGGCTGCGCAGTTCGCCGACAATATGCCGCGTCGCCTCGCGGCTGACGGACATCAAATCCTTACCGCCTCCCCGCCAGCAAAAAGCCTCCGGCAGCGCAATCAGACATGCGCCTTTCCGGACCGCACGTTGTATGAGTTTGAGACTCCGTTTAAAATTTTCTTGCCAGCGGTCCCCCGCATTGGTTTGAATACAGGCAATCCGTATCTTTCGTTTCATGGCTTTTCCGGCGTATCCCCGGCCGGTGTTCTTTTCCAGTCGTTGAGATTCCAATCAAACGGCAAATACTTGATTTTAAATTTTCCGTCATCCAAAAAAGTGATTTTTGCGGTGTCTTCCAAATAATAATAAAGGAACGACAGGACCGCAAAGTCCTGAGCCGGAAGATTCCGGTCGTTTTCAAGCGCCCCAAAATCCAGCTGAAAGTCTTTTCCGTGCCAAAGGAAAATGCGCGACAGTTGGACCTGCTTCTTTTCGGGCACGATCGAAACTTGATCCGGATTATTCACGAATTCGCGCGTTGCCAAAAAAAGCTGACCTTCTACCCTGGGTCCCGTAAATGCCTCCCGTTGAAGCCGCGGACAGCTCTTGGCCCCGCACGAAAGCGCAAGGTGGATTTTTTCATCCCGGTAGGTTTTGATCAGCATTTCATCGCGGATTTTATTGAGACTGTAAGGCGCCTGCCCGGCATAAACCATTTCGATGTCCCAAATGCCTGGAATATCATTAATACTTCCAACGGGATAATGCTGCGAGACCGCCAGTATGATGACCGCATGATAGAGGTTCATAAACAGCGCGAGTATTTCTTCGCGCAGCCATGTTTGAAAAAAATTAAACCGGATGCTCCCCACTACTTCCAGATATTTTTGCAGAAGCTCGGGATGCGCCTTGACACCCGCGTAATCGACTTCGCCGGCGTCATTGACATAAGTCTTCAAGAATTGATCCCAAATAGAGTGATCAAACGGGCCGGTCGGCCTTTCATCCGCGGGTGCAGTCTCGCTCCCCGGGGGCTGAGTTTGGACCTCGGCAGAGGGCGCCGATAAACATACGGATTCATGAGCCGCAAGGAAAAAAAGACTGAATAGCGCTACGGGTCTTAAATAGGTTTGCATCGCGGTCCGGTCAGATCGATTCATTTGGGTCAAAATCAGCACCTGGCACCCAGACGAACAGCCCCCTGACTTTATTCAGGCCGTCCCCAGGTAAACTTATGACACAAGTGCTTAAAATTGAATTCCGTGCCGTTTGAGAAACTCGAGGTCCGAAAGCGTTAATTGCGAAGAGAGATCATGCCCCGAATCTTCGTGGGAAAAATAGTTTTCGTAGAGTTCTTCGATCTCATCCCATTCTTCCGCCGTCATGGGAAAGAAATTAAAAAAGCAAACGTTTAAATTAAAATTGGAGTCCTTTTCCGAAAACGCCCATTTTTTTGCCATGTCTTCCTGCAAGGGGATATTTTTGAGGAGCTTACGCAACAAAAGTAATAGTTGATTCATTTGGTGATCAAAATTCTTGTCACGATCGGATGCCACAGGCATTTCTCCTCTGCATGTTTGCCGGACGACAAATCACCGGGGCTTTATTCAATGCAAAATTCAAACACTCGGAACACTCAACAGCTCTTCAATGTTCTTAGGCAACGAGAAGCCATAATAAAGAATCTTGCCGCCTTTTGCAACAAGGACGGATGCAGGCACCCCCATCAGGCCGTAATCACCCGCCACGGCGGCATCCCGGTCCAACAAGATCGGGTAATAAATCGGCGTTTCGGCCGTAAAAGCGGCGACGCGCTCCGGATTTTCCTGTACGTTAACGCCGAAAATTTTAAGTCCGAGTGCCGCATAGCCCTTGTGCCATGCATTGAGAACCGGAATTTCTTCACGGCATGAAGGGCACCAACTCGCCCAGAACACAAGTAATACCGGGGATGCCGCATAAATTTCGGAAAGTTTGACCGGGTTCGCGGCAGTTCCCTGAGTTTCCCCGACCGGCAACGCCTCCAAAGAGAAATCAGGCGCCGTAGAACTTCCGATATGCGGATTTCCGCACCCCGAAAGAATTAAAACTGCCAGTAAAAGCCGGATCAAGGCATGGAACCCGGCTCTGCGGGGCCATTTCACGACGTGAAGCCCACAGGCACCCGGCGGCGCAGTGGCGTCAGCCAAAGTGCTCTTCCAGATAGGCTTGGACAGCAAGGGCGGCTTCACAGCCTTCACCGCATGCGGCAACAAGCTGCTTAACCGCGCCCTCCCGGATTTCTCCGGCAGCGAAGACACCCGCCACGGAAGTCTGCAAATGTGCGTCCGTTTTAACATAACCCTGTTCATTCAAATCTACAAACCCTTTCACAAACTTACTGTTGGGCTCGTGCCCGATGAAGACAAAAACTCCGTCGGTTTTAAACTTCTTTTTTTCTCCGGTTTCCGCCTGCTTCAAAACAACCCCTTCAACCTTCTTATCCCCCTCAATGGTCTCAATGACGGTATTCCAAATAAATTCAATTTTAGGATTTTGGCGCGCCCTTTCTTGCAAGATCGGGCTGGCCCTCAGCTTGTCACGGCGGTGGATAACCGTAACCTTGGTCGCAAAGCGCGTTAAAAAAATACCTTCCTGCATCGCCGAATCCCCGCCGCCGACAACAACGATCTCCTTGTTATTAAAAAAAGCGCCGTCGCAGGTTGCGCAATAAGAAACTCCCCTGCCGGTCAATTCCTTTTCTCCAGGAGCCCCCAGCATGCGAAATGAGGCTCCCGAGGCCAGGATGATGGATTTAGCCTCAAAAGATTCTTTTGCCGTGTTAATTTCAAAACTTTTGTCCTTTCGGACAATCGATTTCGCTTCCCGGTAAATAATTTCGGTCCCGTAGCGTTTGGCTTGCTGCTCCATGCGCTGCGATATTTCGGGGCCCAAAACACCCTCCGGAAACCCCGGATAATTTTCAACCAAATCCGTGAGCGCGATCTGACCGCCGGGCGTCAGCTTTTCCAGCAGAAGCGTCGACAGTCTTGCGCGCGATGCATACAAGGCGGCCGTCAATCCCGAACCGCCTCCTCCGATAATCACTGTGTCGTATAATTTCATCATTCTTCGGCCGTTTATTTTTTTCGATTATGAGTAAAAACGAATCTCAAACATCCGCAACCGACGCTTGCTTGAACACCTTTTCTTCGGCATAAATCGGGGCTTCCGCCCGCAGGGCAAGCGCAACGCTGTCGGAAGGGCGGGCATCCACAACAATTTTTTCTCCTTTTTTTGTCTTGAAGTGGAGCTTGGCAAAAAAAGTATTTTGCGCAAGGTCATCAATGACGATTTTTTCCAGCAAAGCCCCCAGTTTTTGGGAAACTTCCAAGAGGAGGTCGTGGGTAAGCGGCCGCGGCGTTTTAACCCCGCTTAATTTCAGCTTGATGGCGTTCACCTCGGAAACGCCGATGACAATGGGCAGAAAACGGACCCCTTTTTTCTCGCGGAATATGATCATTTGCTCGTTTCGCGTTTCATCAACTTTAATTTTGTTTAATTCGAGCTCAATCATATGCCTGCGGTCAATGATGCCGGCTTCCGTTCTGGTCTTGTTGTTCAGGGGGGGGCGGTAAAAAAACTAACGCTTAAGTTTATCCGGCGTTAATTGAGGATTTAACGGCTTGTCATGTTCCGGCAAACGCCTCAAGACCTGCTTGCACTCGATAATTTCTTTTTCGACGCCTTCTTGCTCCGAGAGAATCCCGCGCATTTCGGCTTCACGGTCGCGGATTTCAGACTCGATTTTTTCCTGACGCCCGACAAGCTGTTTCAGGTTTTTTTCCTTGTCCGTGAGATGACGGACTAAAAATTCACGCTGCGCCAATCCCGTGCTGCCTTCCAGACGCTCCTGCAAAGCTTGGATCTTGCGGCGCATTTCCGTTAAATCCTTTTCGCGGACATCGAGCATTTTAAACGTCTCGTCTAAAATTGTCTGCTGTTTCTGATAAGCCGCATGCAATTCCGAAGCCTTCGTTTCCCACATTTTTCCGCGGGTTTCCCATTCCTGGACAAGGCGCGTACGGCTATCCAACTCCTGCAAAAGCCGGTACTGGTTTTTTTCGAGGTCCTTTTGGCGGGAGGCCGCATTCTCTTGGACATCCTGATATTGCTGGTTCTGGCTTTTAAGCTCGTCCAGCTGGCGGTAAAGTACCTCGAATTGCTGCTGGAGGCTGCGGGATTTTGCTTCTTGTTCTTCAAGCGCTTTGCGCCAATTCAATTCCGACTGCTCATAATCCTTTACCTTCTGGGTCAGAAGCATCTCCATCGTCTCATTGCGCTGCTTGCTGTCTTCAAAAACTTTGCGGACTTGGTCAAACGCGACCTTAAGCTCCTCATTCTCTTGCTTAAGCTGCTGAACCGAGGAATTGCTTTTTTGATTTTCTTTCGATTCCTGCTCCATGCGATCCTGCAGCAAACGCCGTAACTGATTGCATTCCTCGTGCAGCTGGCGCAATTGCGTCTCTTTATCCTGGAGGATTTCCGTCAAACTGTGATTTTCCTTACGCAAACTTTCGGTCGTCTCAGCCAAGTCCTGTGTTTTATTCTGCCATTTTGCAAGCTCGTCCTGCGTCAGGTGTTCGGCCTGCTTGAGCATGTCCTTGGTCTTTTTTAGCGCATCATGCGACGAACCAAGCTCATTTTCCTTTGTCCGGATCATTTCTTCGAGCTGGTCTCTTTCTTGTTTCCAGCTATTCAGCGTTTGCTCGAGTTCCTGAATGCGCCCCTGCCAAAAGTCTCTCTTTTGATTCACCTCTTTTTCCGTCGACACAACCTTGCTTTCTAAAATCGCACGGGCCTGTTGATACTCTTCCTTCAAAACCTCATATTTCTCTTCCATGTTTATCAGCAAAGCGCGCGTTTCTTGGAGCTTGCCTTGCTGATCGCGCACAATTTCCTCACGGTCGGAACGCACCTGCGAGGTCTCAAGATGCAGCCGTTTGCGCAACTGGGTCGTTTCGGACTGGAGACGGTTTACTTGATCGCGCAGGAGGACACTTTCGTGTTTCCATTTTTGCAGCTCCCTGGCCAGTTCTTCTTCATCCCTGTCGATCTGACGGGACAGCATTTCCTCTTCAGCCGTTTCCTTCCCATTTCTGCCGGCAGATTGCCCGACAGCCGCCAACGGTTCCTGCTCCGCCTCTTTGCCTTGTTTTGACATTTCCGCAAGCGAACGCAGCTCGTTGAGCGCTTCTTCCGGCTGAAGCACCTGCTCTTCCTGGGGTTTTTGCGGCGGCGTTTTCGGTTTCCAATCATGCAAAAATGAAAGATTGGGGGGCGTGGGCCAAACTGTGCGGTAACATTTGCGCTTAAGAAACGTATCGTTGGTCAGCACCATTTCAGCGCCGCACGGACGGAAATATTCTTTTACCTGCCCGGCGACTTCGCGGGTCAAATTGTCGAGAAGAATGATGGGCGTGCTATTGACAAGGTCCGTGGATTCCTCAGCGGTCAGTGAAAAAACCTGGGAAATGCTCTGGGCGACCTGTTTTTTATCGATTTCGCTGGTGATCGGACTTAAAATGATGCACCAATTCTGATCTTTTTTCTGATTTTTTTTATTGCCTAAAAGCATAGCGGTATGACCGGTCCTTTGTGCAGAATTTTTTGCCGCTCTCGTGGAGGACGGCCGGGTATTAGGCGGCCGGAGGCTGGTACGAGCAACAAAAGGCTACTTCAAAAACAACCTCATAGGCTGACACGGTTCGAAATTTCGAAAATCACCGGCATTTCCCAATATTCCCCCATCAGCACTTTCATGACGCCGACAAGAGAAAGAATGCCGAACAATACAAACGCGACCGTAAAAACCAAATCACCCAACGCGGGCACCACTTTCAGGATGCTCGCAGCAATTTCAAGAATGAACAGCACCAATGCTTGTTTGCCGTGAAACTGGGCAAAATTATTTTTCTTTTTTAAGAGCAGAGGGACGAAACAAAGCACATTAATGTAACCGATTGCAGCAAAAAACTTGCCGTCCTGAATCTCGGAATCCTGCCCGGAAGTCCTTTCGGGTGATGGGGACATAAATCCACATTTCCTTTCTGAAATAAGTCTTTATAAGTACGTTGCTAGGCTATTATATGAATCGCCGAGGGGGAGTCAAGCACCATGGTTAGCACAGGTAACTCTCAAAGCAGAAAGATGTTACATATCGCAAACAAGCACTCTTAACAATTTTTATTACCAGCCGCTTCTGTCAGCGGCGCATAGAATACGTTTTCGATAACCGGCTTTCCCTTCGTCAAATGTTCGCGGATAATCCTCTCTAAGAGTTCCGGCGTCACGTGATGATACCAAACAAAATCCGGATAAACGGCCGCAATGGGTCCTCCTTCACAGACACCGAGACACTGGCATTGACTGCGCTGAATCCGGTCCGCACCCTCATCCAACCCCAATTCTTTCAAGCGCGCTTTAAGCAATTGGTAGAGCTGCGGAGATTTTTCCGGCGCACACTTTGAGCCGGTACAAATCAGGATGTGTTTTTTGAAGGGCTTAAATGCCGGGGACCGCATCGGATTTCCTGCCCGCCCGTTTTAACTTTCGCACCGGCGTACGCCCCGCCTGAGAACAAACCAGCCGCAGCAATATTTTATTATCCGCTAAGGGACCCGCGTAATGGATGGCGATCTCAGGATGCCCGGCATTAAACTTTGAAATCAACACCGGAATGTCGGTCTTAACATGCCGGCCGGGAAACAGCATCAAGGGAACAATGACGATTTCATGCACTTTATCTGCGGCACAGATTTCCAAGGCTTCCGGAACGTCGGGTTTTTCTAAGTCTAAAAAAGCCCCGACAACGCGGCGCTTCGGATAGAGCGTTTGAAATTGACGGGTAAACGCGCGGAAAGCCTCGCCGCTTTCTTTTGCACGGCTCCCGTGAGCGATCAGCACATAAGCTTTACGATACGGCTTCACGGAATCCTTTTAACGAAATGCGGGCTCACGTCTGCCGTTGAGCGGCGGGCAAGCCCGCCGGCGCTGCTGCGTTTGATTGACTCGCCGGTATCGTCCCGACAGTGATCTCTTTTTTCGGTTCATAGCAAACCGGAGGAATATTTGCATCTTCTTCCATAGGGATCACAAAAGTCCCGATCTGCGTAACGCCGATCAACAAACGTTTCCCAAACGCAACGCTGCCGGTACCAATCCCTTTGAAAAACCCTGCATAGGGATTGTTTTCGCGGCTTGCAATGCCTTTAGACGTATGACACATGACTTCAAATGGGCTGCTGACCGTGTTCACAACGCCCCTGCCAAATTTAGTACCGATATCATGCAGGTAATCACTGAAGGCCGCCTGGGCTTGCTGCGGGAAAAAAGACAGGCCCACTAAAAGAAAGCCTAACAAAACAGCCGATTGATCATATTTTTTCATGAAATTCCTCCGGGTCATGCGGTTCATGATAGCGAAGAATAACGCAGGAAACAATACCAAAAAAAGGAATTGTGAGAGTCTGTAACAGCTACCCCGCATTTCTCATCGCCCATGAGAAATGCCCTCGAAGAGGCTGTGGTGCAAATGGACTTTTCCTTTTGTACCCCAGGGGTTGTCTTTTGCACCCTGTCAAAACGCGGGCGCAAAACTTCGGATGCAACCCCATTTATGCGGAGGTTTGACTTCGCAGGCTTAGTTCGGCTTCAAGTAAATACCGCGCCAGGCCAAATACCCGCAGCGCTTGCCGGTTGGTGATCCGGTAATACAATCCCTGCTCCATCGAGACCACTAATCCCTGGTCCGAAAACTGTTTTTTCAAAGCGACATACAACATCGCCATATTCATCTGCCCCAGCGAATCCGCATCCAAGGGAATAACTTCTTTTTCCGCGGTATAACCCAAATCCAATTTTTCCGAATCGCTCTTTGTGCGAAGTTTAAGAGAGTTCGAAGTTAAAATAAAATCGGGGGTTTCCAAAGAATCCGCCATCTGCGGCGACAATATAAACCATCGTGAAACCATGCCCGGGACAGCACCCCGCTGCATATCAATCCTGTCCCGAAGATTCAAATCGGATGCGATCACACGCACCTCGGCGTCCCCAAGGGTGTTAAGCAGGATCTTTTGCGCCTCCAGCATCCCCTGAATGCCGTCTCCGGGATTTTCTGTAAGCTCGATATTGAAATTTATTTTACGCTCTGCGGCTTCTAAGACCGTGCGCTTAACATGTTCCGCAAGGACCTGCTCGGCGTTTGAATATTGATCTCCTTGAGACGCCGTGTCCGGCAACGGCTGTTCAGCACCGGCAGCTGCCTGAACAAACCGGCCGAAGGCACCGCTGTCCGTTACCGGAATGTCAAAGTCCAAAAAAACATCCGCCGGAGATTCTCCCCGCATCAGACGGTCAATGATCTCGGCTTGACCAAGAAATGTTCTGGCCTCACTCCGGCCGAGAAACGTCTCTGCCGTGGAACGCACGAGGCTGGCAACCGGTCCGGTTTTAAATCCGGCAAGAAACCATTGGTCCGTGTAGCGCGCCAGCCCGGCAGGACTGTCCGGATGATGATTCCCGCTGAATCCGAAAGCAATCCCCCGCGCCCAACCCTCCGTTGCCAAACGCATCTGCTCCTGCGGGGAAACAGACCGGGATTCCGATCTCTCGGCCGGACCGACCTTCGACTCGACATAACCGTCCGGAAAATGAATCACGCCTGTCATCACGGCAACGTTTTTTGATGCAGGATCCGAACCTTTTTGAAAGAGCGGGACCGAATCCGGATAAACATAAAACACAATGGAATATGCGGGTACTTGACTCTGGACCTCGCGGTCGACCGTCATGGACGCCTCAAGCCAGATATTAAATCCGGGGATAAAAACAACCGTCAAAGGTTGATCCTCCCATAACGGCTGCGGTTTTCCCAAACTCGCACGCGCTTCGCGCGGGTTTTGTACAAGCTGAAAAAGCCCGGCCGGCCATCGCCCGTCTCTGAAAAAAGCCGCAAGGGTTTGTTGAAACGGCGCCGCCAGGATAATTCCCCGGCCGTCCGGAATTTCATAAAATTGGTCCGGCACCGAAAAATTCACGGCGGCTTGCGACGACTCGCCCAGAGAAAGCATAAACTGCCCCTTCATAGCCACGTGCGGATATACCCGGTCAACGTTCAATTCACCATAAACGGCAGATTTCTCCGCACTTCCGCCCTCAGGATAAATCTGATACCGGATAACTCGGCTATTTTCAGTTTTGATCAACCGGATTACAAAATCACGGCTGAGCTGTCCAAAAACATTTGTTCTCAGAGGATATTCCAAAAACTGATCCGGCGCGACCCATTGCTGCATCGCTCCGGCGAAGGCCCCGATGCTGGAAATCCAGTTTAGAAAATCTCTCAGCAACTTTTCGGTCGAGTCCCGGTCACGCAATAATGACGCCTGCTCCGGGGCCGCCTCGGGAAGCGTTTTATAGGATACTTGAATCCGCCGGTGCTCAAAACTTCCTTCGACGAACTGCGTCTCGGCAGTTGCAAGCGGCTGCACCGTTTCGGGTTCAGCGGCCCTTGTTTCCGGACCATAGTTAATCACGAGCGTGCCGACCGCATAACCATCGGCCGAGGAATCCTGATGCCAGGCCGGCCTGACGACGCTGAAATGGAACCGGTCCTGCCCCTCGGCTTTCGCTGTGTCGTCATAAGTTAGAGCCAAATGCAGCCATGCACCCTTGTCCGTCTGGTGGAACGAATAATCTTTTTTTTGCTTGTTTTCCCTGAACCGCGCAAAATAACCGCGCAGCCCATTGGGCAATTTGGCCTGGAATTCAAAAAAGGAGCGCAGAAGCACTGCCAGATCTTCTCCCTGCCCCGCGGGATCTTCACCCGAGAACAATCCGATCTCGAGACCCGATGCCGTATCTTTTAATTCGAAGCTGGTGGTCAGCTCATCCTTCCCGATTTTCCAGATTCGGTTTCCGGACTTCGGACTGCGCACCTCGGCACGGGGCTTTCTGGGAGAATCCGGATAATGAAATGCCCCATCCCACCCATCCGGCAAAAAGTCTTCGCCTTGAAAACCGGTAAATTCACCCCACTCAGGTTTCCGGTATTCCACCAGTGCACGGTCAAAACTGAAGCCTCTTTCCGGAATCCAGGTAATGGCGTAGCTCCAGCGCACATGGTGGCCAAAAAGCATTCCTGCGTTTTCATACAAAATCTCAATGATTTGTCCGGACGTTATCGGATTTTCGACGATTTTGTAAAAAGTCCCGTTTGCATTTTCAATCGTCGCGCCATGCACTTCATCAAATTCGTCGGGAAGTTCCTTATAGAAATCAAGTTCCGGTTCTTCTTCCGCCCACTCATGCCATTCTCCCTGGACGGTCTGCATCGCCGCAATAAAATCATCCAATTCCACTTCAACCCCGCTTTCGTCGGGAATGGGGTTCCAGACCATTTTGGCTCCGGAAACCGGATCTTTTTTGACCCGGACATAGTCAATAAAAGCAAACGGGGTCTTTTGCCATAAGGGATCTTCGCTAAGTGTTCTCAGCAGGCTCTCGACTTCCGCCAGGCTCTTTCCCAAAGGAATAACCCACACCCCCTCACTTTCCTGCGCCTGATCCATCAAATCTTTTAATTTGTCAGGTGTCTCCGGCTTGCCGACGCGCTGTCTTACTTCAGCACGAGCATCTTCTTCTGCAGTCACCGTCTGCCGATCCTCCGGCGCAGGAAGATTGGTTTCCGGCTGTTCCGCCGCTGCAGCACTGACCGGAATTCGGCGCGACGATGCCGCAAGCACCAGATCAATACTCAACTGCTGATGGCTGACTGTCTGCAGTTGCCGGATTAAATCGCCAACAGCTTCGGGCGTGACATGTCGCTCCTGCCACATGGTTTCAAGTCCCGATTCAAAAATCTGAAACCGCTGTCCAAGGCGCTCTTTCGCTTCTCTGAAATACCGGTCCAGAAACGCGGCAAGTTCACGGGAAAGTCTTTCGCGCATTTCTGGATCCTCCGGGATTTTTCCGGAGTTTTTTTTCGATGCCTCCATGTCCGCGATCTCACTGCGGGCCAAATATTTTGTATAATTCCCGGCTTCATTGACCCGGCCTTCCACGGCGGCATCCTTGATAATCCTGTCATGCCAGCTTTTAAAAACGGCTTCCTTGCGGTCATCCGCTAAATTTTGTGCCACTCTTTTCGTATAGTCCTGCGCAAATGCTTCCCAAAGATTCAGCGCGCCGTCTTTCAGGAAAGACCTTTTGCCCTGCAAGGCCAAAATATAATTTTTCCGGTCATTGCTGCGCAATTCAAATATCCTGGGTGTGATGACGGCATAGGGAATCAATTGCTCCCGGAACATTTTCTTTAAATTGTCCGTATGAAAACCGCCTGCCGTTAAAACCGCGCCCCAATCCCCGCCCTCCTTCATTTTGTTGAGCGTTTGTTCGTACATGATTTTATCGCGTTTGACGGCAAGCTCATAAAAATGCGCGTGCGGTTCGAACCATTCGGCAAAATCAGGAAAAGGATTTTCTCTGCCGCGGAAAGCTTCGGCAAACCAGCGGCCGGCATCAATCGTCCGCACCGTCTCCCACTCTTCCGGCTGAAGCTCAAGCCGCGCATACCGCTTAAACAGCAGCAAGGCATCGTAAGCTTTGAGCAAGTCACTTTCCTCGCGCGATCTGACGAGACGCAGCATTAAGGATTCCTGAAATTTTTTCATTTCAAATAAAAGCGCCGTACCCTGCAACCGTGACAACCTTTCGGTTTGATGAAGCAGCGGCTGCAGATATTCCGGCACGGATATCAGAATTTCGGATTTTTCCGCCGTTGCCGTCAACTCGCTCAGGAGCGTCCCGGCCTCAATTTTTGAGACCCTGTAATCCTGAATCCTGGCATTTAAAGCCATCCGCCCTTTCACCGAAAGATGAGGCAAAACTTTGCGTCTGTAGTTTTCGATAAAAATGCGCATCGCGTTATCCATGTTGCCGCTTTTATAATTCTGCAGCCCGGTCAGAAGAACCGCGAGGTCCGGAAATCGATCTTGAAAGTCAAGCAATGCGGCCGCAGGGTCCTCTTTTTTCACGCTTGTCTTGCCTTGGCCATCCCCGGCAGCCGGCGGAGCTGCCGCGCTTTTGTCCCACAGGTTTTTCATATTCTCAAGATACTCCATAAACGGCAATTGATCGGCCTCGAAGCGTGAACGCAGCTGTAAAAACTGAAACGAATCCTTCGTCAACTGGATTTCTGCAATTTTTAGAATTTCAGATTCATGCCGTTCCAGAGCCTCGCGCAAAGGCTCCTGATTTTCGACGGCCTGTAAAAAAGCCTTTTTGTTTTCTAAATACAATTTTTCATCCTCGATCCCATAAAACCCGACCTTCGGGTCCGTTTCAAACACCGCCGCCGCTTCCCCTCCTGTCAGATCGCCCTGGCGCAAATAATCGCCGATGACTTGTTCCTTGATCGCATTATCGGGAAACGCCCGGAAATAGAGACTATCAAATCGGCCCTCGCCTCCCTCCATTAAAACCAGCCGTACTCTGAATGTGCCCCTCAAATATTCAATGATTTCTCGCGTGTTCGTTTCCGCATCAAAATTAGAATGGGCGCTCTGGACGAGAAAAATGACCCGGTCCTGTTTTTGCGCATACGGCGGGAGGTAGGTTTCGCGCACTTGCCCGATCAACTCGGGAATTTCCAGCCGTGAAAGAAGATTAGTAATTGACGGCTCTCCCTCCCGCTTGACATCCAGCGCATGAAGAGGTGCGGTATCCAGGCAAAACAGCGCGAAGGAAAGGATGATCGACATCCCCCTTCGCGCGCACACCATGAGATCTACTATTGGCTTCGGGTGATCCACATTCCGGCCTTTTTTAAGGGTTTAATATTGATCAATCACGATCATATTCTATCTTTATCAATAAAAGATTACCTGCTATGTGGGGGAGATACAATGGCAGCCGAAGGGATAAAAAAAATCATAAACTATTTCATCTTAAAGACTTAAGTGAATTTTAGTCAAAAACCCTGTCGCAAAAGGCTTTTCAAGCTGATTTTAGACTTCGTATGAGGTTTGGTAAGCGCACGCGAGAGGCGCTTAAGATAGCGCGCAATCAAATCGATTTCGAGATTCACCGTTTGACCCATTCTCCTTTTTCCGAGAGCTGTTTCTTTGAGCGTATACGGGATAACCGTCACCTGGAATTGATTTCCGCGTAAAGCCTGAACCGTTAGGCTGACACCGTCAACGGTGACGGATCCTTTGACGGCAATCATCTGCATTAATTTTTTCGGCGCCGCAATAGTAAAAAGCCAATTTTTCGGCCGCTTATCGATCTTCACTATCTCGCCGATGCCGTCGACGTGTCCGGTCACAAAATGTCCGCCGAGTTCATCCCCATAGCGCAACGACCGTTCCAAATTCACATACTGCCCTTTGCTAACAGTCCCAAGCGTCGTGCCCGAAAGCGTTTCGGTAACGGCATCAACCCGGAAGACACGTTTTGCCGATTTGACAACCGTCAAACAGACTCCGTCTACGGCAATGCTTTCCCCCGCATAAACCGGCCGCTTTTCACGTTTCTGAAACCGGATGGAAAGCCGGACGCGGCCGCTTATGGAATCCTTTTTTTCAATTCTACCAAGATTTGTAATTATTCCCGTAAACATGCGCCGCCTTTTAGGGTGTTCGGACAATTCATTTAGTCTCCGGCCGATTCATAAATTGTTTTCAGGGATAAATCCTTCGGCCGGATGGCCGCCCAGTTGTCCTGATGGCGAAACTTCGGAAAAACCCGGTCTGAGGAGAGACCGTGCTGTTCCGCGAGCCGCTTTCCCAATTCATAACGGTTAATGCTCGTCTTGCAGGAAACATGATAAATCCCCGTTCTGCCGGACAACACCAACTGCAATGTCCGTTTTGACAGTTCAACCGCGTCAACCGGCGTACGCCATTCGTCGACAAATAAATGCGTCGGCTTTCCCGAATGAATCCTTGAAAGCAGCCAGTCCTTCGGGCCTTTATTTCCCTGAACGCTGTCACCGATCACAAGACCGGGCCGAATGATAAGGTACGGCAGCCCGAAATTCCGGACCAACCGCTCAGCTTCTTCCTTGCTTTTCCCGTATTGATGTTTGGGGCATGTCGGATGATCTTCCGCGTAGCCGCCGGTATCTCCGTTAAAAACATGATCGGTTGAAATATACACGAATTTTTTTAAATTGGAAATCTCGGAAGCAAGCTCCAGAATTCTGCGCGTTCCTTCCACATTAATGCGCTGAGGTAATGCAGGTTCAGCCTCGCAAAGATCCAGATCACAAATCGCCCAGGCATGCACCAAATAATCCGGCCGGACGTGCTGCAAAAGATCCCTGAGAGACTCACGGTCTTCCATGTCCGTGCGGTGAAAATAAACCCCCGGCCGCAGTTTTTCGGTTGGCTTCCGGAAAGTCCCGTGAGTTTCAAAATGCCCGGCCGTAAGACGGAAGAGCTGCCAGCCGGTAATACTGTTAAGTCCCGTAATCAGAAACCGCAGCTTCTGCGAACCCTTATCATAATCCGGCATATCCCTCCTATG
>MHFC01000110.1:7428-12327 GCA_001804025.1 Omnitrophica bacterium GWA2_52_8 | reverse complement strand
TGAGGCGGGCAGCCACAATTTCGAAGATCTCCGATAACACCATTCCGATGACAAGAGGCAAGAACTGTATGAAGGGGTAGGCGCCCCCCTCCTATGATTCCCTTTGCGGCGTCCGGGAACGATGATAAAATGCCGCATTATGATCGATGAAGATAAGGATATTCAACTGTTACAATTCTTTATCTGCCGGGATTTTCAGCTCGAAAAAAATGACGCCTATACGGGCTCTTCCATTCTAAGCAATTGCCATGTCCCCGGCTTTCCGCATCAATTCGGCCAACTTTTTGTCGTCACCTGCTGGCGCAAAGACAAACGCTTCCATAAAGAAGTCATCGAATACAGCACCGCCTGCGGCGAGTCGATCCGCAGTCCCCATATGGACATTGAACCGGTCACCAACAGCGTTCTTTTCCGCTGGCACAAACACCAATTTCCGAAATCACTGATCATCAAAAAGCCGACAATTTTGACGATCCGCGTCATCCTCGACTGGAAAACACTCCACGAGACCTACATCATGGTCGAGGACGGCCCCCTTGCGCCGGACGCCTAACCCGCATTTCTCATCATTAATGAGAAATGTCCTCGAGGAGGCTGTGATGCAAATAGACTTTTCCATTTGTATCCCAGGGGGTTGTCTTTTGCGCCTTGTTAAAACGCAGGCGCAAAACTTTGGATGCAACCCCATGCGTCCAAAGCGGTTTTCTCATCGATCCGCCTAATCAATGAGAAAACCGGACTAACAGACCTTTACGGCCGGATATCCCTGAACTGTAACGGCCAAATCAATCCGCCGATCTTGATGGTCCCAGAAGTAACGCCGCTCTCCGCCGTTTGCCGCTGCAGTTTCTTGTTTAAAAAATTTCCGCAGCCGCAGCGTTTGCTCCTCATCGCCAAAACGGAAAATCGGTTTCACGCTTAAGTCCCGGATGCAGAAAATAACGGGCGGATTCAAACCGGCCGTTTCGCGGTTTATTTTTTTTAAATACAAATCCAGCTGCGAGAGCGGCCTGGAATAAATCTCGATCGGAAATTGCACATCGACTTTGCCCCACTCTTCCGTTACCCGCTTCGTAAGCATGGCCTGAAGCGATCCGTAGCGGACAAAGCAAGCCTTCCCCAGGTCAAGTTTCTGGGCATGATTTACCAAAAGCTGTTTCCATTTGCCCGGCTGAAAAACAGACATGCCCTGTTCAAGGTCCAGCGCGGTCACCTGCAGCCCGAAAAACCCGCGCAGCAAAGCCTCCGCAGATTTAACGCTTTGCCGCACCATATCGTGATAAGCCTTCCAACGCAGTTCTTCTTCCCTGGAAATCAGGAAAGTTTGAACCACCCGGCTCTCGGGAAATTCTTCTGTTTCCTGCGAGACCAAAATTTTGGAATTCGGGCTGACGGGATAAGGCATTCGAGTTTAACCCTTCACACTTTTGACTTTTAGCCGATACGAATAAGGATGAAACCGAAGCAGCTTCTCATCCATTTCATTCTCCTGCTACTCATTCTGGGCAATCTCGGCATGGGTCGCAAACCCAAAATTGATCCGCCGTATGACGTCTCTTCCAGTCCTTATGCAGTAAAAAAAAGCAGCTATTTTCAGAAGAAGAGCGCCTATTTTAAAGAAACCAGCCCTTATTTCCCAAAGGAATCAGCCTATATTCGCCGGAATGAGGGTTCCTTTCTTAAACGGCTCCTGGATTTTGTCACACCCGGCTCAAACTCGGCATCATAAAATATCTGCCTCAAACCGCGATCTGCCATAACGGAATATTCAGACGCCGGCGGAATGTCTCGCCGCGCAAAAGACGGGTTTTGCGCTGCGGCAAATCGCCACGCTGATTCAGGTGCTGACGGTGTTTCCCGAGCCACAAAACCGTTCCCAAATGCAGTGTATGTTTTCCGTAAAACTCATGCGTCCCGTCAATCACGCGGTCCAGCGACCGCAAGGCCCGGATTTTAGGCAGACTGTCGAACAGCGAATACTGCACGGTCCGGTCCTCCGTTAACTGCGACAACACCACACCGGTAAGCCGGTAACAAACCCCGGATTTAAAAACCTTCTCAAAAAGCTCCGCCGCAAGCGAGACGGCATGCAGTGTCGAGGAGGTGCTGCGGTCAAAATCCGCTTCCACCCCCCAGGACTTAAAATCATGCGTGCGTACATGCACGGCAAGGCGGCCGGCCTGAAGTTTATAACGCCGCAGTTTGATCAAAGCCGATTCCAGGTTCCGTATCAGCTGCGCCTTCACAAAATCCTTATCCCCGGACGGCGGCGTAAAGGTTTTGGTTTTACTGACCGTTTGACAGCCGGTTTTTTCCTCCAACACAAGCCCGTAAACTTTTTCGCCCCTCAGCTCATGCCACAGCTCAACCCCGATTTTACCGAAAAAACGGCGTGCCCAGCTTTCTTCTTTTTGAATAAATCCGAGGACGTAATGGATCCCGAATTTCTTTAACAGCATCACGGAGTTCGGGCCGAAACCGCAAACGCGGTCAAGCGGCGTCTTGGCTAAAAAACACTGCAGTTCCCGGGCCCGCAATACGGTAAACCCATCCGGTTTGTTTTCCTTGGAAGCGATCTTGGCAAGTGTTTTTGAAGCACTGAGCCCGACGGAAACCGTAATTCCGATTTCGCGCTGGATGGTTTCCTTGATTTTCCAGGCAATTTCCGGATACCCCATGCGGTAAATCCTTCTTAAGCCGTCCAACTCCGCAAAGACTTCGTCGATGGAATATTCTTCGACCGCGGGGGTAAACCGCCGGACAATGGCGACAAGCCGTTTCGAAAACAAACTATAAGTTTCATAGTCGCTCGGCAGGCAAATCAGCCGGGGGCAAATTTTACGGGCTTCAAAGAGCTGCATCGGACGTTTCACGCCGAGCGCTTTGGCTTCATAACTGGCGCAGGCCACAATACCGCGTTCTTTTCCCGTCACCACAGGCTTTCCCTTAAGTTCCGGATGCAGCGCCTGTTCAACGGAAGTAAAAAAAGCATCGGCGTCGATATGCGCAATGGCCTGCGGAAACGACGACACCGAATACATCCCTTTGTTTTCCATAAACTTCTTTAATTTTAATTAATGATATTTCCGGATGGTTGCGACCACAACACCCGCAATGGTGAGAGTTTCCTTGGGAATGATTTCCTTGTAGCGTTTATTGGCCGGACGCAGCACTGTTTTAGAACCGGCCTTCTCAAAATATTTCATCGTCCATTGCCCGTCGACTTCCGCAATCACAATATCTCCGAACTTTGGATTCCGGCCGCGTTCTACGATCACAAGATCGCCGGGACAGATTCCGGCTTCGATCATGGAGTCCCCCGTCACTTTCACCAAATAACTCGCCTCCGGTTTATGAATAAGGTATTCGTCCAGGGAAAGCGTATCGACCAATTCCTCTTCTGCCGGGGACGGAAACCCGGCCTGAATGCTGCCGAGCAGTTTTAACCCGGGTATCAAAGCTACTGCGGGAACAAAACGTCCTCGGCCGTCCCGGCGAACCACACCGCGCTTGATCAGATGCGCCATCAACCGGGCAACGCCGCCTTTGGAGCGGTAACCGAACAACTGCTGCATTTCCGAAAAAGCCGGAAACCGGCGGCGGGATTCGCAAAAATTTTTCAACTTGGCGGTAATTTGAGGAAAGTGAATGGTTTTGGGCACGGCATGATCTTAAGCGAACGAACGTCCGCTGTCAAAAGAATTAAAAAAAGGGCGGGAGATTTGTCCTCCCGCCCGTACAACATTCGATCTTAACGCCTGTTCCGGTTCTGAACATGATTCATCTGTCTTCGTTCAACGCGGTCGACAATGTGGTCACGATTGCGGTCCGCCCGACGGGTGTCTTGGCGAAACTCCTTGATTTCATGCCGGTTCAAACGGCCGTTCTGATTTGAGTCCGCACGTTTCGCTGCGCCCGGATGATTTTCATAGAATTCCCGGGACTGCTTTATTTTTCTTCCCGCGGCTGCCTCACGGCGCCCCACCTCTCCGTCTTCATTGCGGTCAAGCCGCTCCTGGAGACCCGGGTGATTCTCAAAATATTGATGATCCCGGTATTCGGACTTTGTCTGCTTCCATTCACGGTGATCAATTTGACCGTCTCCATTCACGTCCGCTTTTTCTTTCAGTTCCGGATGGTTCTCCCAAAAATTCCCTCTTTGCTCCATTTTGCGGTCCTTGAGGGATTCGCGCGGGCCGACGGTACCGTCATTATTCCGGTCCAACCGGTCTTCGCGGTGTTCCTGACGCATCTTCCCCCGGCGGGCCTGCTTAAATTCCGCAGCATCAACGGTTCCATCGCCGTTTTTGTCAAGCTTTTCCGCAGCCTGCGGGTGTTCCGTAAGCCACTGCTGGCGTTTTTCCTCACGCGCAGCCTGAAAAACTTCACGTCCGTTTTGTCTTTCGGTTTCATCGATCTCGCCGTCTGCATTTTGATCCAGCTTTTCGCGCAATTCGGGATTATTCTTTAAAGCCCCCCAAAATCCGCGCCAACCTTGATGACCCACCGCCGAATCTCCATCGGTGGCTACCGCCATGCCGGCAGCATCTTCGGCCAATGCTGTCTTGACTCCCAAACCAAGCAGCATCACCGCGACAATTGCAATTCCGGCCAATCCTAACCTTGCTTCATCTACGACCAAGTTATTTTCCATGATACTTTCTCCTTTCGAATATGGGCTTTTATGCCATTTCCTTGTTAGACACACCCATACCCAAAAAGGTTTAAGGTAAATGAAAAAATATTAATTGACATAACTTTATACAAATAAATAAGTTATGTGATTTGTGCAGGCTGGTGCACTCGTGGGACAAGGGCTCCGGATGGCCCGGACCTTATAAAGCGGGGTTAAGCGCGTTGACTGATGGGAACATAATGATTGAGGTTGGGACCGGTATA
>MHFC01000110.1:5218-7422 GCA_001804025.1 Omnitrophica bacterium GWA2_52_8 | reverse complement strand
AGCATTCCCCGCCACTGGGCGATCCAGCCCGGCATGCGCCCGATGGCAAACATGACCGTAAACATATTGATCGGGATCCCAATGGCCTTGAGAATAATCCCGCTATAAAAGTCGACGTTGGGATAAAGTTTTCTTTCGATAAAATATTCGTCTTTCAGGGCCGCCTCTTCTAATTTCTTTGCCATATCAAACAAGGGGCTGTCCACTCCCCACTTTCCAAGAACCTGGTCGCACATTTCTTTTAACACCTTGGCACGCGGATCAAAGTTCTTGTAGACGCGGTGGCCGAAGCCCATCAGCTTGACTCCGGATTTTTTGTCTTTAACTTTTTGAATGAAAGTTTTAACATCATCCCCGCTTTCTTCGATCTCCCCCAGCATTTCAATCACCGCTTGATTGGCGCCGCCGTGCAGCGGCCCCCACAACGCGCAAATGCCGGCAGACACCGAGGCATACAAATTCGCCTGACTCGATCCCACAATGCGGACCGTTGACGTACTGCAATTTTGTTCATGATCGGCGTGCAGTACAAAAATCATGTCCAAAGCACGGACTGCCACCGGGTCAATTTCATAGTCTTCCGCCGGCACGGCAAACATCATCCTTAGAAAATTTTCGATATAGCTCAGTTTGTTCAAAGGGCCGATGAACGGCTGGCCGATTGATTTTTTATACGAGAACGCCGCAATGGTCGCGACCTTCGACAATAAACGGTGAATATTGTGATCGACGACATCCGGGTCATTTTTTAAGGAATCCGGATAATAACTCGACAAGGAACAAATCATGGAGGACAAAATCGACATCGGATGCGCGGTTTGGGGGTACCCGTTAAAAAACTGCTTCATGTCCTCATGAATCATGGAATGATAGCGGATCTCATTTTCAAACTCATGGAGTTTGTCGCGCGGGGGCAGGCTGCCGTAAATCAGCAAATACGCCGTCTCCAAGAAACTGGACTTTTCAGCCAGCTCTTCAATAGGAATTCCGCGGTAGCGGAGGATCCCTTTATCCCCGTCAATATAGGTAATCGCGCTGAAACAAGAACCCGTATTCGCATAGCTTGGGTCGAGCGTAATATAGCTTGATTCGGCCCGGAGATTCGAGATATCAATCCCCAATTCTTTCTCCGTCCCTTCATAAACGGGAAATTTATAGGCCTTGCCGTTCAACTTAAGCTCGGATTCTCCGATTTTCTTATAGTCACCCATAAATTGATTTTTCGTCCTTTTATGATTAGAATTCCAGTCAAACCGGCGCTGTTAAAAGCCGAACTATTTACTGTTTTTATCGTAACAAGGTTATCGGCACTATGCGTATTTTGTTTACCTTCTCAAAAGCTCCAGCAATCCGAAAAAAAAGGTCCTTTTATGAGCAAAATTCTTATCTGTGATACGGACGAGGAAACGTCCGCCGCCATAAAACAAACACTGACTAAAAACAACCACACTCCCATTATGACGACTTCCGGGGCCGAGGTTCTTGAAATTCTGCGCAAGGATCAAAACATTCATTTGATCATCCTCTCAACATGGGTCGGCGACATGTACAGTCACGAATTGATCGCCGAACTATTAAAAAAAGAAATCAAGAAAATCCCCATTGTGGGGATTGCAAATTACATCAACGCCTCGCTCCGGGATTCGCTCACGGACCTTGGAGTGAAGGAAATCATGATGAAACCCATCAAAGAAGAGGCGCTGAACGCTTTGCTTGGCCGCATCCTCAAATAGTTTAGCGGCCCTGTAATGCCCCGGGCTAATAGGCTTTCCCGTGTTTAACGGCCCGCGTTTTATTGTAGGCCATTTTCCATTCCAGCTGTTTTTCAAGATCGATATTTAACCCACCGCACAAATCAAACAACCGGATGGCTGTGTCTGCCAACTCATCCTCAAAGCTGTCTTTCATTTCCAGCCCGTGCTGATGGGCCCGGTGCGCTTCTACGGCCTCGCCCAGTTCCGAGACAATCAACATCAGCATTTCCCCGACATTTCTTTCGCTGTCCCAGAATCCTTTTCGGCGGGCATTGGTGTGACACATCTCAATCCATTGCGGAATCGTCTTTGCCATGTGATAGCTCCTTTGAGGCGCGTTAATAATGGCCTACTCTATCAGCAAACCCGGACGGTTTAAAGGTTTTTGGATGATCGCGTAACGGGGTTTCAGGATTCCTTCGCCGGTTTTCGGTTTCATGACTAAATCGG
>MHFC01000110.1:4161-5205 GCA_001804025.1 Omnitrophica bacterium GWA2_52_8 | reverse complement strand
GATGCGCTCGGAGACGATTTGCCAGACTCTGAATTTGAACGGGGTACCCGGTCACCAGAAAATAACGGGCGTTATTTTGCTCGGTACCGATTTCTCTAAGAACCTCAAGCCCCGTCATTTCCGGCATGTCCAAATCAAGCAAAACCACGTCAAAATCCTGAACACGAATGGCTTTCAGGGCCCGCATTCCATCCGACACCGTCATCACATCATGCCCCAAATCCTTATAAAAGGCCTCAACAAATCGTAAAAAGGCAATATCGTCGTCAGCGATTAGTATTTTCATGCTGCTCTTCGCGAAAATGCGTCGGCCTTTGCCGGCGGATTTAAAATTTTATGGACTTTTTGAAGAAGTCGTTCTTTATCTACCGGTTTTTGAAGAAATTCCTGCACGTCAAAATCTTTCAAGAAAACTTCGCTGTCACGGCTTCCGGCAAGGATTATGACCGGAATTTTGGGTGACGCTTTGCGTTCGCGTAAGGCCCCCAAGACACCGATTCCCGGCATTTTAGGCAGCCTGAGATCAAGAATCACCAAATCGGGTTTCAGGGTGTCCGCCAATCTTAATCCCTCCATCCCGTCCGAAGTGGCAAGAACGCTGTAATTCTCTGCTTCGAGAATCATTTTGACCGTTTGTATAATCTCCGGCTCATCATCGATGATGAGAATTTTTTTCTTTTCATCCATAAACTGCCTTTCCCCGGTTATGTGCCGTACAACCTGTACTTCAGGATTTGTTCAAGCATTGTATAATCCAGAGGCTTCGTCAAATAATCAACCGCCCCGGACGCAAAACTCTTATCCCGCTGCCCGTTTCCGCGTCCCGTTATCACAATCACCTTGGTGTGGGCCAATTCTTGAAAAGCGCGGATAATCCGGCAGACATGAAACCCGTCGATTCCGGGAAGCATCAAGTCGAGCAGCACAATATTGGGTTTCCAGCCGCGTGCGATCCACCCAGCTTGAAAACCTTCGGTGGCAGTGCGGATATGGATGCCGGGAAATTGATTGCGGATAAAGTCGTTGAGATCGTCGCAAATCTGC
>MHFC01000110.1:0-4107 GCA_001804025.1 Omnitrophica bacterium GWA2_52_8 | reverse complement strand
CCGGCAGGCTGAAAGTTTTCTGGAAGCGTGATTTTGTCTGAATTTTTAGTCTTCACTTCCTGCATTTCCCTTCGGCCGTTAACCGCCTATTTGGCCCACAGATTGACTGAAGGACTAGATCAAAGCATCCGCCCGCAGCAAAACTCTAGGGGTCAAACTTTATGCCAAATGGCTTTATCCGGCTTCTGCTAATGACACTAGCATGCCGTTGTAAACACACAAGTTACGCTTATTTGGATTTGATGGGAATGTAAGGCTTGGCAGAATTAATATATTAATTTATTAACTCGTTGAGGCGATTATCAAGGTAGATGTCTTAACTAACCCGCATTTCTCATCACCAATGAGAAATGCCCTCGCGGAGGCTGTGGTGCAAATGGGCTTTTTCATTTGTACCACAGGGGTTGTCTTTTGCGCCCTGTTAAAACGCGGGCGCAAAACTTTGGATGCAACCCCATGCGTCCAAAGCGGTTTTCTCATCGATTCACCTAATCGATGAGAAAACCGGACCAAGCTTTTACAAAATGGCCGGCACCCATACGGCAGTGAAATATTGCCCTATGGAAAGCACGCCGCCGGCTGGCCATTTTGCAAAGGTCCTGCCTTAATTTAAATGCAGCTTATTTTTCGATGCGGTCCTTAAAAAAGGCTGCGGTAAAAAAACCGTGGCCTTTCATGCTCATTCTGATTAATACCCCGATCCTGCTTCGGGAGCTTCGGCTTCACCTGCCGGCTTTTCGGCCGCAATGCCTGTCAGTTCCTCATCGGAATCCCAATCATCAAACTCATCCTGATCAAAATACTCATCGTCATAAAGCGCGTCGGCCGCGGCATCGCCGGCCTCATCCTCCTGCGCGGGAAGAAGTGTTTGCGCATGCACCGGAAATACGAAGAGCGGCGAAAGAAATACTACGACCATCAAGCTTAAAATCAATTTTTTCATCTCATTCTCCTTTTTAGTTGATTCCATCACTGCACACCTTTAAATGCCCTGATAATAGGTTTCGGCGGCCCAAGCTTCTAAATTTTCGCGTAATTTTTAAAAATATAACAGCGGCACCGAGCAAATTCAAGCGCCCGACCCCTTGAATTTTGAATGCATTGTCCGGGTTAATTTTCCGGGAACGCCTGATGCCTTAACGGGGACAGCGGGGCGCCGTACTATGGTCCTTGGCATTAAACCGGTTAAAGCGGACCCTTTTAACATTCAAACCATTGAGCGGCGCATTGCCAAGCGAGATGGAACCCAGTTCAAATTTCTGATAGGGGTCCGAAACCGCAAAATAGTTTAAAGGTTTGTTCAACTTAATATGGTAAGGAAGTTCCACCTCATAAACATTCCATGATGCGTCCTTATATAAAAGTAACGGTGCCTTAAATCCCAGAATTTGCTGGGATTCATTTTTGAGTTCGACATAAAACCGGTTGCATTCGCCCGACAAATTTCTGATTTTGAGCCTCAGATACCGGAATTTCGACAAATCCATATAAGGAAGATAACCGCCGCGCCAGCCCAATCCGCTGAGAAACAAATAACTGCCGGTTTTCGGATCCTGCTGATAGTTCAGGTCCCCGTGACTCAGATGCCAATAGCGGATTAATTCCGTTCCGGTGTCCCGCTGTTCCAGCCTGCGTTGAAGATCCGGTTTGGTGCGCAGCCATTCGACCGGAATATTTTTCAACAACCGGATGTCTTTAATCACGACGGTTCCTTCGCGCCCGTAATTCCGGAAAGTTTCCGGAAGATAGCGGGGATCATGGATGGCCACGGCAAAGTAATTAAACGGTTTATATTCCGCTTCGGGTACGGTGTCGATAGCTACCATGATTGTTTTCCATTCTCCGTCCGCGCTCAAAATCCCGTCATCCGTGGTTTTGATCAAAGTGTTTGCGAGCGTAATCCCGTCGCTTTTAATTTCAATTTCATAAAGATTCGGAGCCGCATAGGCCGGGATCGTAAAACTTAAAAAACGCATTTCGTTAACCGCGACCGCCCGGTCGATATAAGTCCCCCGAAACGCCCACTGATCGAAATAAGCATAGTGTTCCGGAATCTCAAAGTCGAAGGCGAACGGCTTCCCCGCACGCACATCGTCCTCAAGCGTGCGGATTCCCGGCGATGTCGCGTTTTTTCCGTGCAAGTGACCCTGCTGAAGATGGCCGCTGATGTCAAAAACCAGGCCCGGATCCACCATTTTTTGAGGTTTAATGTCGAATATTTTCTTGGGCGGCGCCGCGTAAGGTTCTTCCGGCAAATAAATTTTATTGCCGCTGCGTTCCTTCAGCATTTGGAGGTACTTAGCGTGCACTAATTCACGGAATTTAACGTCCATTGGGACGCGCGTTCCCGGAACGACTCTGCGCCTGAGATAGAGATTAACCTCGTCGACAACCCCGCCGACTGCCGAAAGCACCGTCAACCCTTTTGCGTCGGCCGTAAAAATATCGGCATATCCGTCCCGGCCCACGGATTCAACGGCGCCGTAGGGCGTCAGCAAAGACCTCACGCGGTATAATTGCTCGAGCCATTGGCTGCCTACCCACGGCGAAATCAGCATTCCCATGGCCGTTGCGTAAACCACGGCCGCATCACTTTGATCGACGGGCTGCGATGCAATGCTTGGGATTCCCATCTGGCGGTAAATCCCCCGCGGGCTGTATGCCGTGCTCAAAAATCCGGGCATCTGCGTCCGCTGAGCAAAATCCGCCTGCGCATAAAGAAAATTTTGATAAATCTCACGCAGCGACGTGTCCATCAAGGGCAGGAACACGAGCGCCCAATGTTCATGAAAAGATGCCCGGTAGCCGTGAAAGGTCGTGGCAACCTCTCCTTGAGACGTTACGTAGTCTGAAGTCGGAATTTTTAATTCATACCAGACCTCTTCCGGCACATGCCTGTGCAAAACCGCCCAGAGTACCGCCAGAATTCCCTCGAACATATCGTTTAAATAATACGTCTGATCTCCTACCCAACGGTTTGTGTAAGGATCTTTTTGGATTGTTCCAAAAAGTAACTTTTTTTGGGGGTCGTAGAATTTTTTATAATTTTGGGAATTGATAATGTTACGGGCGAGTTCTGCGAGTTCCCGGTACGATGGTTTGGGGGATTTTTCGAAGGCGGCGAGGATCGCACTAAGTGCCCATGTCATCTGCCCGTTATCAAGCGACGGGAGCTTATTGGAGGCCGGAGCCACGGTGCCATTGGGCCGGATATCCACCCAAGGCATAAATCCGCCGTAGTCCGGATATTTTTTGACATAGTGGTAAACCGTTTCGAGCGACAGCCGTAAAAGCCTTTCGGCTTCATCATGCGTCATCAGCACGTTTTTCAGCATCGGTTTTTGCAGCATGACACAAAGCAGATACGCGAGCGACACCGACAATTTAGATGCTGCTGTATAATTACCTGTCTCGCCTAAAATTCCTTTATCCAGCCGGATGCGGCGATGGTCATAAGGCACACCGCTTGCGGGGTCCAGTCCAACTCCAGGTGTAAAGTATTTTGCTTCGCGGGGAATGACTTGATCGATCAAAAAAGCCTTAAGTGCAGGCGGCGGGACCGTTGACCGGTCACGAATGGAGGGCATGGGCAAAGGAATGATCCGGGGCGGTTTGTCACTATTCGGATTGGATTTAATTAAAATTTCAGGGCCAAACGGCGTCTGGGCATAGACCGGGTGTCCGGCAGAATTGACGCACAGAAAAATTGCCGTAATAATGGGAACCCAGTTCCGGCATCTGACTAAGCACATGACGCCCTAACTCCTTTAAAGATAAAATCTTACAAACTCAAATAAGGACAATGCGCGACATGAATCATGCCGGAAGAAAATAAGCACCGCGTCAGCATTGCTTTTTAGGGGAACCGCGGTACTGTAGGCACCTTTGATTAAAATAGTGAACTGATAATTTTAAGGTGGCGCTCTACCAGGGGGCGTTCAGGGGAAAACTTATAGAAGTGATTCTAGAGATTAAAGGGCAGCCTGATCAAGCTCTTTTCAGAAGACTGTCGTAAGCTAATGAAATGTCCCCTGCTGTTAGCTATTGAAATGTCCCCTTCAACAATAGGTCGTAGTAACCTGCATCAAAAGCTTGATTTAAGGAGAC
>MHFC01000109.1:19013-25022 GCA_001804025.1 Omnitrophica bacterium GWA2_52_8 | reverse complement strand
AAAATATGTTGAGATGCAAGAAAAGGAAGACACGGGACAAACGGAGTTTGAATGGTGATTTTAGTACCCCGCCTGTAAATGCGGGGGTATCTATACATTAAAAGACTTATGTGCTGTTACTTAGCACAGCTTCAAGATTGAAATTGGGGTCTCCGATTTCGGTCACGTACAGAGTACCGCGAATCCGGACATCATCGCAGTCGGACATAAGGGCCCGACACGATGATTCCTGGCGCAAAAAGCGCCGGTAAATTCAAACTTAACGTGGTACTGAGTGTCAAATTTAGAAGTTCCTTCTCCCGACGGGAGAAGGCGAGGATGAGGGGGAACTGGAAAACCTGTGCTCCCTCACCCTGCCCTCTTGCGTCCCGTCTGCCAAACAGCGTTGGCAGATCCGTTCTTCCGCGCGGGGCAGTTAGCGAAAATTGCGGGAGGGTAAAATGCCGGTTTTTTAAAAGCCGGAACCGGTTTTATCAATCAAAAAAAACGCCCCCTCCGAAGGGAAACGGAAAACATCCAAAAACCGTTTCTTCCGGAGGGGACGTTTGGTGTTGCGTCAGCGCTTAAATAAATGTTTCGTCCTTGAAGAAATATTCTTTCGTGGACTGATCATAGGCTTCCGCGTCTTCGATGGTCTCATACGTATGGACATTTTTCAGCCCAAGCGCGGGTTTGCCCATCGGAATACCGCGCCAGAAAGGTATCCAGCATGTAGCCAGATCAAGGATGCCGCTTGCCGTACGCAGCGTACCCATCGTGAGCCCCATGACCAGCCCGTTGATCTGTCCGACAACTACCGGGCTGTTTTTGGACCAGTTAACGGGTTGAATGAAAAATTCCGACCAGCCGGCCAGAGTGTTGCTCGCACCGCGGCCAAACATACCGACCGTCTTTAGCCAATAGTTTTCACCCGCTGCCCAACGGATTACGGCATCATGCCGGCCGAGACCGGTATTCCAGTCCGTACTTTTTACGTGGCTTTGGGTGGAATCAACGGAACCGTCCTTGTTCAGCACATTTGCGAAAACAGCGGACGGCATGGCAATGCCCAGAGCCATGATGAGAATGGCGGTAATAAATTGTTTCATTTGAAGCTCCTTCATTTTCGGTTGTTTGGATTTGGCTAATCCTTCCGGGTAAGGTCAGAAAACACATGCCAGAAAGAGATCTCCAAAGCATTTTATATACTATAATCGATCAATTTATAGCAAAATATCGGCTGGCGCTAAAAATTACTTGAGGGTTTTTGTTTGTGTGTGACCTATCCCAGAGACTGTGCGGGAGCAGGAGTATGTAGGGAAGGGTTTTTCATGCCAAGTAATCGTTCAAAAGTTTTTTGATATTTGTGCGCTGTCATTCCGCATGTTTTTTCCGCCAAAGGCGGATCAGCCTCAGGCTGAGGCGGGCAGTCACAATTTCCTGGATCCCCGACACAAGCATTCGGGGATGACGAGGGCTTTATTGGCCCTCGTACTTCCCCGTGCTGGTTTAATGAAAAACAAGCCGGGGATGTCTAAACATTAAAAGACTTATGCGCTGTTACTCAGAAGCGATTTCATAAGTGTTTGTGACTCGTATGAAGATTATCGTGACCGCTTGGAGTTAGCCCCTTCCTGCCAGGAGGCGATAATCCGCCGAAAGCACCAACGATACCTAACGAAATTGAGATTGCGAACACTCTGAAAATGAAGTTCCTTGCTGCTAAAAGACTTACGACGATTAATTTTCGCAATCCTTCTTTTGTTGGGTAGAGTTCGCAATGCCAATTTTGCTGGATTTCCGCAGTTAAAAGTTCAAGGGGGACTCAAACCGCGGCCCGCATAGGCGCTGCGGCTTTCTTTGGCAGGTCCAGGAACAAAAACAAATACGCCCAGAAGATCAGCAAAAAGGACATTTCGACGTGCAGCGTCAGTGAAAACCCGAGGTGCATGAGAGCCGCTATCAAAACGGTGGCGTGCCGGGTTTTCCGGAAAGCAAGTCCGAACGGCAACAGCAGTTCGGTCAACACCACGGCAATTCCAGTTCCGTAACAAATCTGCGGATGATCTGCCAAAAAGTTTCTGCCCCAAAACTCCCGGACCGTCGATCCGTAGGGATAGTGCATGAGATAGTAAATCGGATTTTTTTCGAGCCAGTCTCCCGGGTTGATTTTCGAAAAACCGCTGTAAAAATAAATACACATAACCTGGACTTGCAAAAGACGCTTGATCACGATCGGCCGGAGGCTGCGCGGCGGCCGAGGGTTAAATTTTGCATCGAGCGAAAAATAATCCGCAGGATACGGGGTCACGGCGAGCGGGATAAGCGTTATCAGAACAACGTGCCAGGCGAGCGACCGCAGGTGGTAAGCATTGACGGCCATGAAAAAATAACAGGAGGCAATCAGCAGCCAGCACGAAACGCGGTACCGGTATCCCGAAATAAACCCGGCCCATGCCGTCAAACAAACGGCGGCCATGATCCAGACCAGCATATCAGGCGTCAGGCCCGCGGCATTGAGAATCCGGGCCGGAAAAAAATCCGGATCGGGGTCGTGGTAACCGGAGGCAAGATAATTTTCGCGGAGCCAAATCAGCGACGGAAACAAATGAACGGCCAGCGCAACCCCGGTCCAGATGCGGAAAACCGAAAGAGATGCGGAAGACTCTTCGCGAAAAAATAAACGGTTCCAGAAGGAAATCACGGTCAAATCCTTATTTTATTAAAAACATCCAACAAAACTGTGATCTCCGATAAAATCATTTGGACAACAAGAGGCAAGAACTGTATGAAGTGGCAGGCGCCCGCCGGCGGCGTGCTTCCCATAGGGGACACAATATTTCACTGTCTGTCCCCTACGGGCGTATGTTCCTTTCTGTCCGGCCGGGAAAGAGGCCGTGTTGTTCAAGCTTCAACAACGGTAAGAGGTGCTTATGTATTCTTTGGCGGATAATTCCGGCGCGAGCTGCCGGTGCCGGATACCCATAACCGAAAAATCCGAGAATTCGGGAAAACGGCGGCGCAAATAACCGCAAAAAGCATCTTTACGATAAGAGCTCAGCACGGTAGCCAGGCCATTACGTTTTACGCGGTCAATTCCGGCATAAGGCGTTTCAAAGATACGGTAAGGATCGATGGGAACAGCTTTTCCGCCGGTATCGAGCCCGTAAACTTCGGCAGTAAACCAGCCGTTGGCAATTTTATAAAACATAGTCCATCCCGAATACGGAAAAAGCATCGGAATCTTCGGTGATTGCGGAAGATAAACAGCCGCTGTGGAGTAGTGCAGCAGCGCGAGCCACAATACAACGAAAATCGAAAGCCGGGTTTTACCGGTAAGCTTCATAAAACACCTCGTCGGAATCCGCGCAGAGAAACATTCCCGCGCTCATATTAATGGATGCTGCGAAAGCGTCAAGCCATCATTTGACGTGCTATCAACAGCCATCATTTACCAAACTGTTGGTGCGGAGACGGCCGGCAGGCGACACTGGTTTTGACGGGAGACGTAATCTGCTTATACGGCAAGCAATAACAAAAAGTGGGATATGGCCTGCAAATCAGCTGTTTTGCAGCTTAAAATATGGGATAGCAAATATTCAGAATCGGAAAGTTTGCTGAAGAGAGCAGGGAAAGAGCCGTAGATTCTGCGGCAGCGCTGGAGTATGATAATCAACCAAATGCGAAAATAGCCGTAAATGGAAGCATTGCATAAACATTATGATTAAGGAGCTGTCCATGAAATACCGATACATGACTTACGTCCTTTTAGCCGGTATATTTTTGGGATGCGCCACGTCCCGTTCGAGGCAGACGCCCGAAACCGCAACAAGCCCCGCGGTTGATCAAGAAGCGTACTCGGAAGAGGTCAGGGAAAATTTGAAAGCGCAAAGCAAAGCTGAGGAGGAGCAGATCAAACAGTCCGACGTGGTCCGGATCAAGATTGAAACAACATTGGGGGATATTGAAGCCGAACTTTATCCGGCTGAAACGCCTAAAACCGTTGAAAACTTTGTCCGGCTGACCCGCGAGGGCTTCTATAACGGGATTATTTTTCACCGCGTGATTCCTGAATTTATGATTCAAACCGGAGACCCTACCGGCACGGGGCGCGGGGGCCCGGGATACAAATTTGCTGATGAGTTCTCGCCCAATTTGAAGCATGACCGGCCCGGTATCTTATCCATGGCGAATTCCGGTCCGAATACAAACGGCAGTCAGTTTTTCATTACAACCGTCCCCACACCCTGGCTGGACGGCCGTCATAGCGTGTTCGGCCGCGTCACATCGGGGATGGAAACCGTAAAGAAAATTGAACAAGCGGCCAGGGATTCTCAGGATAAACCCCTGGAAACCATTGAGATGAAATCGGTAATCATTGCGGATGATTTCAAGCAGACTTAAAACCTAACAAAACAATCAAGATTCCAGCGGAGGTTTTTATGACGCCAAAATCGGCGGTGATTTTAGGAGTGCTGTTAGTGGCAACCAATATTGTCACGGCCATGACGGTCTCGAGGCTTTCTTTATCAAGCGGCAACACCAACCCCTCGGTAGATGCGGCGACGATGCCGGCGCTGGAGCAGAGCGTTAAGGCGATCATGCCTTCCCAGGACATCCAGCAAAAACTGGATGCGCTTATGCAGAGCACGAAATCATGGCCGGAGCTGCCGTCGAACGACAAGATCTTTGCCGTGCGAAGCATGGAAGAATTGTTCCGGAAACGCGAAAATGTCGCAATGATGCAGCCGGCGGAATTCTACGTGGAAAAAATGAGCCAGCTCATAACAGGAAATCCGGACATGGCAAACCTGCCTTTACCGACACTCCTCAAGATTACGGCTGTGATGGAATATGATTACTATAACGGGCAGGAAAAAGAAGCCCTGGCCCAAGAAGTGCTCGGGGAAAAGCTTTACGGCATTAACAAATTGCGCCGTGAAGCAGAAACCAAAACAACTTAAAGAGTCCCTTCCCAAAGAAGGTTGCAAATTTTCCCGGGTCAATGACCAGAAACTCCACCGTACGGACACCACGCCAACCGCCCTTGTAAGCGTGTATACATGCACCGCTTGGGCGCGCCGCCAGCCGCGAATAAACTGTTTTATGGGCAAACAACATGAGTAAAAAGGGCCCAAAAACATAGCATAATATAGCAATCATTGCTTAAAATCGCATCCTCACTAAATAAAACTAAAATTTCAGACTTCTTCATTGAAAGCAAGCAGTCTAGGAGATATATTTTAAATGTTTAGCAAACACTTATTAAATTTATTTAGAAAGCAATCCCTTTATGACGCAAAGATGCCACGAAAAACAAGGAAGCGCTCTATGGACCGGCTTCAGAAAAGCCATGGCAATCTTTTTGTGCGTACAAATTGTCTCCTATACGGGCGTTTCCCCGCAGCCGCTTGCTTATGCAAGCATTCCCGGCTTGGAAGATCCGAATAATCCGCAGCAGCCTGGCGTTGACCCAAATACGGCGGCCCAGCAATCAGGAACCACAGTCCCCAATGGTCAGAACGGTTTAATGTCCGGTGCTCTCAGCGGCGCGAGCGGCGACAGCAACAGCCGTAGCCATTATAACGATCTGGAAGATTTCGGAAAACCGGGATTTGGCTACACGCGCTCGGACAGTTTGAATCTCGGAAGCGTGACTTATACCAAGGTCTGTGCGACACCGACAAGCGCAACCTGTTCGTATACACTGCACGGCGTTGTCTCCGGGGATATTTCCATCATGGGCTCGGCCGTTGAGAAATATTCCATTAACATCATGATTGACGGTGCAGCGTCCGGAGGGTTCAGCCAGTACGAACTGAAGCAAAGCGACATTGACGCCTATGGCAGGTGGCATGTCAACGTCGGCACTTATAATCAGACAGACAAACGCTATTTCCATGTCAGGGCGGAGAATTTATCGACCCATCAGTATACGGATTATCGATTTCCGACCATCAACGGCGACCGGAATACGGGGGCGCCCGTCAGCAGCGATTCCCGCAATTCCGGGGTTACGGCAGACTCGCT
>MHFC01000109.1:0-18977 GCA_001804025.1 Omnitrophica bacterium GWA2_52_8 | reverse complement strand
GCAAGCATTCTGGATGCCTCCGGCAATTTCACCCTCACGCTGGATTTGGGTAACTACCCGGCATTCGACATCGCCAGTCAGCGTCTTGTTTTTACAATTGCAAAAGGAACCGCCGCAGGGGCGCAGACAACGGTATGGGGCGCCACAAACGCCGTCAAACTCCATAGCAGCATCACACGCCGGATTCCGGAATTTGTGGCACCGACACTTCAGATCGTTTCTCCTGCAAGCGGGGCTGTGCTTACGGGGCAAGTCGATATTGTTGCGACAGCCGCGGATGACCGGGCCGTTAAACACGTTGATTTCTACATCAACGGAAAACTGGTACAGCGGAAAACCGCGGCGGATGCCGACGGTAAATACCGCGCTTCATGGGACATGGCGGCGCTGGACGCCTATTTTGAGAGCCTTTATCCCAACGGAAATTATGAAATAAAAGTGCAGGCCGTGGACACTTCGGACAATGTCACCGAAGTGAAGCACCAAGTCCAGGCGCAAAACCCGGCGCGGGACCCGAACGTGCCGTTGACGCATGACTTCATTGATTCCGCACAAACTTACGTTGTTTCATCGATGGGATACCGCAAAGATTGTCACGGCCAGACGAGCGCGGCAGCGGTTTGTGATTTTACGGTATACGGAACTATCACCGGCCCGCTTCCGGCCAAGGGTGAAATAGGGCAGCGGTATCAGCTCCGGATTCAGAATATTGCCGGCACCTGGTATGATCTCAGCACATCAGACGTCGATGAAAACGGCGTCTGGTCGCATTTTGTCGGGAGTCTGCAGCAAAATTTGAGCAAGTCGCTTCCGCTGCAAATGGTAACGCTCAGTTCGGGAAGCACGGCAAGCATCGGCAATGCGTGGGTGGGGCAAGGCGCCCGCGACTTGAATGTTGCAGCCGACTCGCTTCAGTTTGCGGATTTTCAGTATGCGGATGCGCCTGACAGCACCCCGACAGACCGGAAGATCGTCGTCAAGGGGCGTATTTTAAACTGGGACAAGGTGAACCCTAACGATTATTTGCTAAAGATGATGGACAACAACCCCACCTGGTGGACGGAAAATTTTAGAAACTATGTCGAAGCCGACGGTTCGTTTGAAATTCCGTTCGACATCGATTATTTAAAAAACAGTGCAACGGGAGCTTACTACCCCCTGAAGTTTTATCTGGCGCGAAAAAATGTCGGGGTCCCCCCGCCGAATGATTTGAAGTGGGGTATGTATACGGAGTTTACGGCTCATTCAGGCATGATCGCAAAGCTCGAAGCCCCCATAGTTCCCGCCGTCACGGTCCTGGCGCCGGCGGAAGGGGACCTTATCAGCGGCACCGCAACCATTGTCCTGCGCGCCGAAAACACCCAAAACATGAAAGATATCGAGATCCTGGTCAACGGGCAGGTTCTTGGAACGCTTACACAGGCTGATGACGACGGAAAGCACCGCATCTCCTGGGACACGCTTGCGACAAATGTTTCCGGAACGCGCATATATCAAAACGGAGATTATACGATTACGGCGCGGATGCGGAATGCGCAGAACCAGCCCCTCGCGGAAAAAACGGTCAATGTCCGGGTCGGCAACGGGGATATCCAGCCGCCCGTCGCCCGGTTTATGAATCTTCCGCCGCTGAATGAATTTACGGGGACCACGACCATTGAGGTCAATGCATACGATGACGTTGGAGTGACGGGCGTGAATATTTATCTTGGGGATACGCTTCTGGCGACAACGACCACCAAGAACGTCGCCGGAAATTATATTTATCAGTGGGACACAAAGGCGGTTGATGCGGCCGGACACCAGCTTTTTATGAACGGAGATAACACGCTGCGCGCAGTCGCTGTTGATGCTGCCGGAAATAATTCGGTCAGCGCGTCCAACAACAACATCAATATGAAAATTTACAACTATGACATGGTCAACCCCTGGATTATCAGCGCAACGCCGGCAAGCGGGTCTATTGTCAGCGGCGTCATTCATTTCGAAGTGGAGGCGGATGACAATTACGGGGTGGGAGAAGTTAATTTCTATTTAAACAATATTGGATTAGCCGGAGAAGTGCGGCGCATCAGCGGGACCAACCGGTATGTCTTTGATTGGGACACGCGGGCCTGGGAACAATCCCCCGGCGGGCGGTTTCTGGATAACGAAACGATCACAGTCCAGGTGGCTGTGATGGACATCAACCGGGCCACGACGCTGCGGGACATCACGTTGACCGTGAGAAACGGGGATCGTACCCCGCCTCAAATCACGGGGGCCCCGCGGGCGAACGAAATCAAAAAAACATCCGCATGGATCCAGTGGGATACTGCTTCGGAGGCCACAACCGGCCGCGTTGAATTAAGGCGCGCCGGGACAACCGGATGGCAGATTGCCGGCAACAGCCCGAATGCCATGTATTCACATACCGTTGTTCTCTCCGGTCTTCAGTCAGATACTGCCTATGAATATAAAGTCGTGGCAGTGGACGCAACCGGCAATGAGACGCTTTCCCAGGTCCTGACATTTCATACTGAGGCGTTTCCTGCGGCCCCGCAGGTTTCACTTTCTCCGGGCGGTGAGTTGACGCGCTACGACAGCGCAAGGGTTTATTTTACGACGACGGCACCTGCGGGGCAGGTGATTCGCTATACGATCACCTCGCTTGACGGAGGTTTTCAGCCGATTTCGTTTAATGATCTTGGCAGCGGAGAAAAATCTTTTTATCTCGGATACTGGTTCTTTTTGAATCCGCCGCCGCCGGCCTTGATCAAAGATCGCGATTATGCCTATGAAATTAAGGCTACCTGGACCGGCGAGGACGGAGAACATGTTGTCGGACAGATTTCGGGTGAATTTCATTCGCGCCCGTCCAATTTCCTGTTTAACGGTTATGATATAGCCCGGACGCCTGATGGCGCTAACATCACTGTAGGGATGTCAGAAGTACAGGACGGAGACAAGGTTATTTGGCAGCTTGAAAGCGCGCCGAACACGCAGGTTGTTTTGGATTGCGAGAATAATATTTGTACCGGCAGCATGACGAATCTTCAGCCCGAGACGACGTACCCTTTTCGTTTATGGCTTGAGGACTGGAAAGGCGTTCAAATTGGCGGCGATTGGCGCGGAGCTTCTTTCACGACTCCGGCAAATATTCCCGTGCTTACAGTGGATGCCGGAAATGTCCAGCCCGGAGAATACTCGGCGGTGATTCCCGTCAATTTGCAGTATGTAGATCAGAATGTGACGCTGGAGGTGCGGCCTGCACCGGGTTCTGCGAATACTTTTGACCCGGTTATGATCCAGGTCAACCGGGCGGGGGCCCATTCTTTGACTGTACCGGGGCTGGATGAGGAAACGGATTACGAAATACAAATCCTTACCAAATTGGGCAGCCAGATCGTCGATACGGACGTAGTCAGTTTTACGACCTTGAGGGATACGACGGCCCCGCAGATTACGAACGGTCCGAATGTTTCTTCGCTTACTTACAACGGCGCAACCATTTCCTGGAAGAATAACGATAAGGCAAAAGGACGGGTTTTTTACCGCGAAAAGGCCGGCCCAGGCCCTTGGTTTGTTGCTTTGGAAAACGGGTTTAAGGAAGCCGGCGAACTCCACGAAGTCTCTCTTATTCAGCTGCGGGCGGAAGTAGAATATGAGTTTTATGTGACGTCGTTTGATGAAAAAAACAATGAAGCCTCTTCTCCCACGGCTTCCTTTACGACGCCGGCTCGTGTTTATCCCAATGTTACGGTCCAGCAGACCCGGATCGAGCATTATTCCTATCAAGAGCTCGAGGTCTTTTTTAGCGCCAGCGGCGCCGGAGACGAAGCGGTTACTTATGAGCTTTCATCACCGGTGAATGCTTTCGCTATGCGGGCCATTACGCGTTCCGGAAATGTAGATTTCTCCTTCCCTATTTTCCCTCTCTCAGAAGATACAGCTTATGCCTATGTCCTGACGGCAAAGGCTAATGACGGACATGTTCTCGGTACGCTGACGGGAAGCTTCAGATCCAGAAAAATTCCGGCGTTTCCGAGCTGGAGTGCTGATGCGCGCGCCGATGGCGTTACCGTTACCGCACAAATTACGGGACTGTTGGATACGGATGTCGTAAGGCTGGAATCCACGACCGGAGGCCCTTGGCCTGCGGTCACGATGAGCTGTGTTGCCGCCGGAAGCGGCGCGAGTCATTGTACCGGCGATGCGGTGGGGCTGATTCCCAACACAACTTATCCGTTCCGGATTGCGGTGGCGGATGAAAAAGGCCGCGGACAGGCCGTGTTTGTCCAGAATTTCAAAACAGACCCCGAACTTCAAATGACAAACGTCCAGCATTCAAATATTACAGCCGGAGGGGCCACGATTTCCTGGGAGACCAACGCGCCGGCAAATACGCAGGTCGAGTATTCATTAAATGCGGACATGAGCAGCTCGTCTCTTTTGGCCGGCTCCGTCAATCTGACTCAAAGTCACTCTCTGCAGTTGTCGGGACTCGAAGATAATACGGTTTATTACTACCGCGCTCTTTCGAGGGATGAAAACGGCGTGCTTTACCGTTCCGGAATTTACCAGTTCCAAACTCTCGAAATCAATGATTTCGCGCCGGTTATTGACAGTTTAAATATTCTGGGTCTCCAGGACCGCGATCCTCAAGCGCCGGGGATTCAAGTTTATACAAATACCGGCTTTACCATCTCCGGCAGCGCTCATGATCCGGATGAAAACAGCTGGACGTGGGAACTGTTAGAGTATTTTAACGGGGAATATCAAGCGATTATGACTTGGGGAGCCGGTCCTGAGATTCCTGCGGCATCCTACACGGCATCTCCTTATGACGGTGTAACCCATGAATTTGTTTTGCGCGTTACCGACGGAACGCGCACCGCAGAACGAAGAAGCGCTTCTGTGACAACAATTCCGCTTCCCGATACAACGCCTCCGGCATTTACGCATTTTGAAGTGCGCGATACCGGCAGACATTCCACCACCATTCATGTTAATTTTGATGAAGCGACCATCCACGACAAAATCCGCTACCGCGTTTCAAGTCCTTCCGGCCCCGGCAGCTGGTCTTCCTGGATCATGAGTCCCAATGATGGGCAGGAAATGAGCGGCATGGACCATTTTGATCTTAGCGGTCTTAGTCCGGGAACGACTTATGAATATCAAGTTCAGGCAACTAATCTTGAAGGTCTTTCCAGTCTTTCTGCAGTTCAGACTTTTCAGACGGTTGCGCTTACTCAACCGCCCGTTGTCCTGATTCAGGTGACCGAGGTGACGTATGAGAATTTTGACAACGTCAGTTTTAACGTCTCGATTTCAGGAACCGGCGGAAAATCCGTAACTTACACGATCCGTTCGCCGGGAGGGGACTTTGCGCCGAAAACCGAAATGATTCATGGCGATGAAACAGCCCGCCATATGTTTTTACGCGACCTTGACGATGGCCGGCAGTATGATTTTGTGATCATCGCAACGTGGGCAGACGAAGAAAATAATATCCACACCGTTGGTTCGGCAGCCGGGTCTTTCCGGACGCGGGAAAAAATAAACAGCTTTGATCAGGTGATGGAGCCCACCGCTCACAGCATGCGGATTTCTTATGATTTTAAGGGCGCGATTTTTCCGGATGATGTCGTGACGATTGCGTCGCCGGACGGAGCCTTTGGTCCGATTGATATGGACTGTGTCAACGGCCGCTGTACGGCCGAAGTGACAGGGCTTCAGCCGCAAACTCGATACAGCTACACGATGCAAGTCAAAAACAGAAACGGACAGCCGGTGAACTTATCGCAATTCGCCGGCTTTGAGACCGCAGAACTCCTGCCGAGGGCGCTTTTTGACAGCATTGAAGTGACGGATAGCACCGCCATTATAAATTTCAACATTGAAGATCTCCAGCCCGGTGAAAGCTGGGTGCTTCGGATAGTGCCGCATAATAACGGTTCCGCTCACCCCGCGGCTTCAACTGTGATTTCGCAAAATGGACCGGCAGCCTTAAATCTTAATAATCTTATCGGAAGCACAGCTTATTCCTATGACATTGTCATTACTGCGGAAGGCGTGAATCCGCGGGAAGTTTACCGTAGCGTGTCGCCTGTGGAATTTGTCACAGAGGCGCCTGTGATTCCAAGCGCTGTGCTTGATCATATGGAAATCGGTGAAACGACAGCGATGGTTCAGCTGCATGTTGAAGGAGTGCAGGCTGGCCGTGAATACACGGTTGCATTAACAGCCCGTCCTCCCGCAGGTGCGCAGCAACTTACGGCAGACATTTCGGCGGACGGAATGGTTGTGCTGAGCACGAACGGACTCGCAGAGGGAACGCAGTACCAGTGGGATCTTACTATCACGGAAATAGGGGGCGCCGGAAACGAAGTGCTGCGCGAAGAATTTGCGGTGACCTTTACGACGCATTTTGCCGGCGAACCGGTTGATGAACTGGCGCCGCGCATTGGCAATATTGAAATCACTAATATTCAATCGAATCGAGCAACCGTTAACTGGACGACCGATGAACCCGCAACAACGGAGATCGAATATGGTACCGGCTTATCCCTGGCGCAAGAGGGAGGCAAGTACGTTCTCAAAATTTCAAACAGCGCGATTATCAGGGACGCACAGCTTACGGAAAATCATGCGGTCGAGTTAACGGGCCTCGTGCCGGGAACCTTCTTTATCATACGAACACGGGACGCCTCCGGCAATTTAACCGAGACCATGGTGGACGGCATTTATCTGTCCGAGACGGATACGCAGGCCCCTGCGATGTCCGGTATCCGCGAAACCAATATCGGTATGGATGAAGTCACGGTTGAATGGACCTCCGATGGGAATGCGGCGAGTCATATTGAATACGGAATCGAATACGAATTCAATCCCCAGCTTAGTTTCCAAACAACGGTTAAAAATCAGGCGGGGGCCCGGCACTCTCAGAAAATTGAAAATTTACAGGCGAATCAGAAATATATTTATCGTATTGTGTCTGTCGGCGCTGACGGGAATGTTACGACGTCCGGCATTCGCCGGTTCCGGACGGCCGCGGAACCGGGAACTGATATTACGCTTCCCCGGGTTCTGGAAGTCCGGTCGGATATTGAGTTTTATCAATCCAATGCAAACATTTATGTCAAAGCCGACGAACCGGTTGCGATTTCCGTGACTTATTGGCCGGAGTCCAATCCCGCAAACGTACGTTACACAAACGCAAGGCTCGCCGTGAGTGACGGGCAGGGGAATTATGAATTAACTTCCGAACTCTATCCGTTGCCGCAGGTTGAGGAAAAATATTATTTCTATATCAGCATGATTGATGCGGGAAATAATATCGTCAAGTACCCGAATCCGGACCGGCAGACACCGTTCAGTTTCAACTTTTCTGCAGATCCCGAACCGGCGGATACGGTGCCGCCTGTTATATCGAACATCCAGGTGAGCATCACCGCCGTCCGCGGAGCGCATGTGACATGGAACACAGACGAGTATGCAAAAAAGAAAATTGTTTTCGGAACGGATCCTAACAATCTTAATCGGCAGGTTTCGCTTGATTTATATGACACGGACCATTTGCTTGGGATTTATGGGCTTCAGCCGGAAACGCAGTATTACTTTCAGATTGAAGCAGAGGATTACTTCGGAAATATCGCCCGTTCGGCGGTTTTGAATTTGACCACGGCCGTGGATACGGACCGGACAGCCCCTGTTATTTCCGATATTTTGGTTGAAGATCTCGCCGAAACCTCAGCCCGGATTACCTGGAATACAAATGAATACGGGCAATCACAGGTTTTATACGGTATCGCCGGCGAAGCGGGGACCGCAACGCCGGTTCATGCCGATTATCTCAGGACTCATTCTTTTACACTTGATGACCTGATGCCTGGCACGGAATATTTCTTTGTGGTCAGAACGAAGGACATTTCCGGAAACTGGGGAGAGTCAGAAGTGCTGTTTTTTACAACGGTTGCCGCGGATACCGAAGGGCCCGTTATCTCACAAGTCCGTACCGGCAGGATCACAGAAGACAGCGCGGAAGTCTCCTGGAACCTCAACGAACCCGGAACCGGGCAGGTTTTCTTTGGTACTGACCGCGATAATCTTGATCGCTCATCGCAGATCATAGAACAGTTTGCATTAGAACACCGTATCAAGATTGAGAGGTTGTCGGCAGATACGGTTTACTATTATACGGTGGAGTCGCGGGATGCCGCGGGGAATGTCACGCGTTCTGAAATCTTCGAGTTCCGCACATTAGAAGGCAGCATTCCGCCGACCGAAGCCCCATCGGTTTCCTTGAATCATAACGGTGAGGACATTGACCCGGCAACGGGGACGCAGATTCTCGCGGGCACGGAGGTCCGCTTTACAGCCTCTATCAATGACAATGACAGCACGGAGCTCACGTGGATTTTGAAACGCTACATTAACGGAGTTTTGGAGGAAATTTATTCCGGCACAGGAACAACATTTAACCCTTACACCGATTCGGTCACGGCTCTTGGAGATTACCGCTATGTGCTGGAAGTGACGGACGAATCGGGCAATACGGGCCAGAGCGAAGTGCGATTTGAAGTCATCTCTGAGCCTGAAAATCCGGATAATCATGCACCGGTTGCCAGGGGTATACCGACGGTTGAAGGCGATGAAGACCGAACGGTGACCTTTTATCTCGATGGCAGCGACCCTGACGGCGATGAGATTTTTTATGAAATTGTCAGCGGAGTACCGGCAGGGGAAGGTGTCGTTTACTGCAACCGTGAAATCGGTGTTTGTTCGTTTACTCCCAATGAGGATTTTACAGGCCTGACATCCTTTAGCTACCGAGTCGGTGATGGCACACGGTACTCCGAAACGGTGACAGTCACCATTCGCGTTGAACAGTTAATTAGTTTCATCGATGCCCGCCGCACCAACGTGACCATTGATGTCAATGGGATGATGTATTGGGATGATAAAAATTTTCGGCAAACCTTTGAACTCAGCGACCGTACTGCAATGAGCGGAACCGTAAAAAATGCGAGCGGACAACAAATCGGCACCTTCAAATATGATCTTCTTGGGAATGGGAACCTCATATTGCGAATCCGGGCGAGCACGGGAAATCCTGATATTGAGCTCGCTGAGGCTGTGCATGTTTATCACGTCAATAACCTTCGCAGTGAGTTCGCATATTTGGGTTCGACAACAAGGTGGGATGTGGCATGGGATACGGTGATTAGCACATCTGACAACCGCTGGTCGGCGCTCGAAGCTTTCATCAGAGACCCCGAAGGTCTTACCGCGCAGGTCTACCGGAACGTAGAAGCATTTATCAAAGGCACTCCTAATGAATATTCGCTTATTGGGGTTGATGGGGGAGAAGAGTTCCGCTCGGTTTTTGCCGCGATTTATCTTGAGAAAATCATTGCGGGTGTTCTTGAGCGCCCTGATTCCTTCGAGTTTTCAAGCGCGCATGATCCGCTCAAAGCGTTTGATGGCTACGATGATTATTTTATGCGGTCCGTAAATAAGCAAAGTGTAACTGAAATGTTCGCGGCCGGCTGGGGGCATCTGTCACGGGGAATGCGGGATATGTTCCTCGAAAAATTGACCACCGGAAACACACAAACCTTGAATCTTCTCGGATGGCTTGTGTTAGATCTTTGGGAAGAGGTGACCGAAGAGACCGGAGAGCGCAGTACGCACTCTGTCCTCCTGAACAGGCTTTTGTCGAATACGTTTAATCAAGATAAAATGCAGGGCCTGCTTCCGAATATTCTTTCAAATAAAAATCTTAATGCAGACATCCGGACCCGTCTGATCGATATCATTCTCGAGCAGTTTGTGAATAACTCGTTTATTAAACAGAACTACGGCGCGCATGCGGTCCAGTTCATCATTCAGATTCTGGAACGGTATGACGGTATTTTATGGGATCTCTCACAATACGACGCAAGAATCAACGCATTTATTGCTGATTATTTATCACAGGGGACTTCCCGGATCGATATCAACACCTTCGCGATCGTTATGACACGGCTCGCACACCGCATTCCTGCAGCGCTTGTCGCAGACGGCACGATCGACGGAATCGTCGATAGCTTCATGAATGGCGCGAACGGAAACTATGCGTGGCTCGGACAGTTACTCAATATTCTAAGCGGCCCCATGAGTGATGCGAAGCGCCGGAGTCTTTCAACCTATTTAGTCGGGCAGCAGTACAGCGTCTGGCCGTTTTTGCAACTGGGCACCTTTTTCCGCCAAGCGCTGGAGCAAAAGACAGGCTTTACAGCCGCGGATGAAACGCGGTTTTTTGAAAAAATCACGGATATTTTGAGAGATTATGCGCATGTCCGTCGGGATAGCGGGCTCGATACCTTTGACGGCGGCTATGATCTGATACTGCTGCGCACGTTCCAGCTGATGAAATTAAGCGGCCGGTTTTTGGATCTTGTCCCCATGCTGGAACAATCGGACTTGGGAGGGAATAGCATCCTTGAATTTTTGAATCCAAAACACACATCCGAAAACCAAGCCGATTACGATGCCCGGATCGTCCGGCTGACAAACCTGCTTCGCCGCGGCGTTCTGATCTATGATTTGGGGAAAGGCATGGTCAGCGGCGCGCTCGGTGCGGGCCGCACCGTCAGTGATTATTACGATATCATTGAAGACTACGCAGACCATCATCCGAATTGGAGCGATCTGTTCTTTTTGACCACGACGCTGACAACAGGGTTGAAGGGCGTCTCGCAGGTTCAATGGAACCTCGCGACTTTTTCAACGCCTCAGACTTTCGCGGCGGTGCTTATCCATGAGAGTGCGCACGCCCTCGATACGGACGATGATCCGAAGCGGAATGCTCTGGATGCCCTCGAGCCGTTTTTCTACTTTGAATACAATCAGCGCAATTTAAACAACCTGCCTTCTATCTATGCGGGGACCAATTTACAGGAACATTACGCCGAGTTTGTGACGCACTTGATGGAGGATACGGAGCGCTGGCTGTTGGAGGGGATCAGACTCTTTGAGGACCATCCGAAAATGCTGAACGTCTTTATGCAGATCCTTCTGCGCCAGTACGACCCGGTGGATTCGCCGGATGATAATTTTGTCCCGCTTTATGAACTGGGCGCTGACGGATTGCTGGATGTGACGCTCACAAACGGAAAGTTTGTCTCGGGAGATTTTCTCAGCGGCAATTACAGAATCCGTCTTCAAGGAACCGATTATAATTTAACGTACCGTAATAATGAAATCATTGCGATTAACGGAAATGTGACGACAGGAGGAGACATTACACCCCCGGCGATTTCAGATGTCCGTGCGACGGATATTACGCCGGACAGCGCCATTATCCGTTGGTCAACCAATGAGCCGGCGGACGCACAAGTTGAATACGGACTTACGCAAAGCCTTGGTTCTCAGACGGTATTGGAGAATGCATTGAGAACGGGTCACGCGCAAGGGTTATCAGGGCTCCAGGCGGACTCCGTCTATTATTATCGCGTACGCTCAAAAGATGCCGCCGGAAATTTACAGGTTTCGGAAGTGCGGCAATTCCGAACGACAGCGGCCTCCCAAGGGACGCCGGCAGTTGCCGTAGGCTTCAATGGCCATGATGTGGATTCTACGCGCAGCGGCATTCAGGTTTACAGGAATACAACCTTGACGTATACGGCTTCCATTGAGGACGACGGCGTTCATGTTCCCACGCGCTGGGATTGGTTCGCGGCGGAGAACCTTCTTGATGAAAGCAGCTGGCAAAATATTGCAAGCGGTACGGTTGAAGGGGAAGTCGCGTCAAATCCGATGCTGCTCATCCGCAATGAACCGGCCGCGGGCGCGAGTCAATACGTACTCCGCGTCTCGTTTGGTGAACAGACCGTGGATAATGTGATGAGCCTGACGGTGATCGAAGATCCGAGCGGGAATGAAATTCCCGAAGCAACGGATATTCAGATCGAAACACAGAGTGAAAATCCCGTGCTTATTTGGCTTGAAGGCCGTGATGCGGAAAGCGGCCCGCTTACTTATTCTGTCATTGCCGTGACGGGTGACAATCGGCCGACCACGGGAAAACTGGTTTGTAACGAAAGCCTGGGGCTTTGTGCTTATTATCCGCCGGAAGATTTTGAAGGCGTGACGGGGTTTCACTATCAGACAAATGACGGGCGGGCGCTTTCCCGTTCGTCATTTGTGACAATTCAAGTCCGGCCTCAGGGGACACTCGTTGATGATCCGGACATTGCGGGGAACAATAACAACGCTCTGATTAAGGTGCATACTGACACCGTTATCGGTTGGCCTGAAGCCTTGCTGGATCAAACATTTGTGATTCGCGACCGCACGGCATTTCAAGGCGGCGTTTACGAAGCGCACTATCCGGATCCTCGTGCGAGCGCGATCGGAAACTTTAAATTTGACGGCGCGCACAATGTCCTGCGCGTAAAAATTGATAACTATGAGGATACCGTCGTTCACTTCTTCATTGTTGACGGCCCGGACAGCGACATTTTCCGCTATATAGGATCAACGACAGAGTACGAGGCGGCCTGGGAAGCCGAGATCGATCTTAGTGAACCTCTTTGGAGGGCTTTAGACGAGTTTTTAAGGCCGAGTCCGCCGCGAGTAAACGCACGGATTCTGCGCTGGACGAGCGCCGAGTACAATGCCATTCAGGATCTCATCCGCGGGATTCCTCCCGGCCCGCAAAATCCCACATCCGGGCGTCCCGGAGTTGAGCATTTATTCAGCATTGAGCAAGCCGAAGAATTGCGGACCTCTGTGACGGTTAATTACATGAATGTTCTCCTGAATGCCTTATCAGAAGTTCCCGGGCATATTTTCAGGGCAGACGAAAGCCCCCTGGAAGCTGTTCCTGATTACGAACAGCGTGTGATGCCGGAGGCGGCCCGCATCCGATTACTTGAACATATGGCGGCGATTTGGGACACCCTTTCTTCAAGTACGCGTACGATGTTCCTCAGAAAATTGGCTCCGTCCGAAGTGAATACGCTTGGCGAGGTGGGTGAAATTATCAGCGGGCAGATCGTTGATATACCGGCAGCTCCGGAAGTTGCTTTAACCTTGAATGCGGATGATGTTGATGGAAATACGCCCGGCGCTCAAATTTACACGGGCACGCCGGTTACTTATACCGCCAATATCACGAATCCGGGCGAGACAAGCGATTCACTGACTTACACCTGGTACCGCAAAACAGGCGTCAACGGCGGCTTTGTGCAGCAAATCACCGATCCCGTTAATTCGGCGGAGTATTCTGCCGCCGAACTATTGCCCGGGACTTATTATTATAAAGTTGTCGTCAGCGATGGAACGCACACGGTGGTAAGGGAAGCGGTAATTTACATTATTTTGCCGCCGGCCAATCAGTCACCTTCCGTGAATATGTACCACAATGCTGTGGACGTTAACAATTCCAACAGCGGGATTCAAATTAACCCGGACACGGCGGTAACTTATTCCGCCACGGCGAGCGATCCGGAGAATCACGATCTGACCTGGATCTGGCTGCGCTCCGTGAACGGAGGGGCGTTACAGCAGGTCGACTCCGGCGCGGGGGCTATTCGGCTTCTGGACCGGAGCGAGACGGCTGCGGGGACCTACCGTTATGTGATCCGTGTGACCGACGGCCATACGACGGTCGAGCGCGAGGTGACGATCGAAGTTGTTCCGCCGGCCAATCAGTCACCTTCCGTGAATATGTACCACAATGCTGTGGACGTTGACAATTCCAACAGCGGGATTCAAATTAACGCAAACACGGCGGTAACTTATTCCGCTACGGCGAGCGATCCGGAGAATCACGATCTGACCTGGATCTGGCTGCGTTCAGTGAACGGAGGGGCGTTACAGCAGGTCGACTCCGGCGTGGGGGCTATTCGGCTTCTGGACCGGAGCGAGACGGCTGCGGGGACCTACCGTTATGTGATCCGCGTGGCCGACGGCCATACGACGGTCGAGCGCGAGGTGACGATCGAAGTTGGGCCTCCCTTTGCCGGCAACCCCCCGCAGGGGGGGGAGAGCGGCGGGTTGATCTCCGAACGCGGGCACAAGATTGCCGTGAATGCGGCCGGACAATTCGAGCATGATGTTTTCGGCGTATGGGAAGCCGAGGCCCCGAACAGCCGCTATGCTCTTGATATTGATATTGATTTTTCCAATGACGGCGGGACGGGAACGGCCGTTCGCTCGGACGGGCTCCGGCCGCAGTATGTGGACTACAAATTTTTCAATTTTCCGCAGGCGGAATTCGCGGGCTGGTCCGTTTTGCGCGTCCGGCTTGATTATGACATTCCCTCCGGCGCCAGCCAGACTTTTGACGACGCGTTTGCACCGTCCGAAGACGCCTATTATTACCTGGTACTTCCCGGCCGCGAAGACGTGATTTTTCTGGGCACAACCGACTGGTACTACACGGTCATCGGCGATTTGAACCTGAGCGCGCTTTACTGGAGCACACTGGTCAAGTTTGTGCAGCAGCCTCTTTCGCTTTCCGGTTCGGAGTTCAGCACGATCACCAATGCTTTCTTTAACGGCGGGACCAGCCAGGGCGACAACATTGCCTGGGGTTTTGATTTCAGAAGCTCGATCACGCCGCTTTATTTCAACCTTGTGCTGGAAGAACTGAGCCGGCAGCCCTCGTTTAATTTTAAAAATGCCGATCCGTTCGTGATGACCCAAACCGTTTTCGAAAACCTGCTTCCCTCGGACATTAAATTCGAAATTATCAAACGCATCGGCGAGTTCTGGCCGCAGATGAGCCGCGAGGGGCGTGAATCGGTTCTGCGCAATCTGCGCCGCGGCGGCGATGACATGACCAATAAACTGGCCGAAATGTATCTTGTTTATCTTGAAGGCCTGGCCAGCACTGAAACCAATATGGTCCAGAGGGCGCTGATTGACACCGACACCAAAAAGCATTTCATCGACCATCTCGGCGTGCGCCGGGAGCTTAAGGACCAGCTGATCGACGCTACGTTTAAGATTTTTGAGCCTATGAGCACGGCTCAGCCTTGTACGGCGAAGTGCCTGAACCTGCTCGGGTTTATTGAGGATGTCCTCGTCTCCGGCCATGGCACGGTGACCGACCTTGATCTTTACCGCGAACGCATCCGCAACTACGTGGATTCGGTCCTTGTGAACCCGGCGGCATCCTTTATTCAGCCGTCCATGCTGACCGGGCTCTATGAAGTGTATCCGGACGCGTTCCGTAATGAATCCGCTTATATCACGGCGCTTGAAAATGAAGTGAGAACCGAGCTCACCCGCTGGACGGCGGACAACGCCGGTTATTATTTGGGCCTGCTCAACGCGCCGATCTCCTCGAGTTTGAAAAGCAGCATCGAAACGCTGGTTAAAAACGAACGCTTCGACCTGATGCCAATCATGGGGTCCGGAATGATGGCATCGGGGATCTATGCCGTCCTGGCGCATCTGTCGCAGCTTGAGCCTTCCGGGAAAATTGCGTTCGAAAACGCGGCTGTTGAACGGGAATTTTTCCAGGAAATTGCAAATGCGCTGATGACACACTGGAATGAGCGCGAAGCGGCCGAAGAACCCGGGTCGCCGGTTGACTATACGCTTCAATACCTGATCCGGAGCGTCAAGGAAAGTTCGAATTTTGCCGCTTATGCGCCGGTCCTTGTGCCGCTTCTTTCTAAAACCAATCCCCAGGTTTCCGGCGAATCAGCGGCTGATTATGCGGCGCGTTTCAGGAAAGCCGAAGACTTGTGGAAAAACCACGGTGTTTTCCTGTTCGATTTTTCCGGTGCGATGGCCAATGGTGCGGTCGGCATCAAGAGCGGCGGGCCCGACTACACCGATTTGATCTCAGATTTTGACACCCACCACGGCTGGCTGGACCTCGTGGCTTTGCGGACAAGCGGCAAGCGCGGCGGGGCAGGGTATCATAAAGTAGATTTTAACACCGTGCTGTATACGACTCCGGCGGCGGTGACAGGGGTGATTGTGCACGAATCCGGACATTCGCTGGAAGGCAAGGAACGGGAGACTTTCGAGACTGTGGTCCAGGCCAACATCGGGTACGTTCGCAGGCTCGCGGAATATTGGCTTTATGAAAGCAGCGATTCGCCGCCGGACGATTTTCCGGACAGCTATGCGCGCGTCAACACCTTTGAAAATTTTGCGACTTATATTGACCACTGGTATGAGGACGGCGGCAGCGCATACTGGCTGAAAACCGCGATTGAAAAATTTCAGACCGGCCATCCCAGCATGCTGAACGTTTTTCTTGGCATCGCACACTGGGACACGGCGGTCAAGGCCCTGCCTGCCGGGAAAATGGCGCTTTACAGGGTGAATGAGACCACTGGTTATTATGAAGTCGAACAAATTAATGCCCGCTGGATTTCGGGAAATCCGGAAACCGGCGTTTTTGAATTTACACTGGACGGCACAACTTACAAAGCGACCTATGAAAATCTTAAGATTTCCCGGCTGGAAAAAACCGGCGAAACGCAAAACCAGTCGCCGGCCGTGACCTTGAGCCACAATGCGCAGGACAAGGATGCTGCCGCGTCGGGAATCCAGATTTATCCGGACACGGCGGTCACTTATTCGGCGACGGCCACGGATCCGGAAAATGACGCGCTGACCTGGACCTGGCTGCGTTCAGTGAACGGAGGGGCGTTACAGCAGGTCGACTCCGGCGCGGGGGCCATTCGGCTTCTGGACCGGAGCGAGACGGCTGCGGGGACCTACCGCTATGTGATCCGCGTGAGCGACGGCCATACGACGGTCGAGCGCGAGGTGACGATCGAAGTGGTTCAGCCGGCCAATCAGCCGCCTTCCGTGACCTTGAGCCATAATGCGACCGATACCGATGCCGCGAAGAGCGGCATTCAAATCAAAACCGGAACGGCGGTAACTTATTCCGCCACGGCGAGCGATCCGGAGAACGATGCCGTGACGTGGGAATGGCTGCGCGCCGTCAACGGCGGCGCTTTACAGCAGGTCAGTTCGGGCTCTGGCACTTCGATTAATAACATGCCCCGGACCGAAACCGAGGCCGGCACTTACCGGTATGTTATCCGGGTCAAAGACAGCAAGAATGCGATCACGGAAAAAGAAGTCACGATCGAGGCGGTTCGGGACCAGAATTCCGGCGTGCCCGTGGCCGATGCACTGGCCCGGATCCAGATGATTTCGGGTGAACCGGCGGCCTTCCGGCTGACCGGCAGCGATCCGAACGGCAAGCCCCTTACATTTGAAATTGTCCGGCAGCCGGCGCACGGGGATTTGGAATGCGATGCGGCGCTCGGGGCATGCGTTTATTACGCGGACCAGGGCTATTCGGGCGCTGATAGTTTTCAATACCGTGCCAATAACGGCGACAAAACATCGGATACTCTGACCGCCGAAATCGAAGCCGTCCCGATGGGAGTCCTGGAAGCAAACGGCAAATTGACGCTGAACATTAACATCACGGGAGTCTCCGATAACGGCGAAGGGGCCCGGTCTATGACCGTGGTGTTTCAGGATATCCGTTCTGATACGGGGAAAGTTTATTCCCCGACCGGCACATCCCTCGGCGACTACACGGTTGTGCGTATGGTGAACGGACAGCACCTGCTCAGATTTACGGCGAGCGATAATTCCGCGGGATGGAAGAGCCTTGTGCATTTATTCTGGCTGGACACCGACCGCACGCCGGTTTATCACTTGGCGAGCGAATATACGGGGGTTAGAGCGATGCAGATCGCGCTGTACGAAATTAATCCTAATGATGCGCACTGGGTGGCGATGACCAAGTTTTTTCAGGACCCGCTGTCCATGAACGCGGCGGACTATAGCAACATGAAACCGTTTTTTAAATACACGGATCCTCCGGTCTTCGGATATATCGGAGAGACGAATCCGGTCCTCATGCCTGCTTATTTTGTAAAATCCTATATGGAAAGGCTGATGTTCGCGCTCAGCAGCCGCCGCGGCTTCCTGTTCGGCGCCGGTGTGGACCCGTTTGCGGATGTGGACAGAATTTATCATAGCGAGGTGCGGTCGGTGAACCGGGAGGCGCTGGTCAATTATCTCGGGGCCATTTACGGGTCGATAGCCTTCGATATCCAGCAAATGTTTCTGGAAAAGCTGGATATGGGCAACGGTGCGACCGTAAAGCTGCTCGGTGAATTGTTTATCCGGTTTTGGGACACTTATACCTCCCAGGTCTCGAGCGCAAGCTCGCGCAAAAACGTGCTGGATAATTTTATGGGAATCGTTAACGGGGATGAACGGCTCGAAGGCCTGATCGCAAACATCGTCAACGGACTGGACACATCTTCCTCCGTCCGCGCGGCCGTTATCAATAAGGTGCTGACTGAAGCTGTCCAAAACTCCCAGTACACCAGCGTCGCCTCCGAAAAAATTTACGACTTTATTTTGCGCGTCCTGTATCAATATGACGGTTTTCTCTGGAACATGCAGGACTACAAGACGCTGATCGGGGACCTGATTAACAAGCATTTGCAGCAGGAGGCGGTGACATCGGTTGACCCCGGCGTTTATTCGCGGATCATGTTAAAACTTTCCGCGATGATTCCTGCGGGGCTTGTGTCTTCCGGACGCCTCGATGCGCTGGCCGACCAGCTTATTACGAAAGCGCAGTTAAATCCGGACAATATGGTCTATCTTGCGTATCTCCTGAATATTTTGAAAGGGCCCTTGTCGGCGTCCAAAAAAGCCGCGGTCGAAACCGCGATTCTCGGTTTTAATTATCAAACGTATGAATTCTCATCCTATAACAAATTTGTGGCCGAAATGAACGGCACGGCCCCCGCGCTCTCAAGCGGCGGGTTCCTGTCTTTTATGACGAAGATGGCGCAGACATTTCCGGCCCGGTTCAGCGCCTGGCTGAACACGACGCATAATTCGGACATCCCGGCCGGCGGGCTGGACAGCGCCGTGGCGATGATGCTCGTCATGGCGCAAAAGGCAGGAAGAATCGGCGAAATCGCGCCGCTCTTTTT
>MHFC01000108.1:7205-8887 GCA_001804025.1 Omnitrophica bacterium GWA2_52_8 | reverse complement strand
TCCAATCCGGAGTTTTTGAGGGAAGGTTCCGCCGTTCATGATTTGCTGCATCCGGACCGTGTCGTCATCGGTGTGGGAAGTCCGAAGGCGGAGCGGCTATTAAGGGCGCTCTACAAACCGCTGAAGACAAAAATGGTTGTGACGGACCTCAAGAGTGCCGAGATTATCAAACACGCTTCCAATTCCTTTCTCGCCACGAAAATTTCATTTATTAATGCCGTGGCGCGCGTTTGCGATGCTGCCGGTGCGGATGTCGAGCGGGTCGCAGAGGGGATGGGTCTTGATCCCAGAATCGGGTTGTCATTTTTGCGGGCGGGGCTCGGGTTCGGCGGATTTTGCTTCCCGAAGGACCTCGCGGCATTTTACCGGATATCGGAAAAAATGGGCGTTCCCTTTCATTTATTAAAGAGCGTCCTGGATTTAAATGACGAACAAAAGAAGTATTACGTCCAGAAAGTCGAGAAGGCGGTCTGGAACTTGAAAGGTAAGACGCTTGCCGTGCTCGGACTCGCGTTTAAACCGGATACGGATGATACGCGCTATGCGCCGTCCATTGATATTATCAAACAGCTTAAGGCGGAAGGGGCTTCGATCCGAGCATACGATCCGGCCGCCATGGAGCGCTTTAAAGAAATCGACCCGGATCTTTTTTACGCCAAAGATGCCTATGAAGCCTGTAAGGGTGCCGATGCCCTGCTGCTTTTGACGGAGTGGAAGGAATTTGCAAAGCTGGATCTAAAAAAGATCAAGAGGCTGCTGCAGCAGCCTCTTCTTATTGACGGCCGCAATGTGTTTCGTCCCGACGTCGTCCGGAAAATGGGATTTCAATATCAAAGTATCGGCCGGCCCTGAATAAAAAAGACGGGCCGTTGATGACAAAATGCGGTCATTTCATAACCTGTAGACATATTGAAGATAAATTCTGCAGAACGGACACCTTTATGAAGGGTATTATTCTTGCCGGGGGTTTGGGAACAAGGCTTTTGCCCTTGACCAAGGTCACAAACAAGCATCTTCTGCCCGTTTACAACAGACCCATGATTTTTTATCCCATCCAAACCTTGGTGGATGCGGGCATTCAGGACATTCTCATCGTGACGGGCGGTAATTCTGCGGGTGATTTTTTGCGGCTGTTGGGCAACGGAAAATCATTCGGTTTGAAACATATCCATTACACTTATCAGGAAGGCGAAGGAGGGATCGCGCAGGCGCTGTCGCTCGCCGAAGATTTTGCGGAAAATGAAAAGGTAGTGGTCATTCTCGGCGATAATATTATCGAAGCGGACATTGCGCCGCATATCCGCCGCTTTGAAAAGCAGGCGCGCGGCGGGCGTCTGCTCCTGAAGAAGGTTCGCGATCCCGAGCGTTTCGGAGTCGCTGAAATTAAGGGTAATAAAATCATTCAAATTACGGAAAAACCAAAACACCCCAAATCGTCCTATGCCGTCATCGGCATCTATATGTATGACCCCGATGTTTTTAAAATCATTAAAACCCTGAAACCATCCCGGCGCGGCGAACTCGAAATCACGGACGTCAATAATGCCTATATCCGCCGGGGGCAAATGGAATATGACATCCTGAAGGGCTACTGGACGGACGCCGGAACGTTCGAGTCACTTTACAGGGCTAGTTGGCTTGTCGCGAACAAATCCGGGACATCGCGATGAAAACACTGTTTG
>MHFC01000108.1:4327-7173 GCA_001804025.1 Omnitrophica bacterium GWA2_52_8 | reverse complement strand
CATCCAAGGCGACATATGTGATGCCGCGGCCGTGTGCGCCGGCATGAAAGGCGCTGAGGCCGCGATCCATTTTGCGGCTGAGACGCATGTTGACCGCTCGATCGATGCGGCCCTTGAATTTATCCGGACAAATGTTTCCGGGGCGCAGGTCATGCTGGATGCTGCCCGAGAATGTTCCCTAAGAAGGTACCTTCACATTTCAACGGACGAAGTGTACGGATCCGCGGTGAAAGGGTCTTTTGATGAAGATGCGCCGCTTAAACCCAATAGTCCCTACTCGGCATCGAAAGCCGGAGGGGACCTGCTGGTGCGGTCCCATCGCGAAACCTATGGTTTTCCGGCCATCGTCATCCGCAGCTCGAATAATTACGGGCCTTATCAGTTTCCTGAAAAAGTGATCCCGCTGTTCATTACGAATCTGCTCGAAGGCAAGAAGGTGCCGCTTTATAAGGACGGGGCGAATATCCGCGACTGGATCCATGTTGAGGACAATTGCCGCGCCATTGAGCTTGTATTTGAAAGGGGCGAGGCCGGGACGGTTTACAATGTCGGGGGCGGCAGCGAAATAACCAATCTTGTTTTGACAAGGAAAATATTGGCTTTGATGGGCAAAGACGACTCAATGATCGAGTATGTCGCGGACAGGCCCGGCCACGATTTCCGGTACAGCATTCAAACCGAGCGGTTGCGGCGTCTTGGTTTTAAACCGAAGTGGACTTTTGACGCCGGGCTCGCGGAGACCATCCGGTGGTATCAAACGCATTCCGACTGGTGGAAGCCGCTAAAAGCCGACCGCTATACCCGGAAGTAAGGTATGAAAATCTTAATTACCGGCGCGAGCGGGATGCTGGCCACCGACCTTGTAAAATGCCTGCAGCGTGATTTTGAGCTGGTCGGAGTCGATGTTCGGGCCCCGCAGGTGCCGGAAGGCAGCTTCAAGCGGTTTTATAATACGGGCGGCGATCCTATTCAGGGACCCAAGTTGTGGGAGAAAATAATGCGCGAGCAGTCTCCCGATATCGTGTTTCATGCAGCGGCGATGACGGCGGTCGACCGCTGCGAGGCCGAGCCGGAATTGGCTGAAGCGCTGAATGTGAAACTTACGCGGGATGTTTTTCAGGCCGCGAATCAGACCGGCGCCCATTTTGTTTTTTTGAGTACGGATTATGTCTTTGACGGAAAAAAAGAGGCGCCTTATGAAACAGAGGATTTGCCCAATCCGAAAAGCATTTATGGGCAAACGAAAGCGGATGCGGAAGAATTAGTAAAAACCGGCGCCAAGGCTTATACGATTTTCCGCATTTCCTGGCTTTACGGGCTTTATGGGGACTCGTTTCCCCGCACGATTCTTGAGAAGGCGGGGCAGGCCGGTCATTTTGACATTGTTCATGACCAGGTCGGGCGGCCGACTTATACGGTTGATTTGTCCGGGATATTCTGCGAAATATTCAAGGCCTATACAGCAAATGCGGCTTTTAAAAAGCGCTTGAAGGGACAAATCTATCATTTGGGAAATGACGGCACGGCGTCCTGGGCGGAGTTTGCGGAATTTATTTTGGCGCAGGCCGGACTCGGGAGTACCCGTGTAAACCGTATCGCAACGCCGCCGAAACACCGGCCGGCCGAGAGACCAAAAATGTCGGTGATGTCTTTGGAAAAAGCAAAACGTGACTTCGGCGTAAATCCGCGCCATTGGCATGAGGCCGCCGGGGAATTTGTGCAATCTTACCAAAAGCATTCGGGAGCTTCTCTTGGGAAAAAGTAACTCAGTTTCCGCGGAACTCGGGCGGAAAATTAATAACAAGACCGCTCACATTGCGGTTTTGGGACTCGGCTATGTCGGACTGCCGTTGGCATTGGCTTACGCGAAACGCGGCTTTCGTGTGACCGGTATTGATACGGACGCTGCACGCGTGAAGAAGCTTGAGCGCGGACAATCGTATGTCGACGACGTTTCGGCCCGCGAGCTTGTCAGCGTGCGTAAAAAACACCATTTTCAGGTAACTTCCAACTTTGACATCCTTGCCGGCTCAGACGTCATTATGATTTGTGTGCCGACGCCCCTTAATAAGTCCCGCGACCCGGATTTGTCCTATATTCTAGGCTCTGTTAAATCCGTCATCCGTCATCTTCAGCGCGGGCAGCTCATCATTCTCGAAAGTACGACATACCCGGGAACAACTGAGGAAGTTGTGGCGCCGATGCTGCAGGAAAAAGGAATGGTTGTTGGGAAAGATATTTTTGTCTGCTTTTCGCCGGAGAGGGTTGATCCGGGAAACAGTCAGTATTCGACGGTGAGTATCCCAAAGGTCATCGGGGGAATGACTGCGGAGTGCGCCAAGCTTGCCCGGGACCTTTACTCGACCATCGTCAAACAAATTCATCTTGTCAGTTCGCCCAAGGCCGCTGAAATGACGAAGCTGCTTGAAAATGCCTTCCGCATCGTCAATATCGGGCTGATCAATGAAATTGCCAGGGTGGCGGGACAACTGGGTGTGAATATCTGGGAAGTGATCGATGCGGCCAAAACCAAGCCGTTCGGATTCATGCCGTTTTATCCCGGGCCTGGCATCGGAGGGCACTGCATTGGAGTCGATCCGCTCTACCTGTCATGGAAAGCACGCATGCAGGGCGCGGACTTGCATTTTATCGAACTGGCCCGGAGCGTTAATGCCGAAATGCCGGCTTATGTGGTTTCTCAGGCCCTTGTCGCGCTCAATCAAAGATTCGGGAAGGCGGTTAAAAACGCTAAAATCCTGATCCTCGGGCTGACTTACAAAAAAGACATTGCAGACATCCGGGAATCCCCCGCGATTGAAATTTTACACCGTTTTTCTGAACTCGGC
>MHFC01000108.1:0-4317 GCA_001804025.1 Omnitrophica bacterium GWA2_52_8 | reverse complement strand
TCCGTATGCCCGGATTGCGCAGCACGGCAGGCTGATTTACGATGCGCGCAATGCCTTAAAAAAGTATCAAGGAAAGAACATCGTCCGTTTATGAGTAAACGCACCGTCTGTCTGGTTACCGGAGGGGCCGGCTTCATCGGCTCGCATGTTGCCGAAGGGCTGTTGAAACGTGGAAATAGCGTCCGCATTTTGGACAATTTATCCACTGGCATGATGCAGCATGTGCAAGGCATGCGCGGTGACGTAGAATTTATCAAAGGCGATGTGCGGGATGCTAAAGCTGTCGATAGGGCCGTCCGCAAATGTGATTATGTGTTTCATCTGGCCGCAAATCGCGCCGTTTTGCAGTCTGTCGAAGCACCGCTTGAAGCGCATGAAGTCAATATGACCGGGACCTTGAAACTCCTGCTTGCCGCCAGCCGCCATAAAATCAAACGTTTGATTTTTACGTCTTCATCTTCCGTATACGGCAGCGCCAAAAAAAAGATGCTTCGCGAAGACGATCTTTTGAAACCGGAATCTCCGTATGCGGCGACCAAGGCCGCGGGCGAGTATTATTGCCGCATCTTTTCCCGGCTTTACGGGCTTGAAACCGTCAGCCTGCGCTATTTTAACGTATTCGGACCGCGGCAAAACCCGGAATCGCGTTATTCCGCGGTGATCCCCATTTTCATCGAGACCGTCCTGAAAGGGAAATCGCCCGAAATCCACTGGGACGGCAAGCAATCGAGGGATTTTCATTATGTGGACAGTGTCGTGGAAGCAAACCTGCTTGCCATGCGCGCTCGGGGCGTCAGCGGTGAAGCGTTTAACATCGGTTCACAAAAGGAATACTCGGTGAACCATATTTTTAACGCGATCAAAAAAATTCTTAACCGGCCGTCGATCAAGCCGGTCTACAAGCCAAAACGTCCGGGTGACGTCCGGCGGACGCTTGCCGATATCAGCAAGGCCCGGCGCCTGCTGGGATACCGGCTGCAGACCGAATTTGAACCGGGATTGAAACAAACGGTCGACTGGTTTGTGCAGACCGGCAGCTTTAAAGGCGGCATGCGATGAAACAGCGTACGATCTTGATTACCGGAGCGGCGGGGTTTATCGGCTCGCATTTAAGCGATGCCTTTTTGCGCGACGGCTGCCGTGTGATCGGCGTTGATAATTATATTACGGGCTCTACGGAGAATCTTGCGCATATCAAGAATGAGCCCCGGTTTGTGTTTATCGAGCAGGATGTGACGCTCCATATGGATATCAAGGATGATGTCGACTTTATCCTGCATTTCGCTTCTCCCGCGAGTCCGATTGATTATGCCCATCTGCCGATTCAAACCCTTAAAGTGGGGGCGTTGGGGACTCATAATGCGTTAGGCTTGGCGAGAGTCAAGAAATCAGGATTCCTGCTGGCCTCTACCTCTGAAGTATACGGGGACCCGTTAGTGCATCCGCAAAAAGAGGACTATTGGGGGAATGTCAACCCGATCGGCCCTCGCGGCGTTTATGATGAGGCTAAACGGTTTGCGGAGGCGATCGCGACGGCCTATTACCGGGTGCATCACGTCAATGTTAAAATCGTCAGAATCTTCAACACCTATGGCCCGCGGATGCGGTTGAAGGACGGCCGGGCCATTCCGGAGTTCATCACCCAAGCCTTGTCAGGCAAGCCGTTACCGATATTCGGCAGCGGGTCGCAGACAAGAAGTTTTTGTTATGTTGACGACCTGGTCGAGGGGATCATGCGCATGATGGCTTCAAATTTGAATGAGCCGGTAAATTTGGGCAATCCTAACGAGATGACCATTTTACAGCTGGCCCAGACCATTATCAAAATGACGAACAGTCACAGCACGATCGAGTACCATGCATTGCCCCAGGATGATCCGAAAGTCCGGCAGCCCGACATTTCAAAGGCCCGCCGCGAGCTGAGCTGGTTGCCCAAAACGACCCTTGAGACCGGCCTTAAGAAAACCCTCGCATACTTTGAGTCCCGGATAAAATTAACCCAATAGCTTTCAAGGCGGTCCATGAAAAAACGCAAAGCGATCATTACAGGAATCACCGGACAGGACGGCTCTTATCTTGCAGAGTTTCTGCTCGCTAAAGGCTATCACGTGTACGGCATGGTACGCCGGTCAAGTACGGAGACCTTTGACCGGATCCAGCACTTGATTACCGATGTCGACCTCGTTCAGGCGGATTTGCTGGATCAGCTGTCCCTTATCAATATGATAAAAAAAATCCGGCCGGCGGAAGTATACAACCTGGCCTCGCAATCCTTTGTGCCGACATCATTTGAACAGCCGGTTTTGACCGGGGAATTTACGGCAATGGGGGTTACGCGCATGCTTGAGGCCGTCAAGCTGGTGGACCGTAAAATCCGTTTTTATCAGGCCTCCTCGAGTGAAATGTTCGGACTGGCACCGCACTCCCCGCAGAATCTTAAAACGCCGTTTCATCCGCGAAGCCCGTATGGCGTTGCGAAGGTGTATGGGCACTGGATCACGGTGAATTACCGGGAAAGTTATGATCTTTTTGCCGTTTCCGGAATTTTGTTCAATCACGAGTCGCCGCGCAGGGGTAAGGAGTTCGTGACGCGGAAAATCACACATGCCGTGGCACGGATTAAATTGGGGCTGGATAAAAATCTACGTTTGGGAAATTTGGACGCCAAGCGTGACTGGGGTTTTGCCGGCGATTATGTCGAGGCCATGTGGCGCATGCTTCAAATGAAAACTCCGCGCGATCTTGTGGTCGCAACCGGGAAAACATATACGGTGCGTGAATTTGCCAAACGTGCTTTCCGTGCGGCCGGATTGAATTGGGAAAAGCATGTGGTGGTGGATCCCCGGCTTTACCGTCCTGCCGAGGTGCACACGCTGTGCGGCGACCCGGCGGAGGCCTTCCGGGTGCTGCGGTGGAAGCCGAGCGTGACCTTTGAAAGACTTGTCGATATGATGGTGGCGGCTGACATCCGGCTGGTCGAGCGTCAACAATAAAAATTATCGATTTTATATTTTAATCAAAAACGCCTACAGTGCCCGGTTCCCATAAAATCAATGCTGTCGTGGTCTAGAAGCGGTTTCATAAGTCTCTGCAAGCCCTTTATCCGTCATTGCGAGCGACCAAAGGGAGCGAAGCAATCCCGGTATTCCCTCAGAGATTGCTTCGTCGGCCTTACGGCCACCTCGCAACGACAATTGAGATCTATTCTGAGAAAGATTTATGAAACTGGTTCTAGTGACCCGTCAAAAGATTTAAACCGGTGTCCGGCAGTGCGTGAGGAAAAGTTATGGACAAGGTTCTGATCACGGGCGGCTCGGGCTTCAGCGGACAGTATCTTATCCGCGCCTGTCTTGAGCGCGGATTTTCCGTCACATGTGTTGCCCGGCACAGGCCCGAATCTTTCAAATCCGCCCCGCGGAATCTGAAAGTCCTGAAAATCGACTTGACCCATTCCGGACGGCTGGCCGAAGAGATCAAAAAGCTAAGACCCCGTTTTGTCTTTCATTTGGCCGCTCAGAGTATTCCCCGTTTTTCCTGGGATCGCCCGGAATCAACGTTTGCGGTCAATGCCGGTTCATCGCTCCACATTCTTGAGGCCGTCAGAAAGTTTTCACCGCAGACGAGAATTTTATTGGCCTCATCGAACCAAGTTTATGGAAGATCTTTCCGGATGTTGGATCAAGTAACGGAAAGATCGCTTTTATGGCCCGAGAATCCCTACGCTGCGAGCAAGATAGTTGCCGAGTACGCCTGCCTGAATTACGGTTTCCGGTACGGCACGTGGGCGGTTGCGGCCCGTTCGACAAATCACATCGGCCGCGGCCAATCGGACCGTCTGGTTTTTTCGGAGTGGTGCCGTCAAATTGCTTTGGCTGAAGCCGGTTTGAAAGATCCGGTGCTTGAAGTCGGAAACCTTGATGCAAAACGCGATTTTATGCATGTGCGGGACGTTATTTCGGCTTACTTGTGCATGATTCAAAATGGGAAAAGCGGACAGACGTATAACGTGTGTACCGGGAAAGTCATGGTGCTCAAAAAAATCGTGGCGCATCTCTGTCGTCAGGCAAAAGTCCGCATGCGCGTTGTGGTCAGAAAAAACAGGCTCCGCAAAGATGATCCGCCGCAGATGCTGGCGTCGCCCCGCAGGCTTGAAAAATTGGGCTGGAAGCCCCGTTTGACAGTTTTTGATGCGCTTGATGAGATGCTTTCGGAATGGCGCGGGAAGATCGCCGCAGGGGAAAGGTAGTATGCAGCCGCTCCAGAAGTTATCCGTAGTCATTCCGGCTTATAATGAAGAAAAAAGAATCCGGACGGCAC
>MHFC01000107.1:4401-5564 GCA_001804025.1 Omnitrophica bacterium GWA2_52_8 | reverse complement strand
TTCGGAATTACAAAATGCCGGCGTTACGGTCTTGTGGCGGCCGCTTCATGAAGCCAACGGACGCACATTCTGGTGGTCTCAGACCATTACGGACGTCCAGTACCGCGCGCTTTGGCAGTCTATGTTCCGGTATTTCACCGAAGAAAAGAAACTGAACAACTTGCTCTGGGTTTGGTCCGTTCTTCCGAGAAAATTCAACGCGCTTCTGCCCGAAGAGGTCCGCTATCCCGGAGACGCGTATGTCGATCTTGTCGGGGTCGATTCCTACGGCGCGGACCTTTTCATTCCCGGGTATGGCGAATTGATGCAGCCCGGCAAGCCGTTTGCATTGACCGAATTCGGTCCGTTTACGGAAACGGAAGCCGATGGTAACCCGGCATTGAAAGGACCGCATTTTGATTATGCCGCCTTGATCGGTCAGATCCGTGAAAAATATCCCGAAACTTGTTTGTTCCAGTGTTGGAACCGGCCGTGGGCCATGGTGTCGCAGAAAAATGCTCCCGGACTGCTCACGGACGCTTGGGTTGTGAACCGCGGCGAAATAAATTTTGAATCGTTCAAACCGGAGCCGGCCCAGCCCGGGACGGTCGTCAATCTCCTCAAACATATGAAGATAAAGACCACCGGCGCAATCCAGGCCCGTCATGATGCCGCAAAAGGCAGCCTGAGTTTCGAAGCCTCGCACGGTTATCTGGAGGGCCGGCTGGACGGCGCGGCGGATGCCGGAAAATATCCTTATCTCGTGCTGCGGTATCAGGGCGGGAGCGCTGCGTTAGGGCTTGAGCTGAAGAACACGGACGGTGTGCGGATTGTGGCAGACCCCAGAATTGCCGCAGCAAATCCGCGCATTCAAATCACGCTGCCGGATAAAACGCAGCACTCCTTTTATGTGATTGATCTTTCGCCGTTTTTTATCCCGCCTGCCGCCAACAGGAACATCAAGACTTTTATTTTTATCAATCCGGATAGGCGCCTCGAACTGAGTGCTGTGGGGCTCATGGACGCCGCCATGCTAGAAACCTACGGACTCGCCGCTCCCAGGCTGCAGCGCTCCGAAACGCGCACTAACGATGCGGAAAGAACTTTCGGAACAGAAATTCCACAAATGCCTCAGGAAGCGCAGGCCTCGGATGATACAAAACCGGACCAGGCGGCAATCTGGT
>MHFC01000107.1:4093-4374 GCA_001804025.1 Omnitrophica bacterium GWA2_52_8 | reverse complement strand
ACGAAGGGACATACGCTTTTGTGCTTCCGCGCCTCGCAGCGGGCGTCAATCCTGCGCTTCAATTTGAGGGCACCGATATCTTTGATGTGACTCCCGGAGAAATTCCCGGAAGTGCCGGCATTCCGTTTAAAATTGCACCCATCAATAATACGGGTTATCCGGCAAACAGTTTTGATGCGGTGACGCTCGGCTTTGTTTTTGAGTATGTCCCGGACCCCCGCACAGCGCTTCTTGAAATTCTCAAGGTTTTAAAATGGGGGGGCGTTGCGGCCGGCATGCTC
>MHFC01000107.1:0-4080 GCA_001804025.1 Omnitrophica bacterium GWA2_52_8 | reverse complement strand
CTCAAGCGAATATTCAAAACGGGATCATGCTGTCTCAATTGGAGTTGGCATTTCAAAGCGGGTTGTTTGAAAAGGCCAAACGGGCCGCGGAGGCGTTAGGGACCCCGGCCGGAAATGATATCATCACTAACGAGCTGAATCCGGCATTGCAAAGGTATTGGGAAGAGGTCTCTCGGGGCCGAAGTGGGGCTGCTGAGGTGAATTTTCCCCAGGCATTTATTCAGGGACTGAACGCGGTTTTTTCAGATCCCGACCGGGCAGCTGAGAACCTAAAAGTGACCTTGAATCCGGCATTGCAAACCCGCTCCGAAAAAGTTTCGGCGGTTTTAAATCATTATGAATTTGGTATGCGCCAAAACCAGGTCCGTTGGAAGCTGGTTCAGGAGAGTGTCCGGCCTCTGGAAAACCACACGGCCGTAAAAGCGCTCTTCGAGGGACAGGGGTTTGAGAATGTGGATGTCCGGCTCTTAAAGCACGGTGATGAATCTCCCGTTGCCTGGACGGTTACGTTGCGAAAACCGGCTCGCCGTGAAGTGGTTCTGGGTGCCGGAGAAAGGCCGGACCAGATCGTGATCAATCATCAGACGATTACGATCCCTCCATACCGGGCCATGAGTCTGGCGGCGGATCTCAACCGTGTTTTTGCGGATTTTTCGGGAGCGCCTGTTTTTGCGGGGCTTGCGCACGGCGATGATGACCGTCAATTGAGGTTTTTCCGCGGTCATGACACTTTAAAAATAGAGAACAGTTTTGATCCCCAGGAACTCGGCCGCGGTCTCGAATGGGCGCTGCAAATTCTTCCGGACCGCTATCCCGTAAGTTTTCCTGAAGATGAAAAAAACCGGGCAGTTGATGTCGGGAATCTCCGGCTCTTTACGTCTCAATCCCATGTTAACCTCGCGGATAACATCAATAGTCAGTTGTTGAAATGGGATGTTACGAGTGCTCAGCCGGTTGCAGCGACAGTCATGGGGGCGCGGCGGACCGTGTTGGATTCCCGGCTGTATTTCATGCGCGGCGGGCGTTTTGAAACGGCACAGCTAACCGACCGTGAAGCCGTGTTAAAGCTGATCGAAAATGCGTTTGACGGCATCGCTTCCGTGCGGCAGTTAAATAGCGAACAGAACCTCCGTTCCGAAGCGCGCATGAGTCATTCCGGACAGGTGCGGGAAGTGGATCGGACCGCCAACGCCAATTCGAGGGGGTGGACGAACAGCGGAATTGCGAGGGACATAAAATTTGATCTAAGCTGGGACATTTTCCGGGAATTCGGTAAGTATATTAATGAGAGGCATGTGCTTGAGCTCGATGTAAGACATGGGCATGTCGATTTGTTTGAAATTGAACAGGGCGGTAAGCTGTCTTTTCTGCAGAGGCTGGGGCTGAATAAACAGCATTATCATGAGATCCTGTCCCTGCTTGAGTCACAGGAGATTCAATTCCTTCAAGTCGACGGGGACCTCTGGGGGCAGTGGATCCAGGATCCCAAGCTTGCGGCCCGTGAATTTGAGCGGCTGCTTGATAGCGCGTTTACTTATGCCGAGGATGGGTCTTACCACCGCCTTCGCCCGCAAATAGGGGCGCCCTGGTTTGTGGCGTCTTCAAATGTCCCGGACCGTGAGGGTCTGGTGCTCGTCGCGCAGCGGATAGAGCCGGCTGCGAAAATTGATTTAAAAGCTGAGGATCTGCGGCGTCATTTTAGTCTGTGGCCTCTATTAAAAGAGGCATTTCCCGAGATCAGCATGCGCCAACCTTCTGAGGACCGAATTCTGATGGACCTGTCCGGAAATGCGAAAGTCTCGGCTGAAATCATGGTTGATGGTGACCGTGCGGCCTCCCTTCATTTGGACAGGCATAAAGCCGTTTTGGGCAATCTGCCTGCATCGGAAGATTACCTTGCGGAATTCCTGAGGGTTTTACTGCAATATTTAAAAGAAGCGGGAATCCGCGAGGTGTCCTTTATTTTTCAGGACGACAGTACCGAATTTGTGATGGACCGTTTTGCCGCGTATATCGCACCGCGCAATCCGGGCCTGAATATTTACCGCTATCGGGTGCGGCAAGTCGATGCCGACCTGCGCCTCCCTTTATCGGCGATCAATCTCGCTTATCCGCGTTCTGAAACGCGGAAAGCCGCGCATGCGCCGGGAGATTTGGGGCTTGCGGTTGGAAATCTCGTGCCGCCCGTCCTGTCCCGTAAGACATATGACGGGAAACTTTCCGAGAATGCGGAGATAAATCTTAAACAAGTTTTACAAGAACTCGGAAAAACCAAGGTTTATGTCGACGGGGCAGCGGTTTTTGGCGATGATTTGGAAGCCCGCAGGGTTGTTTCGGAATTGGCAAGTCTTGCGGACGCCGGTGCCGAGGTCATGGTTTATAACCTTGCGCAAGCGGATCCGGCGGATCTCTTTTATCAATTAATCCAGTCTTTTCCGTCAGGGACGTTTGAAAACAGGAACGAAAGTTTTTCGGACCTGCTCAGGGCACTTCCTCCCGGAAGCGAGAATGTGAACCTTGTTCACTATTCCGGAATTTCTGCGGAAACCAAGCGGGCGGCGGAATCCGATCTGCCGCAATTCAAAGACCGGATCGCTTACGTGGTCGGCGAGGCCGGTTCGGCGGCTTACGGGTTGCTGCAGATTCAAAAAATCAAAAAACAGCTTGAGGCCGTCCGTTCCAATCTCGCCGTTCCGACATTGGAAGACCTCGGCATATTATTTCAAGAGGGGACGCACCGGATTGCGGCGGCCCAGGCAAACTGGATGCGTCAAATTCTCGCCGCAAACTTCGAGGTTGCGTTTGCGCGCGCCGCGTAAAAATGAGGGCTGGTCCGGGACTTTACGATTTAAGAAAAGCCATCAGGCCGGGTTCATCGGTAAAAATAGCGTCGACGCCCCAGGATTTCAGCCGCGCGGCCTCATCCGGTATGTTGACCGGATAGACACGGACCTTGATTTGATGGTTCTTCAACGAGTTCACGATTTTTTCATTCAGATAACCGCGAAACAAGCTGATTTCGTGCGTCTTTGATGCGTCGAACAAAGGTTTGAAATGCAGCGGCACTGCCGCCATTAAGATCGAGCGCCCGGCTTGCGGCAGCAAGTCAGCCAATTCCAGAATTTCCTCATGAATAAATGATGTGAAGTGGATGTGCGGAAGCAGATCCGGATGATTTTTAAGAAAGGCGCAAAGCGGCGCCGCCAGCCCGAAGCATTTAAGATCAAGGTACAGTTTTTTCTGATGACCGTAACGGAGGGCGAAATCCTCCAGAGCCGGAATTCTCTCTCCGCCTCCGAGGTCAATTTTTTGGAGTTCCTCCCAGGTCAAATCGCCGACATAACACCAATGGTGATGATGCCGGATCAAGTCATCATGCCGCAGCACGATCCGGCCGTCCTTGGAAATCAAAAGGTCCGTTTCGATGGCATCGCAGCCTTGTTTGACGGCCTCATCAAATGCGAGGAATGTGTTTTCCGGAAATTTAGTGCAGGCGCCCCGGTGGGATATGATTTCCATGTTTTGCGTTCTTTGCGGCTCCTTTTGGGACTCATCATATCGGTTTTGAACCGGGAAGCCAAGCAGAGAAAAGCAGCAAGAGAAAACCGGCTGTTCCGCCGGCCTTGAAATAATCTCCTTCTAAAAAAACGCCCGAAGACGGCTCTATGACGACGGTTATAAGGCATTGAACTTATAAAATCTCCGGGCCGTTAAATGTTTTTCATGTTCCGGTAAGGCTATGGGTGGAATGAGCCGATAATCTACGGTAATCCTTACTCTGAGGTTCTGAGGTTCGCGATCCATGAAAACCGGATTTTATTTATTTCTGCTTGGATTTTTTTCACTGCTGGCTTGGCGGTATTTAAGAAGAAACAGCCGCATCAGCTACCGAGAGAAAGCGGTAGCGGGACTTTTGGCGCTTGTCTATGCCTCGCTTTTTTACTTTTCGGTCCGCACCCATGAAATTCCGCTCGATGTTTTGGCGGTGATGCATGCCGCAGCGGCCGCCGGGTTTGCCGGCTTCGCGCTGGATTTTGGTTACCGTGAATACCGTCTGCGTGCCGGTTTGAGTCAGCACTT
>MHFC01000106.1:9349-12162 GCA_001804025.1 Omnitrophica bacterium GWA2_52_8 | reverse complement strand
GGTTCCAGAAGCGCATAATGGACGTTATGCTCCGCTGAACTGGTTTGTTCAAGCCAGTCCGCGAAGCCTGCAGCACTGCGGTCCAGAGGTTCGGGGAAAGCGATTTTCAGATCATGCCGGTTGAGGTAAATCTCTTTGACAAGGGGAGCCCAAAGCTTACGGTGCAAAGCGGCCGGAAATTGTTTCAGTTCCGGCTGCCGGAGCCATTCATAATAAGAGGCTTTGCCGTCGGCGCAAAATGGATTCCCGAATCTCTTGGCGTCCGCACCCAATTTTCCGTAAAGGCGGCGTGCCAGGGGCGGGATCGGGACACAGTTAGAGAAATATCCGAAGGCATAGGGCCACTGCCGCGTTTCTTCATGGCTGTTCGCCATAAGCAAATCGCGGTAATGTTGAAACAGCGGCTCAAGGTTGGGAAGATCGGCGAGGGTGTAGCGGTCTTGGTGCCGGGATATTGACCGGATCGAATGCGGATTGAAACCGCTGAAATGAAAAAACACAACGGGTTCATCACCGTAAAACGCGCGCCCCTTCTCGAAGCGTATAGAGGTGCCGCGTTCATGCAGATTCCAGTAGGCGATGTTGTATTTGGGGTTTCGCAGGACGTAATAGTCGTCCGTAAAAGCCGGGATGAAGTTCATCCAGGACTGATCCACGCACATCCCCCGGTCGAGATCCATATAACAGAAATCATAGAGGCGTTCCTGCCACCACTTCAGGATTTTATGAGTGCAGGGGGTTGAGGCCATGGCGATAAACCCGAGGTTGAACGTGCCGGCGCGTTTGATCTGCAATTCATCGGGCCATGCGGCGTCTTGGTAGGGTTGGGTGATGTGCGGCGTCAGGACCAGCGAATGACGGTTGAGTAAGTCGAAAATGCGCGAAGTCTTGTCAAAGAAAATAATATCAGGATCAAAATAAACAAGTTTTTGCAGAGAGAGGCTGCGGAAAAGGTGATCAAAAAAATAAGGTTTAACGGCGGTGTTTAATTCCAGGGTGTTGTATTTAAAGCAAAAATGGTCCGGGTCCGGAATATTGCGAAGTTCGTCGATGCCGATCAGATGGAACGGTTCCTCGTCCGGAAGAAAGCAGCCCGCGATACGGTCGGTGAGGAGGACATAAACGGGTATTTCGGGATGCTGGGCGTGAAATGACCGGGCGAAAGTCCGCACATAGGCCAGATAGTTTTTTGATGCGATGGTGCAGACTGCTAGCGGTGCTTCGGATCTGCTGACCTTGTTCAAAGAAAGATTGGTTTCAACGGCAGCCGGTGATGATGGCAGTGCCGCAAGATTTGTTTTTTTGATCCGGCTGAGGAAAGCTGCGAAGGCCCCGCCGCGGCGCGTGGCCGGCGGGAATAACCTGCCGAGCGAGCGCTGAATGGCTTCAAGCGCGCGCCATGTCAGGCTTTGGCTCATCATCTTTAAATAGTCATGGTCTTTTTGGCGGTGTTCATAATTCTTGAGCCGGGTTTCGCAATCACGGATATGGCGCGATTGAGCGTCAATTTGCCGCAGAAGTTCGGAAGTTTCAGGGGCTTCGTGGTCTTGAGGCGGTTTTGTGTTTTCCATGGTCATGAAAATAATAGTTTTTTAAGCAGCAGGTGGACGGCAAACCGCGAGGATGAAACGGGCCGCTTCAGCGCAAGGACCGATAGCTCTCCGAAATCCCGGCGGCTCAGCATGCGTTTGATCGACTCAAGGGTTGCGGAAGTTTTGTGAAGATGGCGGCGTATTACGTTTTGTTCGAAACGGCCTTCCTGAAGGGCGAGCGATGCATAGAGTTGTTCGAGAAAGTTAAGGAGCCCCGCCAGCGTGCGCAGCCCGGAGGGGCCGTACCATGCGCTTTTTTTATGAATACGCCACGAGCAAAGCGATTCCGGCAGATAGTAAGCCCGGCTAACGGCGGACAGGTGTGCCAGGTTCCACCAGTCAAAATTTTTTTCCATGCCCCGGCTGCCCGGGATTTGCCGCATAAGATTTATGCGCGCGACGAAATGGGAAAAGGAAGCAACGGGGTTGCGCACTAACAAGGTTTTGAACAGGTCGAAGGGAATGTTTCTTGGTGTTGAAAGATGGTTTGAAAGAGCATAGAGCCGCCAGTAAAGGCTGCCGCGCGGATCTCCGAACGGCCGGTAACCGGAGTAAACGAAACCTACTTGAGGCTGGGCATCGAGTACGGCAACTTTTACTTCAAGATTACGGGGGTGCCAGAAATCGTCGGATTCCAAAAAGGCCGCATACGATCCCCGGCATGCCGCAAGTCCCAATTTATACGTTTCGGTGATCCCCCTATGGGCGCCGTCCGGGTGACGCAGGACCCGGATGCGTCCGGGGTTTTGGTTTTGAAAACGTTCGAGAATTTCCGGGGAATTATCACAGGAACCGTCATCCACCGCGAGGATTTCGAAGCTCTGAAAGGTCTGAGATAAAATGCTGTCGATGGCCGTGCCTAGATATGTCCCATAGTTGTAGCTGGGTAAAATAATGCTGACTTTAGGCGGTTCAGATTGCATCGGCGTGAGGTTCTAATTTTTGGGTCTGAAAGTTTCCGGTACCGAATGCGAGTCCGGGATCCGGTTTAAATCGATCGTAGAGAAATCCGCAAATCATTCCCGCAAACATGACGGCCTGATCGAGCCATAGAAATAAAGAGGCCGCAGCAGCAAAGAATATACCGTAACGGCGTTTGAAGAGAATCAACAAGGGGAGCCAGTAAACGTTTAACGCGGCAAAGGATGCCGCGGCTAAACCGAAAGCCGCCGTTTCTCCGGTGACGGAGCCGGCCGGCAAAGCGAGGCTTCCCGTAAACGA
>MHFC01000106.1:7793-9335 GCA_001804025.1 Omnitrophica bacterium GWA2_52_8 | reverse complement strand
GCACCTGACCGGAAGCCGCGTGAGAGAAACTTTTGCGCCGGTGCGAACGCTTATAACCCGCATACCGGCGAAACATGCGGGCAAACAAAAAGGGGATGATGAAGTCGTTTTTTAGAAGACTAAAAAAGCCGTAGGACTTGAGATGGACGACCTGCAAGCCGCGGTCCAGGACAATAGTTTTACCGGCAGCCGAAATTCTAAAACCCAGTTCGGAGTCGGAAACGAGGCTGCCAAACGGATCGCAAATCGGGTCGAAATAAATCAACGCCTCTTTGCGGACGGCAAAAATGGAGCCGTACAGAAAGTCGACACAAGACGGCTGCCGGCCGAAGACGCAGTTCATATAAGCATTTTTGAACCGGCTGAAAAACTGTCCGTCCGGTGTTTTTGGGGAAAGGCGGCCGGTTATGGCGGCAACCGAAGTCTCGTCAAAATGTTTTAAGATCCGGGAAAAAGTGCTGCATGATACCACAACGTCCGCGTCCACAAAAACCAGAATATCGGTCTCGGCTTGTCCGGCAGCCAGGAAACGGGGCTGCATCGGTCCGGCTTTGATGGAGCAGTCGATGATTTTGCACGGAAAACCGGCTGCGATGGCCCGGGTGGTATCGGTGGAAGTATCATTGACAACCCAGAGCTGGTCCGGGGTGATTGTTGAACGGCCGACGGCTTTCAGGCACAGCGGTAAGGTTTTGGCCGCATTATGTGCCGGGATAATCACAGTGAAAGATTTAGATGACGGAGGCATAGGACGCGGGCTGTTCTTTACGGGGTTGAGGGTTCACCGTGCGGGCCGGGTTGTCGGGATCAATTTCCCATAAATTATAATCGGCGCCCAGAATATTGCGGGCCCCGTAAATGCCGGTCAAGAGCGCATGGTCGCTGTTGTTATAACGGAAGAGCCCGGCGCGGCCGAGCGTTTGAAAATTTGAAAACCTCTCCAGGTATGAGCGGGTGACATTGAGGCTGGCCTTATACTCGGCGTCATAAACCGGATAGGCATTCGCCGTATGGACGGCGAAACCTTTTATGAATTTTCCGTGAATGCCCTCAAAGCCCATTTTTTCCAGCTCATGCAGTGCGAAGTGGATGATTTCATGGTCTTCGAGACGCCACAAGTCATCGCTTTCATTCAGAAAATATTCGACGCCGAGAGTCGTTTTCGAAGGGTCGGGAACCATGTGCGGGCTCCAGTTTTTGTAGTTTTGAATCCGGCCGGCCTTGATGTCGGAGGACTGAATATAGATCCAGTTGTCCGGGAAAAGATCTTTTATGTCGAGGATCAGCAAAACCACCAAAAAATTCCGGAACTTGAGAGACCGCGCCGCATTCGACACTTCCCGGGGAGGTGCAGGCGTTAACTTTTCGGTGAACTGGGTGATCGGGATACTTGAAAAAAAAGTGTCGCCGGGCAGGTTCTGTATTTCGCCGGCCGCATTTTTGACCGTGATATGCGTCAGGCGTTCACCGTCATGATGCACCGCGACGACTTCGGTTTCCATGAGGTACTCCGTCCCGCAGGGTTCCGTAGTTTCACGGATT
>MHFC01000106.1:7354-7782 GCA_001804025.1 Omnitrophica bacterium GWA2_52_8 | reverse complement strand
CGGCTTGTGCCGGGACGGGAAGAGCGATTTTTTAATCGCACCCCAAAGCGACATGTCCTGGATACGCTGGGCCGCCCAATCACTCGAGATATTGGAGCAGGAGATGCCCCAGACCTTCTCCGTGTAAGACTTGAAAAATATTTCAAAGAGGCGCCGCCCGAACCGCTTGATCATCCAGTTTTCGATATTGGTTTCATCGAGCGGCGGCCACAGTTTTGCCCGACAATAGCTGGCGATACAGCGGAAGGTTTCCCAGAAACCCAGGCCCCGGAGCGCGTTGGCCGCTTTTAGCGGATAATCAAAAAACTTACCCTTGTAGAGGATCCGCGAACGTCTGCGGACGCGCAAAAGGTCATCTTGAAGCATGTCCCGCCACAGGCGGTTGACTTCTTCGCTGCAGGACAAAAAACGGTGGCCGCCGATATCAA
>MHFC01000106.1:6267-7316 GCA_001804025.1 Omnitrophica bacterium GWA2_52_8 | reverse complement strand
CCGACATGGCGGTTGCGGTCGACGACACGTGAGGGCATGCTGTGACGCGACAATTCATAGGCGCACGCCAGTCCGGCCGGACCGGCGCCTAAGATGATAATGCGCGGGGCGCGCAAGGGCGGGTCTAAAACGGTCTCAGGCTGTTTCATTTTTAATTTTACTCAATGCCTGCTGGTAAGGAACGTGTCCCGGTTTTATTTTCAGGGCTTTTTCGATCCACAGGAGCGCACCGGTCAAATCTTTCTGCTGGTAGCGTATCAGGCCGAGATGGAAATACGCTTCCGCCAAATTCGGTTCGAGTTGAGTGCTTTTCCGGTAGGCCTGCTCGGCAGACTCCAGTTGAACGAGTTTGTAATGCGCAAAACCTTTTTGAAAATAAAGACCGGGCAGCAGGATATTTTTTGAAACCAACCGGTCAAAGGTTGCCAAAGATTTATCGTACTGCCCGAGGCCGTTGTAGGCCATGCCGAGAAAATAAAGCGCCTCAGTCATGCCCGGTTGAATTTTTACCAGTCTTTCAAATAGCGGGGCAGCTTGCGAAAGATCGTTGCCGGCAAAATAAATCCGGGCCAGATTCAAAAGCGCAGCCGCATTGTCAGCGTCAGCTTCAAGCGCCTGATTCAGGAGTTTTACAGCTTCTTCGCGTTGACCCGAAGCATAAGCAATGGCGGCCCGCAGGCTCCATACGTCCGGATGACCGGGAAGATGCTGTTCAAAGCGCTGCAGCACTGATGCGGCCTGGGGGATTTGTCGCAGCGACAAATGAAGATTAATGAGATTGGTATAGGCATAGGCCTCTTTGGGATACTGCCGCATCAGATGCTCATAATGAGTTAACGCTTCCTGGGCCGAACCGGTGCTTTGGTAGTGGTCGGCCAAATGGAGCAGGGCGCGATAATCATCAGGCTGTTTATCCAGGACGCTGCGCCAGAGAGTTTCGCTGTTTGTCCAGACCGGAACCCGCTGATAGGCAAGCAGGGCGGAGCCGGAAACCGAAAGCCCCAGGACGGCATATAGCGCTAGCTTGCGAAAATTAAAAATATCGATGA
>MHFC01000106.1:5035-6208 GCA_001804025.1 Omnitrophica bacterium GWA2_52_8 | reverse complement strand
GGCTGCCAATGCCCGGGGAGCGTGCAAAAATTCGTAATCTGCGGTGCCGTAAAAAAGATTCAGGGAATACGGGAAAAAGGCATGGAGAAAATAGCGGAGCATGCGCACCCACGGCATGAAGTACCCATGCTCAAACAAATTCTGAAAAAGGGCGGCCATAATGCGCGGATAAAGCAAAAGGGTGGCCGCGACGAAAAAAGTAGCCAAAGCCGACAGAAGCCCGGAGCGCCGCCGCAGCTCTTTTGAGTCTGCTGCGAAAAAAAAGGAAGCGGCCCATAGTATCAAAGGAAAAACGGCTGCCGTGATCTTGCTCAAAACACCGAGAATGAAAAGCAAAATAATCACCGGCCCGCCGGAAGGCTCAGAGCCTTCTTTTTTCCGGCGCAGCAGCATGAAAAAGGCGGAAAGGATAAAAACGCTGAAAAGCAGGGTTTTTCTTTCGGAAATCCAGGCAACGGGCTGCACTTGCGCCGGATGGAAACCGAATACGAAGCTTCCTAAAATTGCGGCTGCGGGATCTTTAAACAGGGCCATAAGAATGAAAAAGACGAGGACCATATTCAGAATATGGAGTCCCAAATTGGTCAGATGATACCCGCCGGGGGAACTGCCGTGGATTTGATAGTCCAGGGCGTAAGAAAACAGTGTGATCGGGACATAGAGGCTGAGCACCGGTCTTGTGAACCAGGATAAAAGATTCTCAACCGACAGAGATCGGATTGTGGTATTTTGAGTCACATAATCCGGATCATCCCAATTGACAAATTCGTAGCGTGGCAGGGCCGCAAAAAGAAAAAGCGGTAAAATTGAAAGAAGCAGAATGGCGATAAAAACCGGCGCTTTTTTAGACAGCGTCATGAAGTTCCGCAGACGGGTAAATTTTAATGTCGGTTAAATGGCCGGTCTTGCCGGTCCGTGCGGGATTATCTTATTATAAATAACATAAAATCACAATCACTCATGATGCCGGATCAGAAAGGCTGACAGCATGCAGGCCATGGAACTTTTTCGCGCAATCGGATGGAGCGTCCTCGTCTTGGTTTCCTGCCGCGCCATGGGCGGATATTTGTTGCGGCCGTTTGCGCACAAAGCGGCACCGGATGCTGACGGCATCCTCAAAACAGGCATCGGATTTATCCTTCTGTCAAATATCGTGCTCGCATTGGTTATGGG
>MHFC01000106.1:0-5027 GCA_001804025.1 Omnitrophica bacterium GWA2_52_8 | reverse complement strand
CGATCCCGTATTTTTGCTACGGCGCAATCCTTCTTCTATACGCTGCCTTGCCGCCGTTGAGACCCGACAGTCTCAGTTACCATCTTGAAGTTCCGAAACGCATCCTTGAAGCGGAGGGTTGGCGGCCGTTTTACGATAATATTTTTGCCTACTTTCCGCAGTTTGGCGAGATGTTGATGGTGCCGGGGCTAAGTTTCGGCGGAGTCACGGCCGCCAATTTGACTCAAGCCGTATTTTTGCTGCTGCTCGGTCTGGCATGTTACCGCTGGATTGCGGGTCGCGCAACGGCAGCGGCTGCCCATTTAGGCGTTTGGATATTCCTCAGTGTTCCGACAGTGCTCGTATCCGGCGGCTGGGCTTATGTGGATTTGATCTATGCCTTTTACGCCTTTCTTGCACTGCTTCAACTTTTGCATTGGCTGCGGACGCCGCGCCGTTATCATGCCGTGCTCTGCGGCCTTTTTACGGGGACCTGCGCTGCGGTGAAATACACCGGCATTACGTATGCGATCCTGCTCATTTTGATAGTCTTGATTTACCGCCTGAGGCGCCGGGACAATCAATCCTGGCAGCAAATTCCCTGGATGCTTGTCGCTTTTATGCTGCCGGTTCTTCCGTATGCAGTCCGCAATTATCTCGAAACAGGCTGGCCTTTGTTTCCTTTTTTTTCGCCCGGCTTGGCTTTGCACGGAGCTTTCAATTGGGACGCTGAACGTGCCCGTCTGCTCCTCGGCTGGCTGGCCTCGTTCGGGGCCCCGCTCGGAGAAAACAAACCGGTGTTTCTTTTAATTGCCCCCGTGCGGGTGTTTATGAGTTTTCATTTTGAGGACCCCCAGTGGTATTTCGGGATTGCCGGGCCCGTATTTTTGCTGACGCCGTTTGTGCTTAAAAAAATTTATGCTAAAAATGACGTAAAGCGGTTGCTTTTATTTTCGGTTTTATTTCTCTATGCCTGGGCGATGACGACCCGGCAGGTCCGCTTTTTGCTTCCGGTTTTGCCCGTGCTTGCAGGCCTTATTGCGGAGGGATGTTTTGCGCTGCGCTCGAATGCCTTGCGCCTTACCGTGTTTTTGCTCGTCGGGCTTAATTTGTTTTTCAGCGGGCGTGAATTGGCGGCGTATGAACCGCTCAATTATTGGACGGGAAAAGAAAGCGCGGAAACCTATTTAACGCGGCGGCTGCCGGTTTATAAAATTTATAATGAGGCAAACCGGCTTTGCGAAGAAGGCGACCGGCTTTATTTGATTCACATGAAAAACTACGGTTATTATTTGGATTGCCCCTGGGGCGGTGATTTTATATTTGAGCGTTACGAAATTGACAGTGTCTTGGAGCGGGACGCGTCCGTGCAGGCCTTAGTCGGGTTCTTTGAAGAAAAAAAGATCACCAAAATTCTGATGGACCGGAACATGCTCGGTTCGCCGCAGTTTGGCCTGGCCGGCGAAAAATTGCAGGCTTTCCGGGAGTTTATCGAAAATTACGGATATGAAATTGCCCGCGACGGCCATTTCTCGCTAGTCCGGATCCGGACGGAGGCCGCCGCGTGAACGTGAACGGAAAACCCTGCCGCAGTATTTGGAAAAAGCCGGGGGACGACAAAGTCATCCAAATTATCGACCAGCGTGATTTGCCGTTCCGGTTTACCGTCGCAGATTTAAAAACGGACGGCGATGCGGAAAGGGCGATCCGGGAAATGTGGATCCGCGGTGCGCCGCTTATCGGCGTAACGGCAGCGTACGGTGTTTATTTGGGACTGCTTCGGGTCCGACACAGCCGGTCGATGGACGCAGACATGGAGGTCATTTGCCGCACACTCGGTCAAACACGGCCGACGGCCGTCAATCTCCAATGGTCCCTGCAGGTACAGCGTGACGCGGTTCTAAGGGCCGGTTTGAACGCGGATAAAATTGCCGCGGCCCTTGCGACCGCCGATAAAATTGCGGATGAGGATGCGGCCATGTGTGAGAAAATCGGAAATCATGGGGTCGCATTGATCGAAGCGCTCAGCCGTCAGAAAAATGGCGCTCCGGTCCGGATTCTCACGCATTGCAATGCCGGATGGCTCGCATGCGTCGATTGGGGCACGAAAACGGCACCGATTTACAAAGCGCACCGGAAAGGAATTGCGCTGCATGTTTACGTTGACGAAACGCGGCCCCGCAATCAGGGCTCAAAATTAACTGCGTGGGAATTGGGGCAGGAGAAAATACCGCACGATGTGATTGTCGACAATGCCGGCGGGCATTTAATGCAGCGGGGCATGATCGATCTTGTTTTGGTCGGTGCGGACCGCGTGACACGCCGCGGCGACGTTGCCAATAAGATCGGAACGTATCTCAAGGCATTGGCCGCTTATGACAATAAAATCCCGTTCTACGCTGCTTTCCCATCATCGAGCATTGATTGGAACATGAATGACGGCGTGATTGAAATTCCCATTGAAGAACGCGATTCCGAAGAAGTGACCCATATGACCGGTGAAAGCGGCGGAAAGATTTTTTCCGTGAGGGTGTCTCCGGCCGGAGCCTCGGCGCTCAATTACGGTTTTGATGTGACCCCGGCGCGGCTCGTGACGGGATTTATCACGGAAAGAGGGATTTGTCCGGCGTCCGGAACCGGTCTCATTTCACTTTTTCCTGAGAGGCAGACGGGCGCGCATGGATGACGGCGTTATCAAGTTTCAGAATCATTGGAAGGCGGGAGGAGCGCTTCCGCACAAATCGGTTGCGGCCTTGATCGAGTGGAAGGACCGCCTCTTTCAAAAAGGATTACTCGGAGTTTATCCGGACGGCATTGGCTTTGGGAATCTTAGCGCCAGAGCTGCGTCCGCGGGAAAGGAATTTATTATTTCGGGCACTCAAACCTCGAAATATGAATTTGCATCGGCCGATCAGTTTGTCCGGATCAATCATTATGATATTGCCCGGAACGCGGTTTGGAGTACCGGCCCCGTCAAACCCTCTTCGGAGTCACTGACCCATGCCATGCTGTATGATCTGGAGCTGACAATTCAGGCGGTCATTCATGTGCATCACCGGAAGTTGTGGGAGGCTTTGCAGGCCCGCGTGCCGGTGACACGGGCCGATGTTCCGTACGGAACACCCGAAATGGCGCACGAAGTGGCGCGATTGTTCCGGGAAGCCTCGTTGCGCAATGTCCGGATCTTTGTCATGGCCGGCCATGAGGAGGGCGTCGTCTCGTTCGGACGCTCGCTTGCCGAAGCCGGCGCGGTTCTTTTTGAGCATTATGAGCCGCTGGCCGCCTGAAATGCGGCCTAACCCGCAATTTCTCATCACCAATGAGAAATGCCCTCGCGGAGGCTGTGGTGCAAATGGGTTTTTTCATTTGTACCACAGGGGTTGTCTTTTGCGCCCTGTTAAAACGCGGGCGCAAAACTTTGGATGCAACCCCATGCGTCCAAAGCGGTTTTCTTATCGATTCACCTAATCGATGAGAAAACCGGACTAAGCCTATTCCCAGGATAGCCGATACTTTGATATCATCGCCATCACGGCCGGCAATACCGAGGTTCCAATAAAATGAAAAAAATTGTCATTGTAGACGGCATCCGTACTCCTTTTGTCAAATCATGGACCTTGTTCGACGCCATGTCCGCGCAGCAGCTCGGAGCGCTTTGTGTGAGGGAATTGATCGAACGGACCGGGATTAAACCCGGGCTCGTCGACGAGGTCATTATCGGATGCGTCGGACAGCCGATCGATGCCGCGAATGTGGCGCGTGTCGTCAGCCTTTTGGCGGGTATTCCAAAGGACAAAAGAGCCTACACGGTTCACCGCAATTGCGCTTCCGGATTCGAAGCGGTTACAAGCGCCGCCGAGAAAATTCAGCTTGGGGTGGATGAGATCGTCATTGCGGGCGGGACCGAGTCGATGTCCCATGCTCCGCTGAATTTCAGCAAAGAAAGCGCGGCGATCTTTATGGAGTTGGGGCGTGCCAAAACTTTCCCTCAAAAACTTTCCGTTTTGTCAAAATTCCGGCTCAAACATTTTCAGCCTGTAGCGGCGCTGCAGCTGGCCCTCACGGACCCCGTATGCGGCCTCAATATGGGGCAGACGGCGGAAGTCCTCGTAAAAAAATGGGGCATCCGGCGCGCCGAGCAGGACGAGTTTGCCTTGGAAAGCCATCAAAAAGTGATGGCCGCGCGGGAGCGGCTGCGCGAGGAAATGATGAAAGTGTTTGTCCCGCCGGATTACAAAAAAGTGGTTTATGACGACACCGGAGTGCGGGAGGGGCAGACGATGGAGGCCCTCGCCAAACTCAAACCTGTTTTTGAAAAAAGATCGGGCAGTGTTACGGCGGGGAATTCGTCACAAATTACGGACGGCGCATGCGCCTTGCTTGTCATGGACGAGGCAAAGGCCAAATCCCTCGGGTATGAAGTGCTCGGCACTGTCCGTGATTATTTGTATGTGGGAGTCGAACCGAGCGAGATGGGTATCGGGCCGGCGTATGCTATCGGGGGAGTCCTTAAACGTAATCAACTGCGGTTGAAGGACATTCAGTTATTCGAAATCAATGAGGCTTTTGCCGCTCAGGTCTTGTCCTGTTTAAAAGCACTGGCGTGTCCGAAATTTGCGGAGGAAAACTTCGGGATGAAAGAAGCCTTTGGGGAAATTCCGCGCGACCGGCTGAACGTCAACGGCGGGGCCATTGCGTTAGGGCATCCCGTCGGTGTCAGCGGAGCGAGACTTATTTTGACATGCCTTAAGGAAATGAAGCGCCGGGGTTATGCGCGGGGGTTGGTGTCCCTTTGTGTCGGCGGCGGGCAGGGCGGAGTTGTCTTGTTGGAAAGGAATTTATGAGTGCGTCCTGGAAACTTACCGAAGAAAACGGTCTTGGGATTCTTGTTTTTGATATGCCCGGATCGGAAGTCAATGTGTTGACATCCGAAAACATGGCAGAACTTGAAAAAGTGCTCGACGAAATCGCACGCAAGACTTCGCTGAAAGGGTTATTGATCACCAGCTCAAAGCGGCGCATTTTTATTGCCGGAGCGGATATCAAGG
>MHFC01000105.1:4830-9162 GCA_001804025.1 Omnitrophica bacterium GWA2_52_8 | reverse complement strand
GTATTTTTTGATCGCGGCATTAATGGCGGCTGAAACATACGCCGAAACGGAATCCGCACCGGCTTCGTTACCCTGCCCGCCCGGATTAGGATAAACACCGTCATACTGGTAAACATGCGTCGCTTCATGAAGGGCATGAGCGCCGGCTTCAAGAAATGCGCGCTTGAAGGCTTCTTTTTCACTCACGCCTTTTCTGATAAAAGCCTCTTCTGTCCCTTCAAGAGAATCATGCTGCACCCAGGCAATGACCGCTCCCCCATCGGGACCGGAAGTGGGCCGCGCGAATCCGATGTAACTATCGCCGCGCTGCAAGGGCTTGGCCAATTTTACGGCATCCGTCACAGGCTCAATGATCATACCGAAAACCATGCGTCTTTTTTTAGACGTCCGGTTCTTGTCATTTACTTCGAAGCGGTGCTGGTGCCGCTGCGGAAATTTCGATCCGTCGATCCGGGTCATCCCCGTAACACGCCAAAGCACCCGGCTTCCCGCTCCGAGATTCCGGCTATCGGCCCACCGGAACATACTGTCGTCTCCGACAATCCATCCGAGCGGCGCAAAAAATTCAATATTAAGGGTTTGGTAAAATGCGGCAGGGTTATAATCGCCGAAATCGGGCGCATGCCGGTAACGCATCAGGGCATCAAGCCCCCCGACAATCAGAGGATGATAATAAGCGGGTTTTTTTCTCAGGCCCTCATGAGCCTCTTTCAGTTCCTGCAGGAGCCGCTTTCCGTCCGGGTCGTTATCAAAAAATTTCCACAAGTTTTCTTTCAAAAACCTCCCGATCGCTTCATACCGCGCTTCATTCATGATCTCCTGCTGACCCTGTTCGGTCTCGTAACTTTTTTTCAGGACTTCCATTTTTAAATCTACCAAAACACCCGCAAGCCCCCGGGCCCGCACCTGCGCATCCGGCAAGCGGATGACAATCGACTTCGAAGCGGCGGGATCCAGAATTCCCGGAACGGCCTGCCCCGTCCGAATCTGATTTTGAACAGCCGCAAAATCCCCGTACAGATTTTGCATGTTACCGGTAACTCCGCGGCGGGAATCCGAATCAGGGACCAGAGAAGGATTTTTTTGTGCCAGGCTGTTCCAGGCCCCGGCAAGCGCCCCATAGAAGGATGCCCAAGGCATCGACTCGTCATTGCCTCGGGTTCCCTGAGCGCGCCACAAATCTTCCAGGTAGGCAGATTTTAAGACCGGGATCACGAGAAGATTGTCCTGAAGATAAAACGGGATGCCGTACCGGGCCATCGTTCGGTTAAAATTCCAGGGGTCGCCATCCCCTTTCAAATAGGTTTTTACTCCGGTTTTTTCTTCCCGTCCCTGCGGCATTTCATCAATACCGAGAACCCGGAATTGCGAAAGCAAATATTCTTTTTCAACCGGTACACCGAGCATGAATGAAGCAATCGCGTTTGCAGCATCCAGCCATTCAAGCAGTATTTCGGATGAAATCTCATTCGCAGCCACTGCATTTTCTACGGCAATTATCCGTCCGGCCGCGGCGACACCGGCTCCTGCCGGCCCTGCCGAAGCAACGGCCATGGGTGCTGAAGACGGCTTAGTCTTTGCCGGTCTCGCCGTATTCTGACTACGATACGAATCAACTGCGGCCGGGAGATCTTTTTTTACCAACTCTTCAATCTGGCTAGCGTCGTAAGTTTTGCCTTGAAGCCGGAAACGGGGGGCGCCGGAAGCAGTCTGGGCTGTCGCCCGCTGCTGGCGGAAAAGAAAACGTCCCTGAAAGATTTTCCATTTAGCCGGTTTGAAAAGTCTTTGCAGCAAATTTTCTAACGGCTCGCCGGACGGGTTCTGCACATCGATGACAAACAACGCATCGGAACCGTATTGCTGACTTGCATACCCCATCCAGTCGGCGGCCACAGCGTTATGCGGGTGTTCGCCTTGAATCGAAACGGTAACCACCGGAAGTCCTGAACGCTCTATGTCTTTCAATGCAACTTCTTGCCCTTGGTCATTAATATATTTTCCATCCGTAGAATCCGTTAATAGCGTGACCCCGTTTTGAACCGGGTAGCGGAAATCCGGCTCAAGACCGATGTCATCTCCGGCGATGCCGGCCGCAGCCTCTGCAACGTCTCCGGAAAGACCCGGCACATACCGGCTGATGTCGCCCGGCGTTGGCGTCTCAGCAAGTTGAAAAACCTTAGCGCGCGAGGCATACGCCGCGGGATCCGCAATCGCTTCAATCGCACCGGCAAGCCGCAGCAGCGTATTCTCCGAAACCCCGCCGGATTCACCGCTGCCGGCAACGGTGACCGAGCTGTAATAATCGGGTAAAAGCCACCCCAGGACGGCAGCCCCTTCATATACCCGCCGTTCTTCATCCGATAATTGAAAGACGGGGTCTGTGATGCCGCTTGCGGCAACATTCTGAATGAAACGTATCCGGGATTTGACCCAGTCCGCAACCTGAACTGCAGCTTCATTCCTTTGCGGCAGCGAATATCCGTATTGTTGATAAAACGGCTCAAGCAGCGGATTTCCGGCTTTTGCATTATTGAATTCTGCGGCGCGAAGGACGCCCTGCCCCAGACCGTCGCGAACGGTCCCGACCGGCGTCAGATATCCCGAAATTTCCGAAAGAAGACGGTCAAGCACGATACGATTTTGACTGTTTTCGGGATGATTTTTATCCAGCGCGAGCTCCCGCAATTGACTTGCATGCCGAAGTAAATAAGCCTGCGCCTGCGTCGAAACCTGCTTCGGATCGACTGCTGCGATTGCATGTTCCCGGCTTGCTGTAATGGGCATCGGCCTGACTTTCGGCCCATAGTATTGAGGCGGTGCGGCAGGCGCTGAAAGCGGCAAAGCCTCCTCGACAGGAAGATCCGCATCCGTGTGTTTGCGAAGCCAGTCTTCTCGCGCAGCTGCTCTTTGAGCCCGGCCATCGATTTGGCTTTGAAGGGCCTGTGCGCGGTCACCGATGGCTGTGCGGCGATCCTCAATGCCTGACTGAACAGAAGCAAAAAAAGCCAGCACGGCCGCGATAGCTCCGCCATAAATGACACCCCGGCCGGCCGGAAAAAATTTATTAAGCGAACTCCGCACCTCGGCGCGGAGACCGGGATCGCTGTCGGCCGGCGGCCCTTCCGGCGCACCCGGCTGAGGAATTTCAAGAAGGATGATGTCGCCCTCTGCGTAGACCGCTTCTGCGGAATTTAACCGGCGCAGTTCTTCGTGTTGATACAGCATCACATCCTTGATGCCGCCGTTTGCGACCGTAACATCCGCAAGCAAACTTGGCTCCGGCTGACTATTCCAAATTCCGATTTTTGCGCTTGTGGCCAACAGGCTGTTTTCAATGAGCGCCGCGGCATTCGCGGGCAATACCGCCAGTTTTTCCAGACCTGCGGGCTGTGAAGCCGCGCCGCTTTCAACTGCCCGCATCACACCTGTTTCGGGTTCCTGAACGCTCATGGTTATTAAATCCTCGACGGGAATATAAGTGCGGGCACCGGGCGTCAGGTTTCTTATAAAGAGATGATTAGCTGCCGCGTCATGACGGACCAACAAATGAAGTCTTGAAACCGTCTCCGCTTTGAGCGGAAGCCGGAGCCAGCCGGAATATTCCTCTGCAGTAAGCCCCAGTCCTTTGAGGTCGCTTACAGTTTGGATTGCCTGATTGGCCGCAACCCGGCCGATCATAAGACTTTGTCCATTAATTGATCTCCCCCTGCGAACAACCTTGAGAAGGGTTTCAATCTCCACATCATCATCAAGTTCACGGGGCAAACTCGCCGGCACAGGGACGGTTTCCACGTCTTTTTTTGAAATCCGGAACCCGACCGGAACGCTCCTGTCCCTATCGCCGAGATAAACATGAAGCGTCAACACATCGCCGTCATCCAAAGCATTGAAGTCAAGCTTCAGTTCTTCCCCGGGTATTTTCCGCATCGGCTGTTCATGAACTAAATACTCACCTTCATTTTGCCAATCCCATTCGCTTCCATCCGGAAGACGAAACGCCGCTGAGCGCGCTTCCGAACGCTGCTTGACTATTTTTATCTGCTTGCCGTCTTTTAATTGGAATAACCCCGACGCAAGTTGCGTTACCCCCGCATTTGTCAGCTTCTCCTGACTCCATTCAATTGCTTCAACCGCATCCATCAGCGCGTCATGATTCGGTTCTCCTTCCCACAGCGAATCAATGGGCACCTGCATCCGCACTTCAAATCCGCGGCCCTGCTCATTTTCCGAGGTTAACCGGCCGAGCAATTTATCGACGATGAAAATATGCACCATATTCATGCCCCAACCGGATTCCGCAGCGTTCTGTGTATCCTGCAAATGCCCCGCCCC
>MHFC01000105.1:3556-4752 GCA_001804025.1 Omnitrophica bacterium GWA2_52_8 | reverse complement strand
TGCTCCCATGGTTTGGATGAAGGCTGTTCGCCTAAAGCTTCAATCACCTCGTGATACCAATCATAAATCTGTTCGATCTCATCATCGGACCAAAGCGGCATGCCGAGCCCATTAACGTATGTATGCAAATACCCTTTCAACCCTCCAAGACTTTCAAATTCTTTTTCTTTCTGCTTTAACAGTCCATAAAGCGCAAGCGAAACCCCCTGCATTTCAGCAACAGAAAAACCCAAGCCATCATCCTGGATAGAAAGATCGAGCATCGGGCGCTGCCGATTTTCGGCATCCGGAGGATTAATGCCCAGGGTCACGGTCACCGAAGTACGGGCATTACGCACAGCATTAGACATAATTTCACGAAGGGCAAATCCCAGCCGACCCATGCCCGCCTGATTAATTCCTCTTGTCTCCGAGCGGGGTTTTGCTTTCCCTGTCTCGGGAACAAAGACCCTCAGGCCCTCCAATACCCGTTCCGCATAGAGAAGGTTACTCAGAACTTTTCCATAATTACCGCCCGCGCCTTTGCCCAACAGAACATTTAAGGTCCGGGGCTCGGTTTCGGGACTCAGCAACGTTTCAACGGCTCCGATAATAAGGGGCAGACTTTCCGCTGCCGACTGATCGCGCTCTGCGACAACCAAATCATGCGCAAGCCGGATGTCGCGCGCAAGATTGTCATGGTCAACAGACGTCATTAATTGTGCCGCGCGGTCAAGGGCCTGCACAATTTTGCCGCGCATTTCTGCCGGCTCATCAGCGTCGTGATCCGCCTCCGTATCGTCATGGACGGACAACCGGCGGCTGCGGACTTCGGAGCGGTTATCATTTCCACCGAGTTTGATATCCGTGTCCGTATCGCTTAAAGACGGCTGCCGGGCACCTTCATCAGCACGTCTGCCGCGCTCCAAAACGCGCCTTGCATAGTCATGGATCCATTGAGGAAGGTGCGGTGAATCACGGTAGGCCTCGAGGCTTCTTTCACTCTTTTCGATCGGCAGGCGGCCCAGGAGTTTAATCGCAGTATCCGCGATATCGGCATGCTCTTTGACATTTCCGGCTTGGGGAATCACGCCCGCTGCCGCATCATACCTTTTGTCATCGATAAAACTTTTTGCAATGGCAAACTTCATGAGATGGTTATAGTGAATATGATTTACGGTCTCTTCATGATCAAGAATTGCCCGGATGGCCTGCAG
>MHFC01000105.1:0-3531 GCA_001804025.1 Omnitrophica bacterium GWA2_52_8 | reverse complement strand
TTTCACCCGCCACCTGCGGAAACAGGCCTTTCAAAAATGGTTTGAGAGCTTGAATGTTTTCTGCCGTAAAAACCTGCGCCGCATCATTCCGGCCGGCTAAATGTGAGAGAGAAACTGCCGCAGCATACCGCACCGTAAATGCCGCTTTGTCTCTGCTAAACAACGTCGTTTCCGGAATCTCCGGCTGCATCAAGGCAATCAGCCGCGAAATATCTTTCCGTCCCTCGGCTTGCCGGACTTCTTCCAGTTTATCCGGAGGAAGAGCGGCCAATAACCCACGAAACTCCTGTTCAACATGCAATTCTGTCGAATTAATGTAACCCTGTTGATGCCGTCCCTGGACATACCAGAGCCTGCCGTCTTCATCCACAAGCCATTCGGCATCGACGGGCCGCCCCCCGAACAACCGGTCTTCCATCGTTTCGGCGTCTTTGTTGAGACGCCCGGCGAGGTCCGGAGTCAGAATCTCCTGATCAAGCTCTTCGCGCGTTGTCATTTCCACCCGCATCGGCCCCCCTTCTTCATTTTTATCCGGAAAGGAGTCGTAAAATCCGGGCGTCATGGCCTCCACCAAATCTTCGAGATTGAAACTCGACCGGACATAAAAGAAATCCGTGTGGTTAAGCCGGTAGACCGACATCAATTTTGAGTCCCCCTGCGTCACGTTGACTTCTTTAGTTAACTTGTCGATCAAGGCGTGCGCGCGCGTCCCCTGTTCCCCGACAACGGCGGCTCCCTGCCCGGCCGCCGCAAAAACTTCGGACGTGTTGCGGTTCTGATCATGGGAGGTTTTGACGACTCCCGCAAAAAGCGCCTTTTTCGGAATCTGCAGGATCACGGCCGGCATAACGCTTGCATCGGGAATTTTGTTCCGCAGGCGTAATTTGACCGCGGCCTCGCTGTATTTTGAGGCAAAAACACCTTTGATATATTCGAGGTGAAAGTCCAGATCAACGCCCCCCATATCAAAGCTTTCTCGAAACGAATCAATCTTCTCCCTCAGGGCTTGTTCCATTTCGTCCGAAAAAACGCCCCTTAAAATCCGTTCACGGATCTCATTTAAAACCCCCCGAAACTCGGCATCCGGCTTGATTTTTCCGTCCGCATCGACCAATCTTTTCATTTGTTCTTCGATCCACGTTTCCAAATTATTATGATCAAGAAAGGCCTTCCAGAAGGCAAACGACAAAACCATTCCGCGGGGGACCTGGAATCCGGCCCTTTTCAACCGGCCAAGGGTTGCGGCCTTGCCCCCTGTAAACGCCGTGTACCGCTCGTCAATTTCATCCAGATCATAGATCCATTTTCCGTCCGTGCGCACGGGCGGCGCCACAAGCCGGGCTTTTTCGCGCGCGTCGATTCTGCTCTCGTCCCCGGGATAGGCCCGTCTGAAGACGGTATTCAGCACATGGCTCTTGGGGTCTTCTTTATAAACTTCAAAAAAAGCTTCTTTACCCTGGAACTCCGCAAGCAGCTTGACGGCATTGGGAATCATCGCAATAGGAATTCTGAGTGCCGCATGGGCATCCACGGCATGCGTGTTCCCCTGAACGCTCACGATGATCCCGTGGCCGGGAACTTCATCAAATTCCTTGGGCAGCCACGGCAGGACCCAGATCGTATTTTTTTCCCCGCTCCGGCGCACTTTTTCGATTTCTTCCGCAAACTTGCTCAAATCCGGAACAATCCGCACAATTCCCCGGGCCTGGCTGGATTGCATGCCCGTGTCCGAATAAAGCCTTGTCGCATAAATATATTGACTCATATCGTAGTGAACTTCCTCGCAGGCATCGGTCAGTTGGGTTAAAATTTCGTTCGCCGTTTGGTCTTCCACAAGGGTTCTGGCATACCGGTAAAGTGGATGTTCCGGGGCCTGCGCTTGCCGCATCAAATCGTCCAATTCATAAGTCATGACCCCCCAGTGATAAAGCACCTGCTGATAACTGTGTTCTTCGATCGCTTTTTTATAACGAAGCGCCTCCGTCAAAATATTTTCAACGGAGGTTAGGCGGGGCGCCCGTTCCTGAAGCCGGTTGAGAAGATCGATAATCATTTGGGCATCTTCCGGCGTAAAATGATATTTTTTGTCGGTCTCGGTATCATGCTGCTGGACCTGACTTAATTCATTCTTAACGGCCGTTATTCCTTTTATTTTGTTGATAAGGGGAAGCATGTGCGTCGAACTGAAAGAACCTCTGGGCCACGGCTTCTCATATTTCCATGCCTGCCTCCGGTACACCGCCAAACGGCTCTGATAAATAAGAATCGTAACCAGCACGTCGAGATCAAAATCCTGAAAGGCCGCACGCGTTAAATAGACTGCCTGCTCTTTTCCTTCGGGAGCATCCGAATGGGCCACCTGAAAATCATCGCCTGCCGCGGAAAGCAAATGAGGATGAAGTGTTTCACGGGTATAATCAGGCCGCGGTTCCAGCAGATAAAGTTTTAGAACATCCAATGCCGGGCCGTTTTTCGTGAGAAATTCCTTAAATCCGGCGTTTGAATTTATTTCGGCAAGCCGCGCGCGCAATGGTCCGCTGACAACCGGACTGTTATCTCCCGACGCCTGCTCGTCAATCTCGAACTCTTTTGAGGTTTGATTAAATTTTAGAACCAGATAATTCCCTTCATAATCTTCGCCTCTGAGAGCGTCCAAACGCGGTTTTGTGTGCTCATCAAAATATTCATCAAGCAACATTTCTTTCGTACCGGCATCCGTATAAGCGATTGCACTGCGCATCTCGGACTTTGCCGTTGGTTTTTTCACGGTAATATAATGTGCGCCGCCGATTTCCTGATATTCTGCTTCAGCCCCGATCATGTCATAAATCCGAAGGTCGTGAACATCGACAGCCAGGGTTTTCCCCCGAGCGATATAAACTGCTGCCAACGGCTTTCCGGCGCCATCGATAAGGGAAACATTCCCCGTAATGTCACCGGAGTTGCTCCAGAACGCCTCCTGAACAGCTTCGGGAAGCTGGGCGAAGCCATGAGGCAAAAAGGGCTGGTCAATATCGGTCATGGGTTCAGCTTCAGAAATTACCGCTCCGGCATTTGGTTCGCGTCTTTCGCTAAGCACAAAAAATGAACCGAAACCCCCGTAGTTCGTCAGCCGGACAGTTTGCCGCACGGCATCATGCTCCACCAATACGTGAATCCCGGAAACACCCAGGTGCGCCAGCTCTTCTTCAAGCACCAGCCGTTTGGCATCAGACAGGACCTCATCAGAAATCGGTAGTTTCTTTTTTTGTACGGCTTGAAAGACATCCGTGTTCGTTGACGCGCGTCCGATTAATAAAGACCCATTTTTTATGCTTTCGCCGGGCTTGAGATTCTTCTCATCTTCCGGATTCAAATTTGATTGAAGATGCCGCTGAGCTTCTTCAATCCGGATGCCGTCTTGCGATAAATGCAGCCGAACCAGCAATCCGTGTTTTCCGAGGTAGAGGTCGAGCACGGCCTTCCGCGCCGGAGCCAAATCACGGAAATCAAACAAGAGCCCTTCTTCAGGAATCGCTTTGGCCGTTCTGC
>MHFC01000104.1:6961-9655 GCA_001804025.1 Omnitrophica bacterium GWA2_52_8 | reverse complement strand
CGTCAACATTGATTTTAGGGGAAACGCGGTACTGTAGGCGTCTTCGATTAACGGGTAGAACTGATAATTTTAAGGTTGACGTGCTACTAGTCTCCCGTAAAGGGCGCAGCGGAGGGTTTGCGTTCCGGCACAATAACAGACCGGTTCCCTGCGGCAGATTAAACCGCATCCTAATATTTCAATGAATTCTGCGCCGCAGAAATCTTTGAACGACTGAAATTTTTTTTGGCTTTAAAACAATCCGGGCCGAAGCTGAATTTTGAGAAGTATGCCGCTGGTTGTCGTCCATTGCGGCTGACGGCCCGAAATATGCCCGGCGGGAGTTTTTTCCCGTTCGCGGCGAACTTGTGATAGAATCCGCACCTTATGCAGCAGCAAAATCCGACTTTTTATCATCTTGGCATCGCTCCCAAAATGCTCAACATTCTGGAGCGTCTCAAATTTGTCCAGCCGACTCCGATCCAGCACCAGGCTATTCCGGCGGCCCTGGAAGGTAAGGACATCGTCGGCATTGCCCAGACGGGCACCGGCAAAACGCTTGCTTTCGGAATCCCCATGATTCAGCGCTTGTCCTCCGGGACGGGCGGCGGGCTTGTGCTGGTTCCGACGCGCGAACTGGCCCTTCAGGTCGAGGAAGCGATTCGTTCGGTCGCCCAGCCGTTCGGAATTACGAGCACGGTCCTGATTGGGGGCGCTTCGATGTTTCATCAAATCAAAGCCCTGCGCAAACGGCCGCGGATCATCATCGCGACGCCGGGCCGTTTGATCGACCATCTGGAACAAAAAATTGCGGATCTGCGCGCCGTCCAGATCCTTGTTTTGGACGAGGCCGACCGCATGTTTGATATGGGGTTTGCGCCGCAAGTCCACCGGATCCTGAGGGAAGTGCCGCAGAACCGGCAAACGCTTCTTTTTTCGGCAACCATGCCACCGGACATCGCAACTCTGGCGTCCCGGCACATGAAACTTCCCGTCAGCGTTGAAATCGCGCCTTCCGGGACCACGGCCGAAAGGGTAACGCAGGAAATTTTTATCGTCAAAGAAGAAAATAAAAAACCGCTTTTGAGGGCCCTGCTAACACAGTACCGCGGGTCCATCCTGATTTTTACGCGGACAAAGATCAAGGCTTACCGCGTGAACCGGAGCATCCGTGAATTCGGACAGGACGCCGTTGAAATTCATTCCGACCGCACGATGGGTCAGCGCAAACAGGCCATTGAAGGTTTTAAATCCGGCCGTCACCGCATTCTTGTCGCCACCGACATTGCCGCGCGCGGGATTGATGTGACGGGAATCGAAGTGGTCATCAATTATGACCTTCCCGAAGACATTGAAAACTACGTGCACCGCATCGGACGCACGGCGCGTGCGGGCCACGACGGCCACGCCATTTCGTTCGCGACGCCGGACCAAGGCGGTGATGTCGCCAAGATTGAAAAAATGATTTGCAAAACGATCCCGATCGCGAGCCACCCCGAGGTCCCTGCTGACCAGTTTTATAAGTCTCTTGCCGGGGCAGGTAAAAAGTTCGCGTATAAAGGCCGCTGGCCCACCCGGCGTAAACGGACCCGTTAGCACCGTCTGACATTTGAGTTTACCGGCGCTTATACGCCAGTACTCAGCGTGTCGGACTCGATGTCCGACTACGCTGATGTATGGGAAGACAGTACTATGCCCGCTTGAAATGGCAACGCCCAATTTCAAGCGTCAAAGCTCATCAGGTTTAGATAGAATCAGGGAGGCGCTTATGCTTTCATGGGTTCTCCGCATGATTGTCTTTTTAGCGGGTGCGGCGCTTTGCCGCCGGTATCTTGGCCCGGACCTCTGGATTGTGGGGCTGATCTTTGGCGCTGTGGCCGTTTTTTGGCACGCGACTTTGAATACCGTCAGGCCGTGGCGGCGCTACGTTGTTTACGTGGCCGGATCTGTTTTGATTTATAGTTTTGTTCTTTTTCTTGTCCGGCTGCGTTATCCTCCGGGAAGTTTTTGGGAATATGTGTATGTTCCCGTGGTTGCGGGAACGCTGTTGATGGTGCTGCTCTACCGCGGTTTATTCGGGCCGCTTGCGGTTCCCGTGTGGGCTGCGGCCGTGATTATCTACGGTGTTTGGTATTTCGGCGGATTTCTGGATTCCGGCGCCGGGTTTTCGATGATTAATTCAATGTCTTTTTGGCAGGCAGCCTATCTTCTTTGCGTTTTCTGGAAACCAGTGAAAGGGCCCCGGTTTCTTTAAATTTTTCGGTTTTCCGGTGTGTGTGATGCCGGGAAGGCTTCTATTTTCAGGAATTTTTTTAAAAAAATGTTTATCTGAGGATACGGGGTTATGACATTTAAATCTTTGATTGCAGAACTTGCCGGCAAACAATGCCAGGAAGTGCGGGAGAAAACCGCGGACTACCTCGAGTTGGTATTTGCCAATGATCAGCTTGCGGCCGCTGAACCCGCGCTGGCGGCTTACTTCGGCCAGCCCCTCAAACCGGCCGGCAAGGTCCCGACGGACGAGGCGCGGCGGCATGCCGCCCCTTACGGCGGCGTGCGTCCGAACCAGACGCTGTATTACAAATCGGAAGGCTCGCAATCCATCGCGGCGCTGTTATGGCCGTGGTCGAGCGGGACGGTGACCACTCTCAAGGTCTTTCGCACTCCGGCAGGCGGCGCGGCCCCGGGCCGCTGAAATTGTCAAAGAGGTCATCC
>MHFC01000104.1:5830-6917 GCA_001804025.1 Omnitrophica bacterium GWA2_52_8 | reverse complement strand
GGCGCCGTCATCATCCTGGACGATGCGAGCGCTTCTTTTTCAAGCGATCAGAAAATCGGCATGATCGGCCGCAACGGCGCCGGCAAGTCGACGCTGTGCCGCATTATTACGGGGCATGAACAGGCGGACGGAGGGACGATCACGAAAAATTCCGCTCTGCGCCTGAGCTATCTCGAGCAGCACAACACTTTTCAGCCCGGCGAAACGGGGCTCGACTATTTGATGCGGCGGACCGCCAAAGAGCATTGGGAATGCGGCGCGATGGCGGCCCGGTTTAGGATCGATAACGACATGCTCGAAGACCATCCGGCCGAAGGCCTGCCCGGCGGTTACCAGACCCGCATCAAGCTGACCGCGATGCTGCTTACGGACCCGAATTTCCTGATCCTCGATGAACCCAGCAATTATCTCGATTTGAACACGCTGATCCTGCTTGAAAATTTTCTGACGGATTTCCGAGGGGGCTACTTGATTGTTTCCCACGACCGCGAATTTATCAAGCGAACCTGCGAGCATACGCTGGAACTGGAAAACGGAAGCCTGACGCTGTATCCGGGCAACATCGAAGAGTATTTCGAGTTCAAAGAGGAGCAGGTCGCCCAAAAGCAGGCCTACAACCGCAGTGTGGAAAAGAAACGCGAACAGCTGCAAGCCTTCGTCGACCGTTTCCGGGCCAAGGCCTCGACGGCGACCCGGGCTCAGTCGAAAATGAAACAAATCGAGAAGCTCAAGACGATCGAGATTGCGCACACGACGGCGACGGTGCGGATTTTTATTCCGCAGGTGGAGGCCAAGGCCGGGATCGCATTTTCCTGCAATCATTTTTCGATCGGCTATCCGGACAAGACCGTGGCCTCAAACATTCATTTTGAAGTCGAAAAAGGCGAGCGCGTGGCGGTGCTCGGAAATAACGGAGAAGGAAAAACAACCTTTCTGAAAACGATCGGCGGCGACCTGAAGCCCGTTGCGGGACAGATGCGCTGGGGCTCGGGGCTCAAAATCGCCTATTATGCGCAGCACGTTTTTTCCTCGCTGAATCCGGAAGACGATATTTACGCGCACCTGCTGCGTGAAAGCGCCCCGGAGG
>MHFC01000104.1:0-5786 GCA_001804025.1 Omnitrophica bacterium GWA2_52_8 | reverse complement strand
AACCGACGAACCATCTGGATTTTGAAACGGTGGAGGCGCTGGCCCGGGCCCTGAGGGGATTTTCGGGGACGGTATTTTTTATCAGCCATGACCGCACGTTTGTGAATATCGTGGCGACGAGCATTCTTGAAGTCAAGGGCGGCCGCATCAAGCGTTATCCCGGCACTTACGAGGATTATGTCTATCATCTTGAGATGCTGGCCCGCGGGGAAATCGAGGAATCGTCCGGGAAACCGGAGGGCTGCGGATCTTCGGCAGGAAAGTCCCGCGATGGGGCCAGTGACGGCGCGTCCGGCGAAAATCAGGAGGATTCCGCGGAAAAATCCGCGAGCAAGGGCGATGCCCGTAAACAGCTGAAAGCCCGGGAGCGCGAGCAGCAGCGTCTCCGGCATCTGATTCAGGAGCGTGACCGCATCCTCAAAGATATGGCCGCCAATCCTTTTCATTTTTCCAAAGACCGCAATGCCCGCCTCAAATCCATTCAGGTTGAAATCGAAGAATCTGAAGCGAAGTTAAAGTAAGCCGCTCTGCTTTATCGGGTTGGCACCTTAAGAATGCGGACCCCGTCAAAGATCATCTCAGGACATCAAAAGTCAAAAACAATCTATTTCTAACATGATGCCGAAGAAAGCAACATATCCGCTCAGACTATTGAAGATAAGGGAATCGGCTTCTATAGTTTATCTATAAGTTAACAACTATCAGATTTGGAAATCGTGAAAATCGAGCCGAGGAAAGAGGATTTATGATGGAAAGGATGCTTTATCAATCATTAAACCGCTTTGAATTGGATGTGGCGGCCCTGATCCGCATGGCGGTTTGGTGCGGCCTGCCGCTCAATGAAATCCGGGACGTTGTGCCGGCGGACGCGATTCAAGCTGAAATCATCAGGAACCTTCAGCCTTCCGCTTCTGCCGTTAATTGGGCAGCCTGACTCGGGAAGCCAAACCGCCGCTTTAGCATGATCAAAGCGGCCGGCGGTAAAGCTCATCTGAGGGCGGCATGGGCAGCCGGAAATTCGCCGGTTCGTTTAAAGTCATGCGGTTTTTTAATTTTCTCGCTTCAAGCTTCTTCTGGGCCGGTAACTCCTGCAGCCTCTTTTCTTCCAGAGCCATCCATTGTTTGATCATTAAATCCGCTCTCTTGCTGAAAACCGTCATAGAACGCCTCCTTCTACGAACTTACCTTTTTGTTGATTTTTCCAACAATTTCGGCGGGTCTCTATGGGAACCAGCTTCAGCGGAGACTCGCAGTTAGCGGAGGTTAAAGCATAAGCCATGCCAAGCCGGTTCTCTGAAGGCTGCTTTCAAAACGGAACGGTTTCTTATAGAATAAACAGAAGTTATTTCTCAAATTTTATATATTTTACGGAAAGGCATTATTATGGAAATTTCGGAGACAATCAAAGCCATTCAATATGTTGTGGCGCCGGCCGTGATGGTGTCGAGCTCTGCGCTCCTGCTTTTGGGCTTTCAAACCAAGTTTTCCAACCTTGCAAGCCGCTTCAGGCTTCTTAATAATGAAAAGAGGCTGCTGGTCCAGAAAACCGTCCTGGCTGCGTTTGAAGAAGATCGCCTGCAGAATCTTGAGCGGCAGCTGGAGCAGCTGATGCGCCGGGCTTTTTTCATCCGTAACGCGATTTTGGCCGCCTATTCGGGAATCGTCGGCTTTTCGGTGAGCTCCGTTTTGATTTTTGCGGACCTGTACCTTGCGGGGAGTTTTCATCCGTGGATTGTCGGGGTTTTTATGCTGGGTTTCGCGTGCGTGCTGGCTGCTTGCGTATTTATGATTGTTGAGACGCAGGGGTTCTACCGCGTTATGCGGCTGGAAGACGCGGTTTAAGTCAATCCAGCCATCGTTCTTGCAGGCGGAGAAGCGCTGAAAGCGGAATCTTGATCCCCGAAAAATTAAAATGACAAGGCATTACTAGCCCTTTGTAATGTGTTCCTGGCGGATGTAGGCAATCAGGGCTTGCATTTGTTCGCCGTCTTCGGCAATGCCTTTTGCCCCCTTGGATTTTGCGACGATCTGCTTATTGATCACTTTTGCCAGTGCCGCATCGTCGAGTTTTTCCACTACCGAGCGTTTGATCGCTTTCTTTTTTTTGTGGCAAAGAATGCAGGCGAATTTGGCGCCGAGACCTTCTTTTTTTTTGAATAATTCCCGCCCTTGTGCAACGACGTCCGCGCTGGCCGCAGAAGCTGCCGGCGGCCCGAAGAAATTTCCAGGAGCTCCGCCAAACAAGACAACAGCGGTTAATCCTGTTGACAACATAAACCGGTTTAAAAGCGGTATTTTCATTTATTTATCCCCATTGGACAGTGCCTTTAAAACCAATCATGTGAGCGTGATAGTCGCTCACATCAGTCAGAGTTGAAGGTAGATAGTTAAAATAGTCATACCGGGGTTCCACCGAAAATGCCTCCGTTACGGCAACCCGCAGTCCGGTTCCCAGATCCATTTGAGTGAAATCGGCGCCTAATGGCAATCCGACGCTTGAGAAGTTATTAAAATTCGATGCCAGTGTGATCATCCAGGAGGACCAGAAGCTCACCTTTTCATGCACCTGGTATTCGCCGGTGATAAACCACGACGTGTAATCGAAGTCAAAACGCGGCGTATTAGCGGTGGAGGCCGTCGCGGCGGGCGTTTCGACCCAGGCCTGCTGGTGCGTAATGGAACTCATCAGGAGCATTTTGGCGACCGGCTGCACCGAAACATCATAGGAGAAAATATGGGCCGTCATATCAGTCTGGACTTCGTCGAGATTTTCGACGCGGCTCCCGTAATTATGGGTTTGCAGGCGGTAGCGGAAAGAAGTCCTGAGCCATGAATTGACCTTGAATGTGATTCTTGTCGCAACTTCCTGAAGCGTCATGCTGAGTTCGTCAAAGAAGGCGGACCGGGCGGTGGACCCGGTAGGGACGGTTTCGCGCTGGTCGTCGTAATCGTTATTGCTGCGGCGGTAGCGGTATTGTCCGGTCATGTCCACAAACCGGCAGGGGGTAATGCGGGTTCCGAGGGTCCATGTGCCGCCCAGGCTATTGGTGATCGTTTCACGGCTGAAAATTTCGTTGGCGTTGGGTGCGGATTGATTGGCCAGGCTGGTTCTGTCTTCTGCGAGCCAATTGCGGATTTGCTCCAGCTCGAATTCCGAATAAAGCGATGTGAGGGGAACTCCCGTAAACCGGACACCGAAGGCCTCGCCGAAACGCCGCAGGTTATTGTTGATGCTGCTTGCCTCCGTCGTATTGATGATGCCGTCCGGGGCTGAGCCGTTTGCCGAGACCGGCGTCGTGTCCTGGGGATAAAGGGAATTGCCGTGGCGTTCAATGAGTTCGGATTTCAACTTCCCTGTGAAACTCAAATAGGGGAACGGCGTCAGCATGCTGTTGGCGACCCATGTATGTGCGTCGAACTCGTTGTCGGCCGTGGCGCTGCGCACCTGCTTCGGATTACTGAAGTTCGTGATCACGCGGTTTTCGTTCATTTCAAAGATGTTTTCCAACTCCTGCGATTTAAGGTGCACAAAATGATAAGCCGTGCCCATGAAAACCTTGTCCTCAGAGGCCCATTTTTCGAGTTCGACCGTTGTCGCGACCGACCGGGCTTCGGGGGTCTGCTCCTGGCGGCGGATCTTTTTCGAAGAAGGGGATGACGGGGAGGTCGACAGGAACTGTTCCTCGCGGATGTATTCCGCTTCTTCCAACTCCCATTTTTGCTCCGCTTTTAATCCGAAACCTTTGACGTCGCCGTCGAGGCGGATGGCAAACGTATCGACGATTTCATCGATCTCCTGCCAGGACGGGGCAATGTTCCGCACCGTGGAGCCTTCGGTAACCGATGCCCAAGTAAGCCGGGATTTTTGGCCGTCTTTGAAACGGCGTTCATAAAAAAAGGAAAGCGCCGGAAGATTTTCCGGCGTCAGTCCGGCTTCGATCGAAAAATAACCGGTTTCCAGCTCAAGGTCGCGGTTGAGGTCGCTTGAAACAAGCGTCCGAAAAGGGTAATACACGCCGCCGTTATCGTCGAAAAATTTGCTGAATTCCTTGTAACGGATGCGGACATAACCGAAGTTCTCCTTGCTGACATCTGCGCGCACTTCATGGTCATTATCATTGGCTAGCGAGTGAACGTAAATTGAGGTGCGGATATCGGCCGGGAGGTCGTGGCTCTCAAGGGAAAATTCGTCGATGCCCCCCTCATAGCCTTCGCGGATCCAGTGCTGTTCGCGGAACTTTTCGTGGTCGCCGCTTACCGAGGTGTAGCGCAGGGGATCGCCGGCAAAACGGACGGAGGCTTCGGCGCAAAAAACAGACGGACCGTTCGCAGCCAAAACCAAAAGGGCTGTCAGGACGGGGAAGAGCGGCAATGTTGTTTTTTTCATGGCGGCGTCTCCTAAGTAACAGTGCATAAGTCTTTTAATGTTTTGTCATCTCCGGCTGGTTTTTCATTAAACCAGCACGGGGAAGTACGAGGGCCAATGAAGCCCTCGTCATCCCCGAATGCTTGTGTCGGGGATCCACGAAATTGTGCCTGCCCGCCTCAGCCTGAGGCTGATCCGCCTTTGGCGGAAAATACAGGCGCGTCCGCCTCGGGCGGAGATTCCCCTTTCTGCTGCGGGCAGGCGTCCTTCGGCGGAGCGGGAGAGAGGAAAAAGAGTTTAGCCCACTCACCATTCCCTTCTCCCTGTCCGCCGAAGGACGGATCCGCCAACGCTGTTTGGCGGACGGGATGCAAGAAGGTGAGGATGAGGGGTGGAATATTTTTTTTTATTAACATGAGGTTGCTTCCCCTCACCCTAACCCTCTCCCGCCGGGAGAGGGAAATAACAGCTCACAAATATCAAAAGACTTTTGAACAATTACCTAGTAACGCAAGTGATCGTCGAAATTGGACCCGTGCACGGCCGTATGACAGCCGGCACTGAAGCAGGTTCCTTGCGGGACGCGTGTCCCGTGGTTTTGCAGGCCGATTACGGGAAAATTCGCCTGCGTGTGGCAGCGGAAGCAAATGTTATTGTCCCGCGCGACCAGCATTTTCGCATGAAGGGATCCGTGGACGGCATGACACGTCACACAGCCTTCGCGTACTGCCTCATGTTCCCACACAAAAGGCCCGCGCTGTTCCTTGTGGCAATCGAAGCAGGCCTGATTAATATTCTCCAGCGACGTGGCCGACCACGGCCGCACCTCAGCGGCATGCGGTTTGTGGCACGAGGTACAGTTCATTTTGCCTTCCAGCACCGGATGATGATGCGGAAGATTGAATTCCGCTTTTTTGTCCATATGGCACGCAAAACAGGTTGCGGCGTCGCTCTTGGGATTAAGAATATTTCCCCGTCCGCCGCTGGCTTCCACATGCAGGCTGGCCGGACCGTGGCAGATTTCACAGCCCTGCGCCTCAAGCCCTTCTTTCGGAATGCTGACGCGCGCATGCGGGGACTGCATGAATTCGTGCACTTCTTTTTCATGACAGGCCGAGCAGGTATCGGACCCGACATACGCCGCCCCTTTGATTGTTTCCATTTCAAAAGGGGAGGTTCCCGGATCTTTCAGCGCAAGCGCCTGGTTTTGGACGGCCGGAAGGAATGCGAGAAGAAAAGCGAAAACCAATGAGGGCCGGAACAGCCTGCGGAAATTCATTTTATCCGAGAAACCAGGGTATTTGATCGCCCCATTTTTTCTCCCATAGGGGCATGACCCATATTTCATAAAGCGGACGGCCTATTAATAAGAAGAAGGCGAACGCCATGAAGCCCCCGAAAACGATGGAGCCCCATGCGA
>MHFC01000103.1:62683-82405 GCA_001804025.1 Omnitrophica bacterium GWA2_52_8 | reverse complement strand
TATACAGAATCCGGTCTTCAGATGCCAAGCTTTATCGAAACGGCTCAACTTATAATGGATCTGACGCGGCCCGGTTTCTGAGATGGAAACTCGGGTGGTGGTACAAAACATATCATGAGGTAATAGATACGGATGAGGATTTCGTGGCAAAAGTTCTAAGCGGATCAAAGAAGAGCGGGGAACCGTATCAGATCATTTTCCCGGACGGAAGCCGGCATAATGCGCAGGCCATTATGCAAAACGAATTGAACGTCTTAAATTCTCAATCAGAAATGAGGTCACTACCCGGTTCTCCTCGTTAGGTTCAGGCTGAAGCGGGCGCCTCTACCTGCTTTTTCTTAGCCCGTTCCTTACTACTGCACTACTGCTTCGGATATTCATCGGTGAGCAAGACGAGTGGCGCAGCCCTTTGCGGGGTCAAGATAGAGTTGCCCTGGGAATCTTCCCTCCAGATTTTTTACATGATCCAGTCCGTGAAAGGCGGAAAAGACTGGTCGTCCAACCAGATCTTGGGTACGCAGGTCAATGTATCCCTTTCAAGGAATTAGTGCTTTTACCGTTTCCACCCGTCCCCAAAAGCCAGAAGCCGGCTTTTCCCTCTGCCAGGTCATAATCTCGTCGAGTGGCGAAATCAGCCCTCCTCCGCCACCCCATTTTCCACTAGGCACTTTTCAATCGCATTTTTTTTATTTTTGGCTAAAATAGGGAACGAAAGGGAATCGTAAGGAACGCGAGGACGAGAATAAAATGGTTGATCTTAGTAGATATCTGACAGTTGATAAAGCAGCGAAAAGCCTTGGCTTGACCGAAGAGCGAGTAAGGGAGCTTATTGTTTTGAAGCAGATCAAAGCCACGAAGGTCGGGAGGTGGAGAATTAAACCTGAAGATTTGGAGAAGTTTATTGAAGCGAGATCGAATAAATAACCAGTCATTTGATGGAGGAAAAAACCGGTTAAGCAAAAGATTCGGTAGCCGGATTTAGAACGGTCAGATATGCCCGACATTATATCAAAACTTTCGTGCCTACAATGGAATGAATTGATCGCAAAGCACTTCTTCAATGAAGAAAGAGCCGGGAAGGAAGTGTTGCTATATGTCAATGAGCCGCTTATTGAAAAACTCGGCACTCCTTTCGGAGTTGGCATGCTTGATTTTATCAACGCCCTTAATGCAGGTCCTGAGTGGGCTACAAGGCAGGGGTTTTGTCAAAAAGCCGTTCAAGCGCTGGAAGTGTGGAGGTCAAAAGACCTTTCATATCCGCCATATATTGCATATCTTGCTTGTTTTGTGCTTGCGGCCGGGACGGAGGGCGATTTTGCCCCTCACGCCTATTATCCGCGTTTAAATAAACTGCTTGGCAGGGCTGAAGATGCGGGAGGGCTTCCTTCATTTGACAGAATGATCGAACTCTGGGACGATCTCGAAAAATGGAGTAAAGAAGATCAGCATGAACAGCTTGGGCGTTTTGAGGCGAGAATCCGCGGCAGCTGGTGGAAGGTAGGCTTGCCACTATCGCAGACGATTATTTCAGAGGATGAAAGAAGACATTTGCCGAATATTTTTGATGAAGCCGGGCTTGACCCGGTGGATTCTCCTGCGCCCGAAGTGATTATCCGTATCCTCAGGAAATATGGCGAGGATGTTCTGGAAAAACGGACTCGTCAATTGCTGACTAGCGAAAAGAAAGACGATCTCGTTTTAAAGAATGCCTTGATTAATGTTGTGCTGGATGAATTGGAGGAATGGGATGGTACTGTCCTTGAAGACCTGGAGCAGGATGCGACGGAGACGGCCAGGCGAAGAACGCATGCAGGTTTGCGGATCTGTCTTGCTTTCGATACATTCGCCAGAACCGTCAAATGCTATGTTCGTTTTAAAACTGGGAAGACTTTTCCTGAAGACGGTTTAAATTTTACACGGAGAGGGGATAGTAATATTTGGTCATGCAACGAATCGTGCCAGGGGTGGTCTACGCTTTTAAAGAATTCTGATACAAAGCCAGCCGTTAAGCTTGACGGGGCATCGCTTGATTGGGTGGAAGGAGTGCAGTTGAACGACGCAGATCACCATTGGCGGGCAAAACTGAGGGGTGCCACAACGCGGCTATTCCTTTCGGGCAAGCACGATGGCTTTTCGGAATGGATAGAAAAACAGCGTCTGGAGCGGGGGATGGAGTTCTATGTGGCAGCTTATGGCAAGGATATTGAAACGGTTATGAATTGGGGAAGAGATGGTTGCCAGGAATTGCAGGAAGAAAGCGTTACCGGTTTGCCTGCTGGCTGGAAACTGTTTCATGGCAAAAACGCATTAAAGCCATGCCCAAGTATTGATGCTCTGTCAGTTTCATCATCTGCCCGTTTGCTTTTGCGAGGCGGTATTAAAACAGGGATGGGGAATACTTACCTCGCTTTTGCTCCGCCGGACATTGTTATTGATAACGGCCAGGGAAATGAAGCCGTAACAGTTAATAAAGCAAAGGCGAAGAGATTCGATGGTGGTATTCCGGTCTGGTGCATTCCAGCTAAAATGCCTGTTGGGCAGCCGCTTCATGTTGAGGTGGCTTCGGGTGAATATACTTTGAAACGTATGCTCAGGCTTGAGGAACCGCACCTCCCGCTTTCGTTTGATAAAACACCACGCCGTGACAGTGCGGGAAATTTTTGCAAAACAGAAATGCAGAAAGGCAAAGTTAGCGGTGCCATTGTTAATACCGGAAGCAATGGTTCTTTTCCTCCTTACCCCAAAAGGCTGCCGCTTCATCTGTCCAGCAGGATTACTTTTGTTGGTTCACGGCCAGGCCAATTTGCCCGCTGGCCATCGGAAGAGCTACCCAGAGCGTGGAAACCCGTTTGGGCTATTGCCAGGATGTCCCGGAAAATATCGGAAGCCGTATTCTGCGGAAATATGGGGCAAGCCGCGGATAACCAAAACCCTGGAATCCCTCTTGAGGACAGGAAGGCAGTCCGCGAATGGAAAGAGATTGTGTATTACAACCGGAAAGTTATTGATGAGCCTGTAATTCCTCAAATCAGAGATATGTGGCGAAAATATGTAAAGGCGGCGCAAAATGTCTGAGCAGTTGATTTACGCTATGAGTACGCGGACGGAGTTGCGCATAGAACAGTTCAATGACATTTTTAAGAAAGTATCCTTGCCGGGAGAGCTTGATAAGGATGAAACTATAGATTTCGATGTCCGCCGTCATGTGATCCGTGCTCTTGATGCGCTGGGTTACTGTGAATTTGACTTCGACGACAGAATGGTTTACATGTGCCCGCCGGCTTTTGTCCTTTTGCCAACGCATGGCCTTCCCAAAGCCGTATTGACGGGAGCCAGAAGCCCAAGACTAATGGCGCTATTAAAAGAAGCTGTTAAGAAACGAATAGGCAAGGCCCGGATGGTTCTTGATACAAGCAGAAGAAATGTTGCGACGATTCCAGCATCAGTCCATGTCGAGACAGCGGACCAGCAAACGCTTGCAGAAATTGCCAACGATTTGCACATACAGTGTGAAATAGACCAGCCTGCGGCGTGGCTTCTTGCGCTTTGTTCTGCACCGGTCAGCGAAATCGAACGAGGTCTGACTTTTGAGCAGAAAGGAGAACCGGATTGGCAGCGCCGTGTGTTTGATGTAAGTCATCTTGGTTTTTCAAAAAAAGCGGATATTTCAAATAGTGGCCTGTCCCTTGCAGAATATAAGCATCCAGTCACGCAACAGCGTATGCATTGGCTCTGGAAAGAAGGCAAGGTCGCGGGGGTACAGCGGGATTGGGGCAGATACGTGATCCTATCTCATATGCAATCGCAAATTCTGCTCTACGATGAGAATACATATGCGCTGGCGGCGCCCTTAACGTTGCCGTTGCCGTGTCTCATGGCCAGGGCACTGGCTTTATGCTCGGGCTTTCCGCCTGTTATTGAACAAACAAAAATTGCAGCAGGAGCGGTCCCGGCAGGGCATAAGATGCAAATATATTTGAATGTTACACCGGATATAGCGACTCTTGTCGCAGAAAAATTAGGTCAGAAGCTGATAGCTTGCTCCTTGGCCGTTGACGAGGACGAGGTGATTCGTGATTGATCCGGTAAGCACGTTTAACCGGATAAGAGAAAATTTTATTCTCTATGTGAAGACTGCCTTTGGCACACGTTTCGTAACTTTAGAAGCCGAGCGGGAGAGACTGTTGCGTCAGCGCGGTGTGCTGAATCAAGAGCCTTGGATTGAGCCGTTGCCGACATATTTGAGCAGCAAAAAGATGATTGATGACTTGTCTGGTGATGACTTGCCGGGCATGAACGAAGATCAACGCAGCATTTTCAAAGGTTTGGTTAAATGCGGATTGTTTGGCACACATGCGCTTTATGTTCATCAGGCGGAGATGCTCCGCCGTGCGCTTAATGGCCGGAATTGTGTTGTCACGGCGGGTACGGGTTCAGGAAAAACAGAATCTTTTTTGCTGCCTTTGTTTGCGCAGTTAGCAAAGGAGATGCATTCCTGGCGGGCGCCGGATTCGGCCCCTGTACACTTGAATGACTGGTGGAGAAATGGGGACTGGAAGAATCAGTGCAAGCCTGCGAGAAGCCTTGTGCGGTCTTACAGGGTTCCACAACGGGAACATGAGACACGGCCTGCGGCTGTGCGGGCTCTGATACTGTACCCTATGAACGCTTTGGTTGAGGACCAGCTTACGCGGCTAAGGAGAGCATTGGATTCGGATGCGGCACGCTCGTGGTTTGAGCACAATCTGGACCAAAACCGCGTCTATATGGGCAGGTACAATGGCGCAACGCCTGTGCCTGGACATGAGTTCCGTGATTCAAATGGAAGGCGCAGATACATAAAAGAAAAAATCGATGCATTGGTTGAGGCTATGAATGAGGCTGACCAGGCTTCGCAAGCAGCAAAAAGGTATGCGGATGATCCGGGAAACACCGATCCAAGCAAAGAAGACGTTGTACACTTCTTTCCGAAACTTGACGGCGCTGAAATGAGAAGCCGTTGGGACATGCAGGACAGCCCTCCTGATATTTTGATTACAAACTTTTCGATGTTAAGCATCATGATGATGCGTGAAAGTGACCAGAGGATATTTGCTCAGACACGCGCATGGCTGGCATGTGAGGATCTTCCTTCAGGTGAAAGAGAAAGGACTAAACCATCCCGTATCTTTCATTTGATTGTGGACGAGCTTCATCTTTATAGGGGAACTGCGGGCGCGGAAGTAGCATATCTGTTACGGTTATTGCTCCTTCGCTTGGGCCTTCACCCCGGCCATCCTCAACTGCGCGTCCTTGCATCAAGCGCCTCATTAGAAGCTGGCGGCCCGGAAAGCGAGAGCCACCAGTTTCTCAACGAATTTTTTGGCTCCAGCGATTTTGACATTATTGAGGGAACGCAAGTTGCCGTGGTCCCCCCAGAAGAAGGAAGCGGCCTTCTCCCGATTGAGCCATTTTCATTCTTAGCAGAAAATGCAGCAAACCTCACTGACGGGATTCTCTCGGAAGCGGCCGTAAAATTGAACGCTAGCTCGGGACGGAGTGTTGACGGGTATTTTCGTGCGCTAGAGCCGCTGAATCTTAAATCCAGGATCGTAAGCGCCTGCACAAAAGAAGTGAATGTCCGTGCCGTTTCACTCCGTGAATTAGCAGAAAAGTTGTTTGCTGGAACTTCTCAGGAAAGCAAGGAGCAAGCAATGCGGGGCCTTTTGATTGCAAGAGGGCTGTATGAAAAGTATCTTCATTACCGCACTGATTTGCCATCATTCAGGCTCCATTATTTTTTCCGGAATATTGAAGGGTTATGGGCATCAGCTAGGCCGCTGCCCGGGGCAGAAGACCATCGTCCAGTTGGGGAGTTGTATCATACGCCCCGCATTATTTCCCGTGAAGGAGACAGGGTTTTGGAGCTGCTTTACTGTGAGCACTGCGGGACAATATTTCTCGGCGGAAGCAGGCTGGAAGTTGAGCATGGTGTTATTGAAATGCTGGCGACCACACCCGATATTGAGGGCATACCGGAACGCCAGGCGGCACGATTCGTAGACCGGCGGACATATGACGAATATGCCGTTTTTTGGCCGCAAGGTGAGCAGGTGTATGATTCGCCGGACCGCTGGCGCCAGCCAAAGATATTAAATCCTCAAAGAAGACAGGGCGATTGGGCAAATTGGCAGCCGGCCAGCATGAATACACGCACAGGGCATGTGAGATTGTCTCAGGAAGACGCGGAAGATGACCCTGAAAATTGGACAAAAGGATATTTGTTCACTATTGCCGCGGGAGCAAATGAGCAGGGTAACTACCGGGCTTTGCCTTGCGCCTGCCCTGCGTGCAGTACGAATTACGTTAGACGAAGAAGCAGGCAGTCACCCGTAAGAGGGTTCCGTACCGGTTTCTCAAAAGTCAGCCAGCTTTTTACAAAAGAATTATTTTATCATTTGTCTTCGACAAGCAACGCAGAGCGAAAACTGGTTGTTTTTTCTGATAGCCGTGAGGATGCGGCGCAGATTTCGAATGGTGTTGAGCGTAACCATTATTCGGAACTGATGCGTGAGATTGTTTGTGATGAGCTTCGTGTTGAAATTACAGGCGGGCCGTCATTACTGGAAGATATTGAGCAGAACAGAGCGGTTCTCAGGCAGGAATCACAGGATTTTCTAGCAAGGCATCCTGGAGAAGACGCGCGATTGAGAGGACTTGTAAGGACTGCTGCGCTATCGCCGGAGGGGATGCCTGAACAAGTTGTGGAGCAAATCCAAAAGGCACAGAATGAGATAAATCAGATACGGCAACGGCGTATAAGGAGAGTCCTGCCGATCACGACGCTTCTCCCCCCTCCTGACGACATTCATGATTGCGGTGCCCTCATCAAAAGGGTTATTCAAATAGGTGTAAATCCTGCTGGTAATGACGTGCTCATGCAGACGTTCGGCTGGCATCAAGAATGGCATCACTGGACAACGCTTTTTGATTTTGGAAGGAATAATTGGCGGCAAGGCCTTCCTCAAGATGCCCATCATGCAAGAATGAGAATTTATGAAAGCTTGAGGGAAGCCCTTTGCGGCTTGTTTTTTGGCCGCCTGTATTTTGGCTTTGAATCTGCCGCATTGGGCTGGGTCAAGATTGAACTGGATAATGCAAGCTTGCAGCGGTTTGCAAATGACGCGGGGATTGATCCTGAGATATTTCGTCAGATATGTGATGCATATCTCCGGGTATTGGGAGACAAATACCGTCATGAGGGTTCCGAATTTCCGCAGCCGGATTATCCTCACTATAGGGATGCGATGGCATCGCTAAAAAGATATTTAAGAGCGCTTTCCAATTTGCATTCTGTTGATTCTGATACATTAGGGGAAGCAGTATTTAGTGCACTTCAGGAATCAGGGCACCATAATGCAAAATTGAGCACCCGGCATATGAGTGTTCGCGTTGCCATTGCAGAGGATTCAGTTTGGACATGCTCGCGGTGCGGCCGGAATCATTTGCACCGTGCCGGAGGCATTTGTACGGCATGTCAAAATCTTTTGGCTGAACAGCCATCGACAGCATGCAGTGCTGTATGGGCTTCCAATCACCTGGCATGGGCGGCATCGGAAGGACGGATTCCTATGCGGCTTCATTGCGAAGAGCTCACTGCCCAGACTGATAATCAGCTTGAACGTCAGCGTCATTTCAGAGGGATCATTATTGACATGCCTGGGCAGGACAGAAGATTTTACCGGGAAGTTGACGAGATTGATGTGCTTAGTGTGACGACAACAATGGAAGTTGGTGTTGATATTGGCAACTTGCAGGCCGTCATGCTGGCGAATATGCCTCCAATGAGATTCAATTACCAGCAAAGAGTCGGGCGTGCGGGCCGCCGCGGACAGGCATTTGCAGTAGTATTAACACTTTGCCGTGGCCGCAGTCATGATGAACATTATTTCTCATATCCTGATAGGATTACTGGAGATCCGCCACCGGTTCCATTTCTTACGATGGGACAGGAGCGCATCATAAAAAGACTTTTCGTCAAGGAATGTTTGCGACGGGCTTTTGTCGCGGCAGGCATGCGATGGTGGCATAGCCCTACGCCGCCTGACAGTCATGGAGAATTTGGTCTGGCTGTAGACCAAGTGAATCAAGCAGCCGGGTGGCAACAGAACCGTCCATCTGTCGTTGCATGGCTTTCAAACAATAAAGACGAACAGCGGGAGATTTTGCAAGGCTTGTTAGGTGAAGTGAAAGAAGAATATCTTGATTGGCTTGAAAGGGATCTTCCACACTTGATTGATGATGCAGCCGTAAACCCTGAACTCTCGGGTGACGGCCTGGCAGAAAGGCTGGCAGAAGCAGCTATATTGCCAATGTTTGGCATGCCATCAAGGACGCGGGTACTCTACCACAGGCTGACTCCAAATCATGATTTCAGCATTGGACGTGATCTCGAAATTGCCATTACAGAATTTGCGCCTGGCGCGCAAAAGACAAAAGATAAAGTTATTCACACAGCCATTGGCTTTACGGCGCCACTCGTTCAGCGCCGTACCCAATGGACGCCATCATCTGATAATCCGCTTCCTTACAGGCGCTGGGTACAAAGATGTAAATCATGTGGCTTCATGATTACCGGAGATTCCCGTAATGCAGACAATTGCTGTCCAGAATGCGGGCAGCCGGAAGATGACAATCAGTTGTATCTACAATATGAGATCGTTGTGCCTCAGGCATTCAGGACTAATTTATCAAGAGGCAGCGATGCAAAAGAAGATTCAAATGTTATGTTCGGAATACCCGCTGCACTCGCAGAATCAAGGGACAGGTCAGGCGCACAGTTAATTGATGGGACAAACTGTTTACGATCGTTATCAGAAGCCGGAAGAGTATGGCGGATAAATGATAATTCCGGAAGATTATTTGAAGGGTCAGTCATTCAGACACCGCCGCCACCTCAGCCGCAGGATGCTCGCGGCATACCTAGGCTGGATAACCAATGGATTGAACATAGCTTAGGCGGCGGGGTTACCGACCGTGTCGCATTGGCTGCCGGTAAAACGACAGAGGTGTTACGCATCAGTCCCCAAGCCGTTCCAAGCGGTTTGACATTGAATCAGGTTTCGTCGAAGGGAGCGGTGAGGGCAGCAATTATATCAGCGGCTTTCTTGTTACAAAGAACAATCGCCGACAGGCTTGATATTGACCCCGAGGAGATCGAAGTGGCGAATATTACCCGCCGTTCCTTAGATGGGCATACCGCTGTTGCAGATATCATCTTAAGCGACCGGTTGCCGAATGGTGCGGGATTTGTGAGGGCGGCCCATACCAATTTGGGTGATATTCTTGGAAGTATCTGTGAACCAAGAGAAGCAGGAGCCTACACAACTCAAATTATCGAGGAAAATCATTTCACTAATTGCGATTCAGCTTGTTATGACTGCCTGAAAGTATACCGAAATATGACATATCACGGATTGTTGGATTGGCGGCTAGCTGTAGGCTATCTTAAGATTCTCAGAAGCCAAAATTACAGATCGGGTCTGGATGCTAATTTTTCAAGTCCGGAACTCAGCGGATGGATTCAGAATGCTTTTACCCTCCGGGATAATTTTATATCGTTTTTTGAAGATTATGAGCCGGTTACTTGGGGTCAGCTGCCAGGCATAAGGACGGCAAGCGGGCGTTATCTTGTTGTTCATCCATTTTGGAACACCTATGACCAGCAAGGGATTTTGGCCGAAGCTGTTGCGCAAGCGGGCGGGGATGTAGATGGTTTCTTGGATACTTTCAATCTGTTGAGGAGGCCGGGGTGGTGCCGTATAGAGCTTGCGGCGAGGCAGTGATACATGACTGCAATGGTGATGGATCCATCGCACCTTCAACCTTTGAAGCGAATTTCGCCAAGCCGGTTTACAGCCTTAAGAAATTGTGCCCTTAAAGAAATTTGGGCTGCTAACCGGGTACCTGGATTGCTGCCAGCCTCTCCAGCCGCAAAACTCGGGATTGTTTGTCACAAACTTTTTGAAATTGCAACCAACAGACCGCTTCAAACTGAAGACGAATTGCTGACTGCTTGGAATGAGATTTGCTCTGAAGTTGAAAACGGGATGAGGGCTAATCCGTTAGAAAGCCATCTTGTTCCATTAGCCAAGCATGCTGGAAACTATGGAGTCAAACAGCGGATGGCATTTTCGTTTGCACGCAGCATTTCTCAGAATAGCAAACCAGCCGCCGCCCCATCTCGCGCAGGATCGAAAACGGAACAGTGGTTTGAGTCTGTTGACGGGAAGGTGGGAGGACAAATTGATATTATTCATTCGACAGGCCAAGGAGTAGAAATCTCTGACTATAAGTCAGGGGCCATCGTTGAGAAAGAAGGCGGTAGCGAACAGCCGAAAGAAGAGTACCAAGTGCAATTACGCCTTTACGCTGGCCTGTATTACTCGGTAAAAAATGAATGGCCGGCAAAACTCAATGTCATAGGCCTTGATCAGCGCCATTATGATGTGCCGTTTGATAGTCAGGAATGCAAACAGCTTTTAGAGGATGCTGCGAGCTTACGCGATGAGATAAATAGCAGAATAAAGAGAAGAGATCCGCCTGATTCTTTTGCAAATCCGTCAGCAAAAACGTGTTTTTACTGTGCGTACCGGCCAGCATGCAAGAGTTATTGGGATGCGCGTGAAGATACTGATGACTGGCCAGTAGATATATCTGGGGCAGTGATCCAAAAGAAAGTGTTAGGGAACGGATTGATACGAGTCGTTATTGAAAGTAAAGGAAAACATTTGGCGGTAAGAGGATTATCGCCTGAGAGGCATCTTGTTTTAAATGAGGATCGCAAGAATTTGATGTTGTGTAATCTGGCGCATGATACAGCGAAGGATTACTTTATACAGACCGCCTTAACAGCCGGATATAAAACCGAATGAAAAAAAGAAAAAAACGCTTAAAAAAGAAAAATCAGGAAAGGGTTCCACTTCTTTCCTTCTTCACCGGCGGGGGCTTTCTGGATATGGGTTTCGAGCAAGCTGGTTTTGAGATTATATGGACGAATGAAGTGAATCCAGCGTTTGCAGGCCTCTATGAATATGGCATGACAGAATGGAGAAAAAAGTCGCAGAAGAATGAAAAAGAAGCAAAAATAAGCGCCCGAAGAAGTATTGAGAGTCTACCTGCTCATAAAATTACGTTACAGGCATTCCCAGATGGAAAACCAAAATTCTTTGGTGTCATTGGCGGGCCGCCATGCCCTGATTTCAGTGTCGGTGGTAAAAATGAAGGGCATCACGGAATTAATGGCCGTCTCACAAAAGTATACTTTAATCGCATTTGTAAATTAAAACCGGCTTTTTTTGTCTTCGAAAATGTTCCTGGATTGTATAACACAAGCATGCACCGGGAGTTTCTCAAAAAACGGGAGAAGAAGCTTGAACAGGCGGGCTATCGTCTTGATCTAAAGGTGTTAAATTCCTTAGAAATGGGTGTGCCGCAGGATAGAGAGCGCCTCATCATGATTGGTATGGAAAAATCATTGGCGGAAAAGTGTGCAGGAAAGGAGCTTGATCCAGGAGAACGTAACTGGTTTTCTTGGCCAAGCATACCTGAATATAAAGGAGCAAAGACAAAATACAAATGGCCCGGAATGATTAAATTTGGCGGGAAATCAAGAAAGCCCTATGGTATTCCAAAAGAGTTAATGGTAGATACGGTGTTAAACGGCAGAAGTTATCCTGAGCGCCAGCCAAACGGCAAGGATACATTCAAGGCAAAATCCCGGCGGTTCTCTTATATAAATGAGGGTGATACAAAACGGAAATCATTTAAACGTTTGCACCGTTACCGGTTTAGCCCCACGGCGTGTTATGGACACAATGAAGTACATCTGCATCCATGGGAAAAAAGGCGGTTGAGCGTAAGGGAGGCGATGAGGATACAGGGCATACCAGATGAATATTCGTTGCCGGAAGACAAGCCGTTATCATGGAAGTTTACCGTTGTATCAAATGGAGTTCCTGTTCCGCTGGCATACCAAGTTGCCAAAAGCCTTAATAAATTTATTCACCCAATCATCTCCAGAAAGAATTGAATTAATGGATATTTGGACGCCAGAAAAACGCAGTCAGGTCATGTCGAAAATTCTTAGCACGAATACAAAGCCAGAACAGCGTGTAAGAAAGATGCTATCTTCATTAAAAAAATACCGCTATAGATTGCATGTCGAAAATTTGCCGGGCAAACCGGATATTGTTCTTCGCAAGCATAATACTGCTATTTTTGTTCATGGGTGCTTTTGGCATTTGCACTCAAAATGCAGAGACGGCACCATCCCAAAGTCACAAAGGGAATATTGGGAGGAAAAACTTTTGAAGAATAAGCGTCGAGATATTAGGCACATTCGAGAACTTCGGAAGGCAGGTTGGAAGATTCTGAGACTCTGGGAATGTGAGATTGAAAAGAAGCCAGAAAAAGTGTTAATGAAATTAGACAAGATATGACAGCCACCAACGGAACAGGTGACTCATTGATGCAAGCCGTAACCTCTCGTATCTTGCCTTATGGATGACAGTGAAGCTGGCAGAAATCAGAGATCGAGTAGGCGGGAACAGCTGATGCCGAATGCTTTCGCGATCATTTCGATGGTATCGATTTTGGCGGGTGAGGGGTTTTTGCTTTCAAGATACTGCACCTGCCGGACCGCAAGCCCCGCGCGGTAAGCCAGTTCCTCCTGAGTCCATCCCTTCTTCTCCCTCAAGCGGCGGATTCTTCGTCCGAATTTAAGCCGTATCTCTTTCCCCATAATGAGAGCAATTCTATGGGGTGCCCGCCAATTACACCACGAAGCACTTAGCAAGTTATGCTTTGTGCTTGTGCGAATCGCTGGTATGATGAGCTAAGTATTGGATCGCAAATATAGACCGGAAGTCTTGTGAAAAGGAAAAGCGCAGTGAATGCGAATGAACTTATGCTAAGCGTCAATGACCTTCCTGAAATTGCTATCATCAACCGGGAAATAGAAAGATTCAAGAAGTCGATGATGCAAAATCACACGCATGAGGAAGAGGAAACCTACCGGGCAATCGCGGAGCGCCATTTTTTAAACGGCCTTGAGAGGGCGAGGGAAGTCTTAATTCTCAGCTATTTGGGTAGCTGCCGTACATATCATCGCGGCAATGAATAGTAGGAACATTGCCCGGGGTCAGTGTGAAGCTAATTATTAATCACAATTTCTAAAACTATCAATCATCTTTAACTCCTTATACTCAAAGGGATTCAAGTTTTACGTCCGATAAAATAAGTGCTTGATTTATTCGGTAACAGGTGGTATGTTACCGATAATATCTACTAGGGGAGAAGATTCGAAATGATTCGGAAAAAACGGGAAAAGAGACAGCCAACCATCAGGGATGTGGCAAAGGCGGCGGATGTCAGCATTTCGTCAGTTACCCGGTTTATCGACCCGCGGAAGCGCCCTGAGTTGTCTCCTGAAACCCAGGCCAAGGTTGAAAAAGCTGTCCTGGAAACCGGCTATCTGCCCAATATTTTTGCGAGGAAGCGCCGCGCCAAGAAGAAGGCTACAATCGGCATATTGACTTTTCCATCGTCTGAAATCTTCCGGTCCCGTTATCACACGGAAATCCTGACTGGTGTTCACGAGCATGCCTTCCGGTCCGCCCACGAGCTTAAGTTCTTCATTTTGAGGGAACATCACTATGACCGGATCGAAGAGGTTCTTTATGAACATGGGGTGGACGGCCTCATGATTCTAAGCTGGCGGTGCCATCCCAATGTGGTCGAGCTTGTCGAAAAGAGTTCCGGGGCTCTGCCGCTTGTAATCTTCAACGACTATAAGCCGGGATTGAAAGTCAATGTTCTTTATACCAACGTCCGCGAAGGGATGAAACAGGCCGTATTTTATCTGCTGAGACGGGGATTCAAAAAGATAGCTCTCCTTGCCGGTCCACGGGATGTTTTGATTCAAAGCGGTACCAAGACTCAAAAAATAGTTTCGTTTGACGCGAAGGAGAAATTCGATGGATTCCTTGAGGCATTGAAAGAAAAGGGGATTTCTAGCCGGAAAGAGTGGATTGTCGAGTGTCCTTCATATAACCAGGAAGAAAGCTATCAGGTGATCAAGGAGTGGCTTGGAAAGACGGATCTGCCCGAAGCCCTCGTTGCCATGAATGATGAAATCGCCCTGGATGCCTGGCGGGTTTTGAAGGAGTTCAAACTCTGGCCGGGTGAGAAAATGGCCTTGGTGGGCTTTGATGACATTGAAAAAGGGCGGCTTGTTTCACCCTCCCTTACGACGATTCACCAGCCGCTTCCGCAAATGGGGCGCGATGCGGTGGATATTTTACTTGAGCGGGTGGGGGATCCCATGATGGAGCCGATTCAGAAGTGTTATAAGACCGAGCTCATCGTGCGGCAGACAGCTTGAAATGGATGCGATAGATAAGCTTGGAACTGCACATTAAAATGTGCAACAAATAATTTTTGGACACTCACTGTCTTTATAACCGGCCCACGGCCAGGAGGCAGTTTTTTAGTAGCAGCGATTTTTAAAAGTCGCGAAAACTGGAATGCGTGAACCGTTCACCGGTTCCTTCGAAGGGAGAGCCGGCGCACCTTCACGGCACAAAACCCTGTCACGAGTTAAATACCGCTACTAATGCGCCGACCTTTAGGGGGTTGAGCTTTTTTGGGCGATTTAATCAGTCACGGGGTTTTTTATTGTCTGCTTACGTCGAAGGTTTTGAAAGTAAATGGCACGGTTCCAAGCAAATCCAGTGCCATCAAAGGTGAAAGCTTTTTTAAAGTGGGGATTAAAACAAAGGAGGTGACACATAGGTGGGTGGGGAGAAGGAGTACACTTCAAACAGAGACGGCGGCGAGTTTTATGACGGATGCGAGCCGGTGCCGTGTCCAAATCCGAAATGCAGCCAGGAGTTTATGGATCTTGATGAGGATTTTTGGATGCACGGAAACATGGACGTTGACTGCCGGAAGTGCAAACAGCCCGCAGAGTGTGTCAGTTCCATGCAGGATGAGAATAGACCGAGCAAGATCATCTACGTCTATAAATGCGTCCCTTGCAAGATCACATTCACACGCATGATTCCCGCCATGCGGAGATACTGCCCGAGTTGCAGGACCAAGTATCGCATGTTCTGGCATCTTCTCTTGAGGCTGCCAGGTTACCCAGCCACCCGGCCTTCCCGGAAGGCCCTGATTCCATCGGCCTGACGGTTACATTTTTTTCTGTTAATAATTGCCATATTTCGTTAGATCGCAACAGATTATTTTCTGAAAACGTGATTTTCAAATGGACGAGCGATAGGATGGAATGATATAATACGCACCTTCGCTCAGGACTCTGAGCACCGGAAAAGCTCAAAGCTTTTCTTTTGGGCGTTTGAGGCTAGGACTCAAGCGCATCTGAAATAGCATCTAGCTACAATTGCAACTGGATTCGGGAAGGGGAGCTTTCGCATTGCTAACAAAGCTCCTGTGGCCGGTCCAACACGGCTGGGTGAGAAGATCGAAGGGAAGGAAGGTCTGTTTTTAAGGGATCTTCACCCGTCCATTTTCTGCCTCCTGTCCAGTTTCAAAGCACCTCTCCAGTTTCCCTCAAAAGAAACCTCCGGTTAGCAACACTCCCCTTGGTTCGTTTAGGCTTTTGAATTTGAAGCCTTAAAAGCCCTGAATCAAGGCCTGTCTCTTTGCGCGCAGAAGATGGGCGTCGTGTGTCCGCCTCCCTCCTTTTCGGTCTTTCTCACCCCGGCCGAAATCAAAAACCGAAAAGGAGAAATATCAACTATGTCAGATTATTTTGAGGATTATGAGGCCGATGTCCTTGAGAATGCGGGCCGTGAAGCGCGTCTGTTTCCGGATGAACGTGAAATGCTTCAGGATGCTTTAAACGGCTCGCTTGAAATTTTCACGGCGCCTGGAGAGGCTGATCCGAATCTTGTGCTTGCGGTAATTGAAACCTTGGATGAGCTTCATCCTTATTTTGCGGATACCCAGGTATCCGATAAGATTGGGGAAGTGATTGAGCTGCTCCATGAGATTTGCGAGGAACGGGTTCTTGGCTTTGAGGATGCGCAGGACGGAAAGCGCACGATTGAAGCCGTAGCGCAGGCACTTGAAATTGAGGTGTCGCACCATGAAATTTGAAAAGGATGAAAAGTTCCTCGTGAAGCGGGCTGAAAAAATATTCGAGGATTCCCTGCGTTATTCCGGAGTGATGCCGGATGAACGAATTGTGAAAGCAATGAAGGGGCTTCTGACGCCGGTAGAGCAGGCAAGCGCGGATTTTTCAGCGGCGGTCGTTTCGGGAACGAAGCTCATCCTGGTTTGCAAGAACCCTGAGCTGATTCAGGAAGTTGTTTTGATTGAAAAGCGGAATCCCGCGAAAGTTCATAGGCGGCGCTTAGCATTGAAACGCAAGAAGAATCCCGCCAAGGCTTGAGATGTTTTTGAGCGTGATATTGCTTGCTCTCGGGAAGCTCAAGCCCGCGCCAGGACCCTGCTCATAGATTTCCTGGTTTCTTTGGAATTTGATTTCTCCCTGTGCCACATAAAAGAATACGGGTTTTTGGGGATCAAGGTAACGCTTCAAGGAAACGCTTTCATTTGGTGAGAGCTGAATCCTCTTGACGTCTCCTTGAGCGGCAGGGAAAAGCTCCACGGTGAAGCCCTTGCGGGAGTCCACAATGTCGGGCGTGTCTTCAGGAGCGGATTTCGGGGAGATAAGCCCGAAGTATTCATCCGCGGACACGCCGAGGGTTTTGATGAGCTTTAGGTGATTCGATGCGATGCCCTCCTGCGCCCCCATTTCGATGTTGGCGATCAGATTACGGTGCACTCCTGATTCCTCAGCCAGTTGCGCCATGCTTTTTTTCTGGACCTCGCGGATTTGCTGCAAACGGCAGAGGGGGAGGTTCTCTGGTTTTTTTCTGCTTTTGCGCTGTTTCTTAAGGGGCGCGTTTTCACTCATCAAAAGGGCTCCTTTCTTTGGCCCCCCTGTATTGCATACAGCAATTCAGGGGGGCGGCGCGGCGTTTTTGAAGTGTAAACCTCAAAAACGCCACTTTTTTAGTAAAATCCATTGAGATTTGTCTTGAAGTTTAGTATAATATAGTGCAAAATTCAATGTAAAAGTGCAAATCTACTCAAATACTGCATGAGAAACGGGGGAAAGTCAAGTTTAAAGCGACGGGAGAAAGGTTATGGTCAAGCAATTAAAGGCAATCGGCGGGTCGGTGATCGGAATTGGAACCACGATCTTCAGGGTATTACAACTTATGTGGTACCTGGGTTTTCTCTTTTTTGGGGCGATGCTTGTCTATGATCTCTTCCGGATTCCGATCTCAGTCAACAGCTCCCACGAATATGCTCCCGAGCGCACCCTTTGGGCGAAGATGAGTTCCGAGGAAGAGGCGCGGCTTCTTGAGCGTCAGGAGCATTGCCGGCACGTTTATGTTCATAATGGGTACCCGACTTATTACTGTACCCTCTGCCGCAAGAAGCTCGTGAAAGACAGACCCCCGATCTGGCAGATTTAAAACTTGAAAAAGGAGGTCCCGATTGCATGAACCCTTCCGGGACGGAACAACCGAGCCCCTGGCGTTTAAAAGACAGGCTTCCCGAAAAATGGCAGCGCGTGGATCCTCAGCCCCGCGACCTTGAGTTTTTAAAAATCCTCCTTGAGCAGAAGTACCTCACCAAAAAGCAGATCATGGATTTCATTTTTGAAGGGAAAGAACGCTACGGCCGTTACCGGCTGTGGAAGCTCATGCGCTTTGATTTTATCCGCTACATGCCTGGATTTGTCCCGCAAGGTCTTTATCTTCCGACCGACGAAGCGCATAAATATTTCAAAGGCCGTTATGTGGAAGTTCCTCTGCCGGTGTCCTGTCCCGATCCCCGCACGATTTTACACGATCTTCTGGTGACGGATGTGCGTTTCCTTTTCCGCAGACTTGGGTTCGGGAATTCCTGGACAAGCGAGCGGGTCTGGCGCATGGACCGCTCGGTCCGGCTTTGGGCCCCGGATGCGGTCATCGAGGTGGGCGGAGATACCTTTGCGATTGAGGTCGAACGGATGCAGAAAGAAACCGTCCGGTATGAAGAAATTTTCCAGCGTTATCAGACCGACCGCGAAATCGTGGCCTGCCTCTACATGACGGATGAAAAACTCATGCCGCTCCTTCTTGAAAAAGCCGTTGATTTTCCGGCGATTTATTTCACCACGATTGCCGAGCTTTTTGAGAAAAGAGAAAAGACGGTCTTCCGAAACGCAGGAGGCAGCATGCTTGAGATCGAGGAAAACCTGGAACAGAACTTCCGGGCGGAAAAGGGGTGAATGCACTTGGGAATTGAAGACCTTTTCAGCCGGAAAAAGGAACGGGAAAAGAAAGGCGTTGCCCTTGAAGATCATGCCGTTGGCCGCAGGAAAGCCCGCGCCATGCCGGGCATGTTTTATCTGGGCCGTGACCTTGAAACAGGCGACCCGATTTTTTTATCCGATGAGGCCCGCGAGAAGCACATGCACATCGTGGGGGGATCGGGTAGCGGCAAATCCTCCTTCATGGAATCGCTTGCCTTTCATGATCTTGAGCGCGGCCGCGGATGCGTCTTCATTTCAGGAAAAGGGGACACCACGACCCGCGATGCGCTTTACGGGTTTGCGAAGTTTCTGGGCCGTGAGAAAGACTTTCGTTATTTCAGCCTGATTCATCCCGAGATTAGCCACCGCTGGTCGCCTTTTGTCCGGGGATCCGCCACCCAGGTCAAGGACAAACTGATCGGCTCCATTCTTTGGAGCGAGCCATATTATAAGAAGACCGCCGAGGATGCTTGCCAGACGATCATGATGGGGGTTTTTGATGCCGGGATGCGCTGCACGTTCCAGGACCTGGATGTTTTCTTAACGGAAAAGGAATCCGTGGCGTTTCTTTTGAAGATGGTGAAAAACCCGATTGTGAAGCGTTCGCTTCAAAAATATGAAAAACACTTTGAAAAGAACTTAAAGGAGATGCGCGGGTTTTCGGTGGACATCAGCCTTCTCATTACCTCTGAGTTCGGCGGGCTTTTTGACACCGTAAACCCGGATATTGATTTCATCCGCGCTTATGAGGAAAACCAGATCGTCTACATTGAGCTGAATGTTCGAGGCCTTTCTGAAACCTGCCGCAGGATCGGGAGGATGCTGCTTAAGGACCTGGCGTTTGCCAGTGACTATTTTGACACCCATTCGATCGCCCGGGACCGCAAGTTTTTTCCCTGTTTTGTGGATGAGCTCGATTCCTTTTACCATCACGATTTCGGCGCTTTTGCGGCGCAGTCCCGCTCATCGGGTTTTGCCCTTACGCTCGGCCATCAGTCCCTTTCCGGGAACCTCAAGGAATACGGCGCTGGGGCGCTCAATGAAATCATCGACAATACGAATATCTCGGTTCTTTTAACCCAAAGGGCCAATGAAAGCGTGGAACAGGCCGCCAATATCAGCGGCACGAAGCAGGTCGTAAGCGAGTCCTATCAGACTGAGGAAAAAAGGGAGTTTTTCAGCACGAAGAAAGCTCCGACCGGCCAGGGTAATATTTTCCTCAAAAATGAATACAACATTGACCCAAACGCCATCCGGAGCCTCCAGACCGGGGAGGCCTATTGCGTGGTGAGCGAGCCCCCGATGCAGCACTTGATCATGCTCAACTATGTCCCGCCCATCCCGCT
>MHFC01000103.1:61563-62672 GCA_001804025.1 Omnitrophica bacterium GWA2_52_8 | reverse complement strand
TTCATATACCCGATACAGGGGGTGCGTCCTATCATTTGAAGGCGCATTTTCCTGCCGACCCCCTGCATTGACCCCCTGTCTCGATATATGAATAGGCTGTTCATGGGGTCGGGCGAAGCCCATCCCGGCCACTAAATTTGTAACCCCCTGAAAATAAAATGGTTGCATCGTTCGTTCGTGCCCCCTTACGGGGGACACGCTTCCTGACCACCGCCCCCGCCCGTTCTAAAACTAGTCGGGGCAGGGACGGTGGTCAGGAAGTCACTCACGATGCAAGTTTTATTTTCAGGGGGTATAAGACAATTTTTAATATTTTTTGGGTTTTTAAAAGACAAGGTTCAAGGTATCAGTTATGCAACAGTTGGTGGTGGATATAACGTGGGCGAGCTCGGATAGAGGTTGTGGAGCGTGGTGCAACATAAGGGGTGTATTTCCTCCGGGTTTTGTGGTTCAGGCGGTTTGTGGAGCGTAAGGCAGAGTAAGGGGCGTAGGTCGGCCGGTTTTGATAGGGCAGGATTTTGTGGAGCCGGGTGTCCGAAGGGTCAATGGATTCTTTCCGCTGTTTGAGGCCGGTGTTTTAAAGCGTATCAGGCGGGCAGCCGGTGCGCGGATCCGGTTATCCTGGTTTAAGAAGACAAAGGGCGCCTCCCGTCCGGTAAAAGCAGGACGGGGCCCTCCCTTTCTCTTCTTTCAGTTCTCTTGAATGCAGCCTGTCTTTAGCGGGACTCTTTCGCCGGAAAGCGCGGCTCAAGAGACCCGCTTTAAAAGCGTCAAAGAAGGGGAAGGCACGCCCATCCCGGAAAAGCGCCGGGACGGGGCCCCGTGCCTAAAAGCATTTATATTTTCCACCACCCTCATTTGCCGTCCTCGCAAGGGGAAAGCGTGCGTTTTTGGTGCCAGTGCAGGCTTCCTCATACGGGATCTCACTTTTCTGGTTCCTCATTTGTTTCTCTTGCCGAATTACCAACGGCGCTCAGAGTACGCCGCCGCCCGGTCGAGGACCGGGCTAAAACGCTGAAAAGCGCGTTTTACGGCTAGTGGAATCCCCCCAGCCAGGTTCGAAAAATTTCCTAGCCGTGAGCATAAACGGCCGCCTCCCCATCCCGCCA
>MHFC01000103.1:42737-61512 GCA_001804025.1 Omnitrophica bacterium GWA2_52_8 | reverse complement strand
TCCACCCCCGCTTCCAGCGGGGCTCTGATTATGTTGCGCCTGAAAACGCACCCCCTTGCTGCGGGCGCCAAAAGCTTTTTGAGGGTGGTGGAAAATGGGTCACGAAGAAAGACGAAAAACCAAAGCGGGCGAGGAAAAAAAGGGGCGGGATGATTCCGCTTCCCTTTCGGACGCTCTCCGCTTCATTCCCAATGGTTTGAAGCTTCCCTTCGTGCTCCGCTCCATCCGCCAAAACAACTCAAAAAGTAGCGTTCAAGAGGAACGCTAGAAAGGGGTTTCACATGTCAAACGATTTAGTTTACCGCTTTCCCAAAAATGAAAAGGAGGAATTCGGTTTCTCGGTGCGGGAATTCAAAGACCGCCTGTATTGCGATATCCGAATTTACTTCAAGGGTTCTGACGGCGGTTGGCATCCGACGCGGAAAGGCGTCTCTTTTTCTGCCGGGTTCATGGGCGAAATGAAAAAGGGCGTTTCCGAAATCGCAAAACAACTTTCCACGCAGGAGGCCGGAGCATGAAGTATTCCGTCAATCCCGCTATTTCAGAGCTTGAGAGAGCTTATCAGTTTTTTAATGATGAACTCTTTTGCGGTGGGCTTGACTCCAATGTCGTCATTACGATTCAAAGCCGGGGGCGTAAAAGCGCCCTCGGCTGGCATTGGGCTTCGAAGTGGAAAAATGGCGACACAACTTCCATTGCTGAAATCAATCTCTCCGCAGAAGAACTCAAGACGAGCGACCCCTACGAAGTTTTAATCCACGAAATGGCGCATCACCTAAACCACCAGAAGGGCATTAAGGACGTTTCGCGCGGTCAGTATCACAACAAACGTTTTAAGGAAGCAGCCGAATCCGCAGGGCTTGAAGTGAAGCGCGTCGGAAATGTCGGATGGGGAATTACGGCTTTGGGTGATTTGGCGAAAGCCAAACTTTTGAAGTTTACACCTCAAAAAGATGTTTTTGCGCTTCTCCGCGTCCATGAAACGGGGAGGAAAGAACCGAAACACCGGAAATGGTCTTGCTCATGCGGGGTCAATGTCCGTGTCGGTCGGCGCGATTTTGACGCGACCTGCAACCTTTGCGGAACACGCTTTGAACTCACGGAGGGTCTATGAGCCGCTATTACGGACAGCTGATGTATTGCGCTTTTTTGCCCTGCTCGATTTATGCGCCGAGCGAGGAAGAAGCGTTAGCCGAGCTTCGGAGGTGCGCGCCCGAAGTTTTGGGCGAAGCCGAGCAGAAAGAAGTTTTGTTTCATTTAACCCGGATTTCAAAAGCGGACAAGGTAACTGTGATTAAACAGGAGGTATCCAATGCCAAGACATCAAATGACACTCCAAGCCCACGGAAAACTAATCGAATTTTACGGCGAGTTCGGCGAGGCCGTCTCAGCCCGGAGCCGGTTTCGGATTCACAGGGCGTATGACGCACTTGAAGGAATGGAGCGCATTTTATCGCACTTGGATTCATGGCAACCCCGCACAAGCGGAAACGGCAACACGAAAGGAACGGCCAATGGAAAAGCGCGTCTTGATTGAGCAGTCGAAAGTGGAAACGGATGAACGGATTTACGGCCTTGCTTTGGGTTTTGTGCTTCACGGATGGCAGGTCATTTTAACAGGGAAGGGGGAAAAACCATGTCCGAACGCGGTTTGATTGAAAAAAGTTACTCCCGCTATATGAAAGATGGCGACTACGGCGTGGACGTTTCAACGGGCTTTCCGTTGGTTGTCCGCGACAACTGCCGTCAGCAATTCACCCGCGTTTGCGAAGTGTTCGGGTGGTATCACGAATTTGGCTCGGTGTGGGCGAAGGACTTACGGCCTCTCACCAAAGAGGAATTTGAAGCACTCAAGGCAACGATGCCATGCGAATAGCGGTTTTGAAGTTTACACCTCAAACGCAATGAACCTAATGACAGGAGAGAAGCAGATGGAAACGATCACGATGGAAAGTCTGGTAGCGTCCAAGACCAACCCGCGCAAGGATTTTGACAAAGCGGGATTAACGGAGCTTGCGGGGAGCATCAAGGAACACGGAATTTTACAGCCGATTCTGGTGAGGCCGGTTTCGGGAAATGGAAAACAACTTTATGAAATCGTGGCGGGGGAACGCAGATACCGCGCCTCCAAGATGCTTGGGCTTACGGAGATTCCCGCAACCGTGCGCGAACTCTCGGACGCCGAAGCGCAGGAGGTTCAGATCATCGAAAACCTGCAACGCAAAGACCTTCATCCTTTGGAGGAAGCGGAGGGCTACCAGAAACTTCTGGATTCACACGGCGCAAGTCCCGACGACCTTGCGGTGAAAGTGGGGAAAAGCAAAGCCTATATCTATCAGCGTTTGAAACTTCTCTCGCTTTCAAGCGAGGCAAAGAAATGTTTTCTGGCGGGTCAAATCACGCCCGCCGTGGCTTTAGTCCTTGCGCGAATTCCGCACAAGGACTTGCAGAATCAGGCACTTTCAGAATTGCTTGACCAATGCGGGGAAGGCGACACGCCAAGCTACAGGGGAGCGCTTGAGCATATCGAGCGCAATTACATGACACGTTTGAAGGACGCGCCCTTTGATACGAAAGATGCAACGTTGATTCCAAAGGCGGGGGCTTGCGCGGACTGTCCGAAACGCACGGGGAACGAGAAGATTCTTTTCCCGGATATTGAGAAGGACGACGTTTGCACCGACCCGCTTTGCTTCAAGGCGAAAAAGGATTCCGCTTGGATGCTTCGGGCGAAGGAAGCCAGAGATAAGGGTTGGACGGTTCTTGAAGCGGACGAGGCCGACAAGATTTGCCGTTACGGATGGATTGACGAGTCTTCTGGTTACGTGGATTTAAACGCCGCCTGCCAATCGGATGCGAAGCGCAGGACTTGGAAGCGGATGCTTAAAAAATATGTCCCGCCCGTGACGCTCATCCGAAACAGCCGTGAAGAAGTTTACGAGCTTGTGAGAGTTGCGGAACTAAAAGACTCACTTGAGAAGGCGGGCTACAAGTTCAAGAAAGAGGAAAAGACCTATGAGCGCGGGACACCCGCCGTTGACCGCAAGATGATTCGCGTGAAGCGCGAAGCATGCGTCCTTGCGACAAACGCTTTGGTCGAGAAACTCGAAACTTATTCATACGGCGACCTCGTAAGCCTTGCCGTGCCGCTTCTCGTTCGCACGCGGGGATTTAATGCGCTTTGGGAAGTTGCAAAGCGCCGGGGTTTGGTCGAGTCCCGCAAAGATGATTATCAAAAAGCCATCACCAAAGAAATAGCGCGACTTGGGGAAGGCGGGCTTAAGGGGCTTTTGGTCGAGCTTTTGGTTTCAGGCGACAAGTGGTCAACGTGGAGCGGGTTCAGCCCAAACTTTCAGGCCGCCTGTCAGGACGCGGGAGTTGATTTAAAGAAAGTTGAAGCGGAGGCCAAGCGGGCGCTTGAGGCAAAGAAGCGGAACGGCAAAAAGAACGGAGCGAAGAAATGAGCGCGAGCGAAATTATGCAAGACCGGGTCAGGACATTCTCGAAAGTTTCATTCGAGGGGCTTGAAGCCTACGCAGACGCTTATGCCAGTGATGGAGACAGTTTCAAATTCCTTTCACTCTTTGGCTCAAGAGTGTCCGTGCGGGCGATATGGAGTGCGCTTTTCAGCGGAGCGTTTATCGTTTTGGACGGCACACCCTGCCGCATGGAAAAAGAGGACTCGTGGCAGGTCTTTCAGCGGATTCTGCCGTCAGGTGCGCTTCACGCGGTCTGTTACCCGCGTCTTGCGGACTTGGCAAGAATCCAGAATGAATTCATCGTTCTTGGCAGAGCGAGGGACGAGATTACAAAACGGTTTTATCTCTACCTTGACCGGATTTCCGAGACTCCGGTTTCACCCGAATGGTCGGAGTGGATTCTGGCGAGTGCGCTTGAGACGGAGAAAGCGGTGTGGCTCAAGACACTTCATCTTTCGGCGGTCAGGTATCTGCATGATGAACCGTGGCTTGAGAATCTGATTACAGGGTTTTTGGCAAAGAGAAAGAAAATTGAAGTGTAAACTTCAAAAACTAAGGAGGAAGAAGAAAATGGAAAAGAACGGAAATGAAACTGCAAACGGCAATGGGCACGGAAACGGAGTCGCACGGCTCAACAACTCGCAGAGGAAAGCGCTTGAGGGGTCTATCAAGGCGCATTATGAGCGGGTGATCGCAAACGCCAAGAACACGAACGAACACGCAAGAGAGGCGGCGGTTCAGGAGGTTCAGAAGAAACTGGGGTATCACGTCTTGAAAAAGAGGATTCAGCAGCTTGAAGAGCAAAAGGAGGATTTGAAAGGACAGATCGCCCGGCTTGGGTTCGACGAGGACGGGAATCTCAAGACGACTTGGGACGGCAAAGCGGGACAGTATCTGCCGGTCGAATCCGACGCAAGGAAACTCATTGAAGGAAAAGTCGGGGACACGGTTCAGCACCTTGAAGTTGAGCGGGACAAAAGGGTGCGGGAGATTTGGCTTGCCGGCACGATTGAAGAAGCAAAATCCATCGTCAACTTTTAACGGGAAGGGGCGCGAAACATGGAAACAATGAGAGAAGGGGTCAAGGACGCAATCAGGGGTTACCTTCAACTTTGCCTTCACGAGAACCTGGACACCGCTTATGAGCACGCTTGCGAAATCGCTGATCTGGTTTTTCTGGCGCTTGGCATTTCGGAAGAAGAGCAGGACAGGCCGTATGAGATTCCGATGCCGCGCGTGCTTCCCATTGTGGAACTTGACGGGAAGCGTTATTTCAAAGACGTGCGTCTTAGGCAATACCGGAACGTGGGAAATCCGCATGACGTTCTGGGATTCCGAGAGAAACGGAGGGATTGAGCCATGAAAGTAATTATCGTGAAGGGCGGTCTGGTTCAAAGCGTTTATTCAAACAAGCGCGAAAAAGTTTATGTGTTTGATTACGACGGCGACGATGCGAAAGAGCTTGAGCGTTACGAGAAGGAAATGACGGAGCTGATCGAGAAGCACAAACTCAAAGAGATTTATTAGAAGGGAGGATTTTACTATGAGGACACAAGGCAAAATGAAAGCAGGTTTTTATCCGACGCCGGTTGAGGTCGTGGATTTGATAGCCGACTTTATCAGGCGGCCAATCTTTAGCGACGGAATCCGTTTTCTCGACCCCTGCGCGGGAGAAGGGGAAGCTTTGCGGGTGCTCGCTTCCCGGCTTGGCGTCAAGGAAACCTACGGGGTTGAGCTTGATCAAACTCGCGCGAAGCAGGCAGCCGCCAATATAAAGCAGGTGATTCCGGGAAGTTTTGAATCCATGAAAAGCGTGTGGCGCGGGTTCTCGCTTCTCTTTCTCAATCCCCCTTATGATTATGACGAGGAAGCGAAGCGGCTTGAATACAAGTTCCTTGTGAAGCTGACGCCTTATCTTCAAACGGGCGGGCTTCTGGTTTATCTCATTGTGCAGAAGCATTTGAACAAGGAAACGGCGCGCTACCTTGCGTCTCACTTTGAGGATATTGAGGTTCGCCGTTTTCCAGACCCCTATTTTGAACGGTTCAGTCAGATTGTGATTTTTGGGGTCAGGCGCGAAGGGGCGTTTCGTTCCCCCGAAAGCGAGCGAACGCTTGAGCGGATCTCACGTCTATCCACCGACGAAATTCCCATGCTACAGAAACCGGACTATCCACTGTATGAGCTTGTATCGGGCTCGCCGAACTTCGCCTTTTATTCCGAGACCGTTCATCCCGAAGAAACGCTTTCTGAAATCCGCACAAGCGGTCTTTATCAGGACGGGCGGGTGACGGACATTCTTTTTCCGGTTTCGCGGCCCAAGATAAAACCGCTGATGCCGCTGAGGCGGGGGCATCTCGCCATGCTCATTTCAGCGGGCTTTCTCAATAACGCGCTTTTGGAGCATAAGGGCAGAAGGCTTCTCATTAAAGGCCGATGCGTGAAAGAGCAGGTGAAACATGAGGAAGTCCGGGATGATTCCCAAGTCGTGATTGAGCGGGACGTCATTAAAACCACGATCAAGGGGCTCTTTTTGGATACGGGAAAACTAATCAACATTGAATAACCACAAGAGGGGAGAAATTGTATGAAGCTCGCAGAATTTATGGAAACCTACCGGGAAAGTTTAAATGAGAAAGTGCTCCATGAGTTTAAGCCGCAGTATGACTTTGACCCCTCGGATTTTCTTGCGGGGATAAGAGAATTCAAGCGCAAGCCCTTCCCCTCACAGATTCATCCGATCGCGGCCTTGGCCCGGGCGCTTACCAACGGCCACCGCTCCGCGTTTGTGGCCGGCGAAATGGGGGTTGGCAAAACTCTGATCGGCCTGGCCGCGGCCCGGATTGGAAATTTCAAAAAAGTCATGGTGCTTTGCCCGCCCCACTTGGTGAGGAAATGGAAGCGGGAGATTGAGGCCACGCTTCCGCGAGCCTCCGCTTCGGTCGTGCGCTCAATCACCGATCTTGAGAAAGTGATGCGAAACCTTAATCCCGTGATTCACTTCATCATTATTTCACGGGAACGCGCGAAGTTGGGCTATAGAAGAAAGCCGGCTTATAACGTGCTTCAAAAAGGCGACCGTTACAAATACAAGGTGCTTTGCTGCCCTGATTGCGGCAGTGAAATTGTGGACGGTGAAGGCGTTCCGGTGGGAGAGGATGATCTCGCCAAGAAAAAATTCAAATGCACTGCAAAAGTAAAAGGAAGAAGGGGTGAGCGCGAATGCGGGGCGGCGCTTTGGTGCGCCGATAATAAAGGTCCGCGCCGTTATCCTTTGGCCGAATACATCAAGCGCCGGTACCGGAAGGTGTTTGATTTATTACAGATCGACGAAGTTCACGAGTACAAAGCGAAAGGAAGCGCTCAAGGGTATGCGGCTGCCTCGCTTGCCAGCGCCTCCAAAAGAATTCTTGCGCTCACAGGCACGGTCTTTGGCGGTTACTCAACAAGTCTTTTTCATCTGCTTTACCGCTTTTCTCAAACCATCAAAGGAGAGTTTAAACACAATGACGACATGCGTTTTGCCTCCCGCTACGGGATTCTGGAACGGGTGACGCAGACTCCGAAGGATGATTTCAAGGAAGAGGGAGCCACTTCAAAGAGACGCGCGTTTCAGACCCGCGTGATTGAAAAGCCCGGCGTATCACCGGCCATCATTACAGAGCTTTTGGACAAGACCGTATTTCTTCGTCTTTCTGATGTGTCCGAAGCGCTCCCTCCGTATCAGGACTTGATTGAAGTCTCGAAGATGAATCCCGAGCAAAAGGAAGTTTACGAAACCTTCTCGCAGAAATTAAAGGATGCCTTGAATGATGAACTCCGAAAAGGCGGCAAGCGGCTCCTCGGTGCCTATCTTCAAAGCCTTCTTTCTTATCCTGATACGCCGTGGAAAAAGGAATCCATTTATAAGATGGACGAGGACAGGAGAATTCTTGTGGCCGAGGCCAGAGCGCTTTCCGAGGACGCGATTTATCCGAAGGAAAAACGGCTGATTGAAATTTGCCGGGAAAACAAAGCCATGGGAAGAAAGCTTGTGGTTTATGTGACACACACCGAACGGCGCGACATTACGGGAAGGATTAAGCTGCTTCTTGAGCGCGAAGGCCTCCGCGTGGTGGTTCTCAAGTCCGATACGGTGGCGCCTGAAAAACGAGAGGACTGGATTAAAGACCGCGTGATGGAGGGGATTGATGTTTTGGTCTGCCATCCCAAAATCGTAAGCACCGGCCTCGATCTTTTAGATTTTCCGACACTTGTTTTCTATCAGACCGAGTACAGCGTCTATACACTCCGTCAGGCGTCTCGCAGAAGCTGGCGCATCGGGCAGAAGAAGCCGGTCAGGGTGCATTACATGATCTATGAGGAAACGATACAAGAGCGGGCGCTTACGCTTGTTGCCAAAAAGACGAAGGCCTCCCTTGCTGTGGAAGGCGAGTTTGTGGACGGGGGGTTGAGCGCCTTTGCTCATGAGGAGGACATTATCACCGAACTCGCAAAGTCGTTTGTGAAAGGAAAGGCTGCGGGTGAGACTCTGGAAGCCCTTTTTCAGGCCTCCCGCGAAAACCATGCCGATGGCGACCGTTTCCTTGAGGATTCCGCATCCGGCACTGAACAGGTTCCCGCCAATCATGATGTGGATCTGGGGCCCCGCCCAGAAGAATCCTATGTGATCGTAACGGATGGCGCAGGCCAGCTCGGCTTTGAGTTTGTCTGATCCCGCCACGCCTCGTCACCCGTCCGCTCATGGCGACAGGATGCCCCTAGATTGCCTTGTAATTCATAAAAAAGCACTTAAACTAAAATTAATACTTGAAATTAAGTGCAATTTGGGTTATAATTCTTTTTGAATGGAGGCGAAAAAGAACATGACCCAGACCCAAGAACCCAAAAACAGGCTCGTCAAGTATGCGGTTCTCGCCCTGCTGGCCTGGCTTGTGGCAGTGTGGCTTGTGTTTACTCTCGCGCCCCAAAGCCTTTTTGCTCAGGTCCTCGGGGGATCCACGCAGACTTTAGCCAACCCCCTCAAAGTACAGCAGTTTTTTGACTCGGCTGCCTTTTTCCTGATTAAGACTGTGGGATCCATCATTGGCATCATTGCCATTGCCATTTCGGTTTTTGCCGCGAAGTTCGGGCGAGGGAGTTTTTCCAATATCGCGAGCGTGTGCTTCTATATCGGGCTTCTTTTTCTCGCGCCTTCCATTGTTCAGTTGCTTGCGATTTTCGCCGGTATCGGCTTCTAACTTCTCCAATATTCTTGCCGCTTAGTTTTTCCACGGGTTCCTCCGTGTTTACCGCTTAAGAACTTCAAAAAAGGGAATTGCCATGAAACAACATTGCTATCCCCGGATTTCCGGGAAAGAAAAACTGGTGCTCGGCCTTGAGCTTTGGGATTTGCTTCTCCTTCAATTCACGCTCATGGGTTTGCTTCTTGTGACCGGGAGTTTGCTCATTACTTTGCCGGCCGTGACGGGTCTTTATTTTGTGATCCGCGCCTTTAAGCGGAACAAGGCGCGTTTTTATACCGAGCGCTTCATCCGGTTTTTGGTTCGCCCGCGCCGCTTCAATTTAAAAGACGAGAACAAAGGAGAACTCAAGAGCGCATGATCCGTGACGCCATTTATCCCATCCGTATGAGGAATCTCATTCAGGGTCGAAACGAGGAAAAAATTCTTTCCTATATTGATCTCTGGGCCATTGAAGACGATGTGGCGATTGGAGTCTCGGGTGCCGCCACGATGGGCTTTGAAATCAAAGGGCGGAACATCCTTCTTAAAACGGACGGTGAGATCAATGCCTTCTATCTCGGGCTTGCCGATCTCCTTGATTCACTCCCGCACCGTGGCAAGCTTGACCTTCAATTAAGTTATGAAGTGGAGCCGGGCTCTCCCGAAATCCTTAAAAGCCACTGCGCGAGTTCTACAACCGAAGACCCGCTTGCCAGAAAGATCACGGATGAAAGAGTTGAGCTTTTACAAAAAAGAGGGATTCGGCATACAAACATTCATTTATTTTTCACGCTCCGGCATGAAGAAGAGGGTATGGGAATTCGGTTTCGTTCGGTGGAACCTCGGCGCGAAGCGCTATGGGCGGAACATGAGGGGAAGGTGAAAGTCCTAACGGAGGTGGGTGAGATCGCAAAACTTGCCCTTGACGGGATAGGAATCCCAAGCCGCAGGCTTTCGGGCTATGAGCTTGCGCTTTACTACTACAGGACACTTAATCCCGCCCGCGCCGAAATGATTCCCATTCCGTTTCCGGTAAAAACATCGGCCAAACTCGCAACGCAAAAAGATGCGCCTTTTTCACTCTCCGGCCCCAGGACTGCAAGGAGCGCGCTTTTATTTTCGCGGGCCTGGTCTGAGAATCAATACGTGACTCTGGACGGCATTCACCACGCAGTTGTGAATCTTCACCAGAAGCCGGACCAGATAGATGAATGGTCGATGAAACTTTTTCTCGATCACCTTCCTTTTGATTACCGGCTCATGCTCACGATCCGCACGACGGATGAAGAGAAGGTGATGGGCAGGCAGAAGCTCGATGCCAACTTTAACCGCAACCTCTTTGAATACTCTCCCTTTAAAAATTATGAAGCCAAGCAGAAGTATGCGGAGCTTGACGGGTTTTTGGAAGAGGCGAGTTCCACGAATCAGCGGCCCTATCAGTTTTCCTTGTCCGTGCTTCTGCGCGACCGGGATCCCGAAGCTTTAAAAGAAAAGATCAAGGAAACGCTTCTTGCTTACCGGCAGCTCGGGGAGGCGGAAGCGGTCTCTGAGGACTTTGACCACTTTCCTTTGTTTTTCTCGCATTTGCCGGGTCATACGCGGAGGAATTTCCGGGGCGATCATCTGATTCTGACGCGGGCACTCGCTTACTTTTTCCCGGTTTTTCAGGAATGGGACGGAAGCCCGAACGCTCCTACGATTCTCACCACAAGAAGGCATGAGCTTCTTAAGTTTGATTTCTGGAACGATGAAAACCCGGCCAATCACGGGCTGGTGGTGGGGTCCACCGGCGGCGGCAAAAGCTTTGCGGTCAATTATCTGGTCAAGGACTTCCTTTTAGGCGATCCCAAGAACCATCACGTGATCGTGATTGACGTAGGCTTTAGTTACCGGAAGCTTGCCAGGGCGTTCGGCGGGGAGTATTACGAGATTGATCTTTCGGGTAAATACTCGCTCAATCCTTTTCCTGAGAAAGCGTACCTCGAACGGGGAAAAGAAATCGACTTTGAGCTTTTGACGTATCTATCTGAACTTCTCGGAAAAATGGTGGTGGATTCGGAGGCTGAGAATCTTTCGGGAGCGGATTCACAGCTTCTGGAACACGTGATCTTGGAGGTATACCGCACGGTCGGTTTGAGCGATGCACCCCGGCTTTCGGATGTGAGGCATGTCCTGATCGAGGCGGGGAAAGGCAATGTCCTTGATTTTGATGAAGAGGATCAGAAAAAGGCTACCCATTACGGGAAAAACCTTGCGCTTTACACCGAAGGACTTTATTCAAAAGTGCTCGATCAGCCTGGAAAACTTGCGATTGATTCGCCGCTTCTTGTCTTTAATCTTCTGAAACTCGCGGATCATCCGAAACTTCAATCCGTGATTTCTTTCATCATTCAGTCGCTTGTGCACGCCAAACTTGTGGACGTCGGTTTAAAGAAACTCATTGTTTTTGATGAGACGCACATGCTCATGTCGGATCCCGCATCCGTGAATCTCATCCGCACGCTTTACCGGATCGCAAGGAAATACAATACCTGTGTCTATTCCATCAGCCAGAGCCCGAATGATTTCCTTCAAAGCGCAGCCGCGGATGCCATGATCACAAACGCGCAGGTCCGATGGATGCTTCCATTAAATGAGGGCCACGAGAGTCTTCACCGCTTTCATCTTGCGGACCATGAAATCGAGGCCGTCCGGCACCTTCAGATGGTGAAGGGACACTTCAGCGAATGCTTTATAAAATCCGGGGAAGAAGGGGTGGTGGCAAGGCTCTGGCCGTCGCCTTTGGAATACTGGCTTTGCACGACCAATGCCGAGGACTGGCTTTGTGAGAAAAAAGTGAGGGCCGAGCACCCGGATTGGGAAACGGGAGATGTGCTTGAATACTTGGGCAAACATTTTCCGCACGGGGCCACGGGAGGTGTTTCCCGATGAGAAAAGCGGTGATTTTACTCATCCTCGTAGCTTTCCTTGGTATCGGCGTATCTACGGTGAGCGCTTTTACGGTGTTCGACCCCATTAATCATGCGACAAGCCTTTTAAGGAACGCAATTTTACAAGCACAGCAGGTCGAAGACCTGCTTGAAGCCGGGAAACGGCTTCTTGAACTAAAAAACCTTCTCAAGGAATTTCAGTTTTTTAATCAGAAGCTGATCGAGGCCGGATTCGGCGAGATTGAAAGCGTGATCCAAAAGTTCAGGAGTCTTTTCGGGGATTCGGGAAATATCTTGCTTCCTTTTGAGGAAGACACCTCGAAGACCTATCTCCAAACCGTCCAGCAAAATCCCTTTTTCCAAGGGACGGCCTCACAAATTGCTCAGATTGAATTTGCATCCGCCGGAGCGGAGTCCTGGGCCACGACTCTTCCATACTACCTCACCCTGGTCCCGGATCCGCTCTCTCCCAACCACCAATACATCACTTATGAACAGAGCCAGATTGCAAGGACTTTCGATGAGTCGGAAGCCTTACGCAAATACGCTGAAGAACTGGCCAAGGACGGAGTCGATCTTGAAGAGGCGGCCGCTCAGGCAAATCTTTTAGGCGCAACCCGGCTTCAGGCAGCGTCCATGGGAAAACTTTATGAAGCCTTCGGCGTGCTTCTTTCCGCCCAAGGGAGGCTTGCCGAGCTGAATGCCATAGCACTTGAGCAAACCTCACGGGATGAGAAGCTTGATGAGCTTGCGAGAAGGAAAATGTTTCAGGATATGGACGAATTTGTTCACGGAAACCGCGCTACCGTGATTGATGGGGTGAGATTATGAATCTTAATCCCTTAAACCTGATTCCCCAGATCAAGCAGTTCAAAATCTCATCCCTCGTTCCGTCACTTGATTCGCTTGTCAAAGCTGCGGATCCGCGCCTGATTCCAACTGATCACTGGCTTTCAGGTCTTGTGACCCAAACGATCATGCCGGCGGCCTCCGCCATCCTTCTTTTTTCGCTCTGTTGTGCGCTCATCCAGGAACAGCGGCGTGCCGTAAGCGGAGCCTCGGATGTGGCGCGCGTCCTTTACCGGCTCCTTTTTTTCGTCGGAATCCTGGCGGGTTATTCTTTCTTTTTCGGGTGGATTCTTGAAGGGGCGCAGAATCTTGGGGACCTTTTTCTTCAGGACGATCAGATATCGGTTTTGGCGGAGAAGATGTATGAAAGTTTTGTTAACTGGAACCTCGGCAAAATGCAGCTTGCCAAGGCCGTCCTGGTCGGAATCGTGGCTTACATTACTTACGTTGCCGCGTTCATTGTCTACATGCTTTTCTTTTTTGCCCGTTACATGATCCTTGCGATGCTCTTTGTCCTGGGCCCGGTGGTGCTTGCCTTCAGCGTCTGGGAGGTAACGGCAAGATTCAAGATATGGCTCATGCTTACGATCCAGACTGCGCTCTGGACTGTGGTTCTGAAATTCATCATTGCAGTCTCACTTGGTTTTGCGCTTGATGAAATCTACGGAAGCGGCCAGGCGAATCTCATTTTCGTGATCGCGGCCAATGTCCTCTTTGTCTACCTTTTGATTAAAACGCCTGCCATTACTTCCACGATTGTTGGGGGGGCATCCTTCGGATTCCTGGCGTCCGACATGATCCATCAGACAACGGATAAGACAATGCATGCTCTGGGGTGGATTGCTGAAAACATGCCTCGTTACGGAAGCCGGGCCGTCGAGGCGATCCGGAATCTAAGTAGCGGAGAGCCCCCCGTCAGTGATCCTTCCACAGGAACTCAGATGCGCCGGGATCCTTACGGGGCGCTTAAGCGCGTCAAATCTTTCTTCGGATCGGGGGATAAACCATGAGTCTTTTCAAATCAAAAGCAAAAACAAGCGAGCGCGACTCACGAAGTTACTACGAAGTCTTTGGGGATACGGTGACGCTTCTGAATACTTTTAAAATCGTGGCAATCATTTTGACGCTCATCATTTTATTTCAGGCGTTTCTCATTCTGAAAGCGCAGGAGAAACCGCCGCTTGTGATTCCGGTGGACTCCCTCGGCCGCGCCCGTGTGATTGAAAATTATGAGACGACGGACAAGCGCGATGACATCCAAATTCAGGCGTTTGTCAGGGAATTCATGGAGACATATACCGCCTGGGACTCGAAGTTCGTGGAGCTTAACTTTGCCAAGGCGCTTAATTACATGCACTCGGAGTTTCAGAAACGGGCTCAAGCGGAGCTTATGCAGACAGACGCGAATGACCCGGAACACGGAAGTCTTTTGGAAAAGTTGAGAAGCCAGAAAATCTATTCCAAGCTTGAGATCCAGGAAATCCGCGTAGAAAAAGACAGCCCTCAGTGGGTGAAAGTGTGGGTGGCCGGCATCCGGCGTGTCTACAGTTACCTGGACTCAAGTTACCCGCCGGCCGAGACCATTTTCAACGCTTACATCACGCTTGCCAAGGTGCCGCGCACAAAGACCGAGCCTTACGGGCTCCTGGTCTATGACTACCGCGAGCATCTGGTTAAAGACATCACTTCCAGGGAGGAAAAAACGCATGAACTTTAAGAACATTAACTTCGAGAGAATCCGTGAAAGAAAAAATGTCCTGCTTGCGCTTGGCCTTATAGGCATCTTTCTTCTGAACACGACGTTTGTGTCCGCAGAAGGGAAGGCGGGAATGAATGATGAAATCACAAACGAAAGCAGAGCAGTTGACACATCAAGAAGGAAAATTTTCAAACGCATTCCGACGCTCGCCTTCCGGGACGATGAAGTGCACGACATCCGGCTTGGATACGGGATGCACATTCAGCTTGAGTTGCCTGAGAAAGTGAAAGCCGCGGTCCCTCCGGATGAAAGACTGGTGTCGCTTGATTACCTTGAGACCCGAGTTTATCTCAAAGGCATTGCCTATGCGGTGGGTGAAATCACCAACGCCACGGTAATCACCGAGTCCGGGAAATCACTCCATCTTTTTATCCGCATTGTGGAGCCCGAAGGAAGCGACCAGGGCTTCAAGTTCATCGTGCCGTCCAAGAACGTTTTTTCAGAAAGCCATGTCAAAAAGGAAGTCCAAAAGGCGACTCGGGAGCGCGAAGGGGAACTTGAAAAAAAGGAAGCCAATCTCGCCGAAGTAACCGAGCAGATCGCAGAGGACAAGCTTAAAGAAAAACTCCTTCACGAAGAAAGCAGCGCAAAAAAAGTACGGGTGAAAGAAGACGACCTTGAGATGAAGGATGTTCAGGTCACAAGGCTCGGCGGCAGGGTCTATGTCAAGTTTGCGCTCAAGAACCGTTCGAAGGCCGATTTCCCGGTTGGAACCGTCCTGCTTGGCCGGGGGATTACGGACCCAAAAGATTCAGACAAAGTCCTCGGTGTCGAAGACCTTCAAACCGATGAGCCGGCTTTTGAGTCCGAACTCATTCCGGCCGGGGGAGAGACCAAAGTGCTCCTTGCCTTTGACGAACGCCAAGTGAGGAATGCGGACAAAGTGGTTTTAAGGGTGGTCGAGGAAAGCGGGCTTGGACGCGCCGTTGAATTCAAAAATCTGAAACTTTTCACGAGGTGATTTTGTGCCAGACCGAATCTATGCCAAAGACCCTGTTCCGGTAAGAGACAACCGGAAACTTTATGCCGTGATCTTTGCCGCCATCGCTTTTTTTCTCATCCTTCAGATAGGGGTGAAGTTGTGGCCGGGAAAACAGAAAACCGGAGTCCAGGAAAATCTGGTTGAGGATAAGGGGCGCACCGTTTTCAAGGAAGATGATGTGGTGCGGGGGCTTGCGGTCTTCGGCAAAGGCGCAAGAGAGTCCGCGCTTTCGAAACTCCGTGAAAAGGAGCTGAGGCAGACTCCCCAAGCGCAGGCCATGCAGAAAGAGCGGCTCGCGCCCGTGGCGATTTTGCGCCACGAAAAACAAAATGTTGAAACCTCTGTTTCGGTTTTGGATGCACAAAAACCTTTAGGTGTTCCGCTCGGCACCCAAGCGCTTGCGCTCCTTAAAACCAAGATCTTCTCTTTTAATATTGAAAACCATGTTGAAGCGGAAGTGATGAAGGATGTGTACTACCTCGGGAAGCTCAGGATTCCAAAAGGCACGAAGTTTTTTGGAACCGTCTCAGTACTTCATTCCGAAAACCGGGTGAATGTGCGCTTCCACCGGCTTCTTTTGCCTTGGGGTGAAGAACGAACCTGCCAAGCCGTGGCGCACGCCCTGGATGGATCGGGAGGACTTAAAGGGAAAGTAAACCGGCACTGGTTCACAAAAGGTCTTTCAATTCTTGGAAAGACCGCCCTTTCGGGGTTAACCCTTTTTACGGTCCCGAACCGGCAGAGCGCATTTTCAATCGACGATCAGCTCAGGCTTACAGCGACGTCCAATCTCGCACAGGAGGGCTACCGTGAGCTGGACACCTTAAGAATCGACAAGTCCATTACGGTACCGGGCGGGATCATGATCAAGATCATCTTTCTTGAAAGTTTTTAAAGGGAGGTTTCAGTGACTGCTTTTTTCGTGACTTTATTTCTGACAGCAGGAATTTTGACGAGCGGCGCCCCCTTTCTTTCAGCGGCGGAAGCGCCCGTTGGCTCTAAAGCGCAGATTGAGATTTCTTTGGACCGGGCGATTGAACTTGTGGAAAAAACACACCCCGATGTTCGTTTGCAGGAGATAGCGGTCCGGAAAGCGGCGGAAGAGGTAACGCTTGCAACCCGCGCATTCCTGCCAGACGTTGACGTGGATTATATCGTCTCAAGCGCATCCGGGGGATGGGGACTTATCCTTACCGCAGCAAAACTTTTGCAGCCCGTTTTCTCGTTCAGGAAACTCATGACCGAAAAGGAAGTCAAAAAGATTCTGAAGCAAAAAGAAGAAACTCTTGTTCGTTACCGGGAGCAGGAAGTCCGGCAGGGCGTGAAAGAACTTTACGTGACGCTTCTCATTCAGCGCGAGCTTGCCAGGATTCTCACGGATAACGCGAAACGAAGCCAGGAACAGTATGAACTTGTGAAAATTCATCATAAAGAAGGCGGGTTAAATGATGAAGAACTTCTTAAAGAGAAACTCGGGGATGAAACCGCACTTTCTGAGGCCCGCAAGGCCGAGGTCTGGCTTCACCAAAGCGAGTTTGCTTTTGAAAGACTGCTTGGTCTTCCGCATGGTGAACCGTTTTCTCTTGAGCCGGTTTCCGGTCACGATTCTAAGGTCTTTCCTTTAAGCCTCGAAGAATGTCTTGGCGTAGCGTATGCAAAAAACCCAATCGTGAAAGCGCTGCTTCTGGAAGAAAAAGCAAATCTCAAACGGCTTGGAATTAAAGAATCCATGTTTCAGGCGGACGGAGCGTTTCTGGGACTTGGCGAAGCCGGCGGCGGCATTTTTTCAGGAAGCCCCAGGTTCGGCTTCTTGGGCAACCTGACACTCTACGATTGGGGAAAGGAACGGCTTAAGAAAAGGATTCTCGGGCTTGGACATTCCGAACTTCGCCTCATGCATGAGAAAGAGTTCCAGGCATTCGAATCCGCGATTGTAAAATCCTACTTTGAATTGGAACGGCTTCAGAATGAAATTGCAGTGACCGGGGCGAAGTCGAACCTTGCGAGCGAATCAAAACGACGGAGTGAAATCTTAAACGATGCAGGCCGTATCCGGCAGAAAGATCTGCTTTTGCGTGAAAATGAATTTGCCTTGGAGAAATCCAACATGCGGCAAAAGCGGCTTGAATACTTTCTTGTGTGGGAGAGACTTGTCAAAGACATCGGGCTTGTGAGCCTCGATGAGCTGAGGGAGGTCATGGCGCAATGAAATCCCTCCGGCACAGGCTCAACAAATATTTCGCAAATCCCGCCGTCTTTTTCAGCGTGGTCATTCTTGTCACCTATCTTCAGACGTCCTTGGTGATGCGCGCGCTTCTTTTTGAGCTTGGAACGGTTTACCCCTGGCTTTGGACTTTGGGATTTATGATCCTTGCCTTCAATATCTCGCTTGTTTTCACGCAAACCCTTTTCTCGCTTTTTGTGGAGGATCCGGTTTTTCCCGAGGTTCCATCAAATGAACTTCAGGGAATCCCGACGGCGATTCTTACCTGCGTCAAAAACGAAGACGAGGAAGTGCTTGAGCGAATCCGCTATACCTTGAAAGGGAATCTCGGAGAGGATATTCATTTCTGGATCCTTTCAGACTCTGATTCCGCTTATGTTGTTAAAGAAGAAGAATGGGTCAAAAGACTCCGCAGCGAATTTGGAGAGGACAGAATTTTCTATCGCGCCAGGCCCATTCCTTTTGAACGCAAGCAGGGGAACCTCGCCGAATGGCATGAGAAGCATTCGGAGGAATACGATTATCTTTTCGTGACGGATGCCGACTCCACGATTCCACACGGCACCCTCACAAAACTTCTGGCCAAGGCCGAGCACCCGGAAAACGCGGATATCGGGATCTTCCAGTCTGCGATTTATATTGTGCATGATTACTCGCTCTTCTCACGGGCGAATGCCATCGGCCAGTACTACGCCCAGAAACTTTATTTCCGGGTGAATCAGGCGGTCTTTAAACGAGCAATCGGGTTCGGGCACAACTGCCTGATTCGTTCCAAAGTATTCTCCGCAATGAAACTCCCCGTAAACGTCCTCTCGCATGACAACTGGGACACCGCCCTGGCCGACCGGGCCGGCTACCGGACGGTCTTTGTCTCAGACACCATGACCTATGAGGAAGCGACGCAAAACTATCTTGAAGAGCGCAGCCGGTGCAAAAGATGGATGAAGGGAACGCTTCAGGGCTGGCCGATCCTTTTCATGTCAAAGATTTCATGGACTACAAAGTTCTACATTTTCTATCAGTGCTACATCTATCTGGTCCATCCCGTGCTGCTCCTTTGGTCTCTTGCTGGATTTGTTTGGAGCTCGGACTGGTCGCAGGTTTCACTTTTCGTCGAACGAAGCTACGACGGTTTAAAGCCGCTTCTCTGGGTGCTTTTCTTTACGCTTGGCACGCTATACGGGCACAAGTTTTTCCTCTCCCGCTCATGGGCGGATCTGAAGCGCATTGCCTTTGAAGTCGTGGTCTCAACGCTTGTTTCGCTCAATAACATTTTTTATATTTCACTGGACCTCTTTTCCATCCCTTTTGAGGGAATTGTCTGGAA
>MHFC01000103.1:38241-42660 GCA_001804025.1 Omnitrophica bacterium GWA2_52_8 | reverse complement strand
CTTCGAAGAATCTGGTCTGGGATCCCGGCTACCTCGCAAGGTCGAGACAAAATACATCACTCGTGGAGGCGTAACGTTTATGGCGATTATGAAGGATTCAAAAGAATCGAAAGAAAAGAAGATGGAAGGCGGCGGGGCCGTTGAGGCAGCAAACGCCGGCACTTTTGAGGAAGTCCAACAGGCAAAAGCCAAGCTTTTTCACTCCAAAAAAGAGGCGTTTGACATCTGGGGCATTAAAAATCACCTGCTGCTTATCGGTGGAGCGCTTATTGCGCTTATGGTCTCAGCCTTCATTCCGTTCATCACGCGCGTGGAAGATTCCCAGGCGCTTGTGGTTCCGGCGCAGCTGGTGAGCCTTGAAGCCTTAAAGGAAGGAAAAATTACGGAGATTTTTGTCAAAGAAGGTGAAAGCGTTCAGAAAGGCCAGGTCATTGCCCGCATTGTCAATCCACAGGATGAGCGTGAAATTGCGGAAGTAAAGGGCGACTCGAAACTTGTCCAAGCGAGGCTTCGCGTTTTGGATGCAAAGCGGATCTACGAGCTTGAACGCTACGAAGAAGACAGGCGCCTTGCAGAAAAAAAAGTGATTTCACGGGATGAATTTCAAAAGACAGAGCTCTCTTTCAGGACATTGGAAGAGGAAAGGCAAGTGCTGAAAGCCGAACTCGCTTCGCTTGGCGAAAAACTTTTGGCAATTGAAAAAGAAAGAAACGAGGGCGTTGTGACGGCGCCCATCGCAGGCAGCGTCATATCGGATATTCAGGAAAAGTACGGGACATATGCCGCGAAGGGGGATTTTCTCCTGACCTTGGCAAGCCCCGAGCAGCGTCTTGAATTCTTCTTGGCCGAAGAAGACTACGGCCGTGCAGATGTGGGGGATCCCGCCAAGATCAAATTTTATCCCTTGCCGAATAAAACCTTCCGCGGCCGCGTGGTTACGCTTAAGCACTATGCCGAGCCGGTGGACAAGCACGGGTTTAAGAAAAATTTCATCAAGGTCTCAATCGACGTGGAGGATTTTCCGAAGGGAATCCGGAACGGCATGACGGCCAAAGTCCGCATCAAAGGACGGCCCGTGAGTCTTTTAAACGGCATCCGGAGGAGGATCGGATGAAGGCCGTGATCATGACAAACACACCCGCCGAAGCTTTAGACAGGTGGCTCATTCGAAAAAAAAGGCCGAATCTTGCATGGCTTGTCTCATTTTTGGAAAAAATTGGAACTGATGAAGTTCTCATTGCGGGTCAGAATACTCTTAAAAGCCGCTTCAATGATTGGTTTGAAAAGGAGCGGGGTCGTTTTCAAACGCCTGTCACCTTCAGATTTCACAACGAATTTGCCGAGCCCTGGAAAATAGATTCGCTCATCCGGCTGGTCCGCCACGAGAGTCTCGAAGATTCCATACTCCTTCTTTCTCTGAGCGAAAACTTTTCTTTGGCTGGATTGAAAAATGCCTTTTATCTTCATCCTTATTCTCCTGTCATAGGAGTGCGAAAGCCTGCTATGGCCCTTGCCCGGGCCGCCATTTCAATTGGAGAAAGAAATCGTATCACCCGCTTTTCGGCCACAAGCGAGCATTTGGAGAATGAATGGGAGCCCACGGGAACTTTTTATTTTCCCGCCCGTTTTCTTTCCGATTGTCTTCCGGCTTTTATGCAATCAAGATCCATGAGTCATCCGGCCTTTGAATCATTTCTCTCCTGGTCGGTCAGGAATTTCAAGGTTTACGCCCACGTTTTTGCCGCTCATCCGGGTCTTTAAGACCCTCTGCTGAAGTCAAATATCTCTTTGTGAAAGGAATTCTTTATATGAACGGTATCACTGCCGATTTCAATTCGTCCCGCGTTGGCCCGAAGAAGGTGACGGCTTCGGATTTCCTCACCGCTCTTTTTGCGCCTTATTATGCGACGGGACACCAGGGATTTATGGAAATAAGGCTGATCGGCGGGAGGGGCGTTAAAAGTTATTTCTTCGGACGCCTTGACACACTTTGCCGCAGACGCTTTGAGAGCCAAAATGTTCACACCTATTACGGGATACTCCCACGCGAACGGCGGGAGGGGAGAAAGGACGCGGTGAAATGGCTTCTGGCGTTATGGGCGGATTTGGACGCCAAGAATTTCCCGAACGGCAAAGAAGGTGCCTGGGAAGCGCTTAGCAAGTTTGAACTTGCGCCTTCGGCCATTGTCGATTCCGGGCACGGCCTTCAGGCGCTTTGGTTTTTAAAAGAACCGCTCGCCATTCAGGAAGTGAATCAAGTTGAAGGGGCGCTTTCAGGCCTTGCAAAGACTTTGGGCGGGGATCCCGCGGTTTGTGAAATTGCGCGTGTTTTCCGGCTGCCTGAAAGTTTCAACGTCAAGGATCCGGGATCCCCCATCCCCGTCAAAGTGAAACATCTCACGCCGCGCCGCCGTTATGCATTTTCTGATTTTGAAAAATTTTGCATTCCTATTGCACCTCATGATCAAGCAGGCGAAGGGATCAAGGCGGAAGCCTCAGACGGCATCGAAAAAGTATTGGCCTGCAAATTTATCCGCTACGCCGAAGCCAATGCCCGAGAACTTTCCGAGCCTCTCTGGTGGTCGGCCCTGACCAATTTGCTCCCCTTTAAAGGCGGACACGAAAAAGCGCACGATCTTTCACGGCCCTATGAAAAAGGCTGGCACAGGTATTCGGTCAAGGAAACCGAAAGAAAGATCAAGCACATCCTGAAAACCTCACCCGGACCGCATACCTGCCAGAAAATTGTCCAGCATGGGTACCCTTGCAGTTTCGTGGGTAGGTGTCAGGTGGATGCGCCCGCAGGGCTAGCCTGGGAGGATGATGCGTTTATTGAACGGTTGAGGCAGGAGCCTTGGGAGATTGGAGGTGATACCCAGTGAATCGGAAAACCTCCGGTCTAAAAATAAGAAGGCTTTTGACAGACCCGGTCTCTGGTCCCCTGGAGCAGGCGGATTATGAAAAAAGAAACACCGTGATCCGCGATCAGAAGGGGACCGAGATTTTTCGGATGGATGATGTTGAAGCACCGAAGAGATGGTCACAGCTTGCTACAGACATTGCCGCATCCAAATATTTTAGGAAGAAAGGCGTCCCTGGGAAAGGCCGTGAGACAAGCGTCCGTGAGCTTGTGAGACGCGTGAGCCGCACCATCCGTCTGGAAGGCGAGAATCAGGGTTATTTTGCGAAGGTCTCTGATGCGAACGCTTTTGAAGCTGAACTTGCCTACATATTATTACACCAGATTGGCGCTTTTAATTCGCCCGTGTGGTTTAACTGCGGTCTCAAGCACGCCTATGGGATCGAAGGACAGGGCGGCAGCTGGTTCTGGAATTCAAAGACGCACGCGGCCCAGCAAACAAAAGACGCCTACTCTCATCCGCAATCCTCAGCCTGTTTCATTCAGTCGGTCGAAGACGATCTTATGTCTATTTTTGAACTCGCCAAAAATGAAGCCCGAATTTTCAAGTACGGCTCCGGCACGGGAACGAACTTTTCAAAAATTAGGGGACGGATGGAACAACTCTCAGGCGGCGGGCTCTCATCCGGGCTTATGTCCTTTCTTTCCGTGCTTGACCGCGGAGCCGGTGCCACCAAATCAGGTGGAACTACGAGGCGAGCCGCCAAGATGGTTTCACTCGACATCGACCATCCCGAGATTCTTGATTTCATTGAATGGAAGGCCCGCGAAGAAAAGAAAGCCCGGGCACTTATTCGGGAAGGGTATCCTGCGGATTTCAACGATGAAGCTTATCAGACCGTATCCGGCCAGAACTCGAATAACTCAGTTTGTGTGACGGATGAATTCATGGAGGCGGTTTTAAAAGGCGGAACGGTTGAAACAAGACTTAGGACTACGGGCGAATTGTATGAGAAACATTCCGCCCGAAGTCTCATGAGAAAAATGGCGGAAGCGGCCTGGCAATGCGCGGATCCCGGGCTTCATTTCGTAACCACCATGAACCGCTGGAACACCGTCAAAAATTCCGGGCCGATCCGGGGCACCAATCCCTGTTCGGAGTTTGTTTTTCTCGACGATACCGCCTGTAACCTTGCTTCGATCAATCTCATGAAATTTCTGGATCAAGAAGACGGCCGCTTCAGCATTGAAGGGTATCGTCATGTGATCCGGATTCTTTTCATCGCCCAGGAAATCCTGGTCGATTTTTCATCGTACCCAACACAGCGAATTGCTCAGAACAGCCATGACTTCCGCCCGCTTGGCCTGGGTTACGCCAATCTCGGCGCGCTTCTCATGGCGCTTGGAATTCCCTATGACAGCCCGGCTGGGCGCGGCATGGCGGCAGCTCTTACGGCGATTCTCACAGGTCATGCGTACTCGGTTTCCGCCGAAATGGCCAAAGTCAAAGGCCACTTTCCCGGCCATTCCAAAAATAAAGAGGCCATGCTTGGTGTGAT
>MHFC01000103.1:37810-38227 GCA_001804025.1 Omnitrophica bacterium GWA2_52_8 | reverse complement strand
ACAGTGCTTGCTCCGACCGGAACGATCGGGCTTTTAATGGATGCTGACACGACAGGAGTGGAGCCTGATTTTGCGCTCGTGAAATTTAAGAAACTCGCGGGCGGCGGGAACCTCAAAATCGTGAATGCCACGGTTGAAAGGGCGCTTACCAATCTTGGCTATGCCGAGAAAGAAAGGAGTGAAATCCTTGCCTATATCAGGGGCGTACAGTCCTTTGACAATCCCTCTTCTATTAATAGGAAGACTCTTAAGGCAAAAGGTCTTACCGATACGGTTATCTCCCGAATTGAATCCCGGCTTCCTCCTGCCTTTCATCTTTCAGACGTTTTTAATCCAAAACTGCCGGGAGGCGAAACGCTTGAGTCCCTTGGGTTTTCCAAAGAGGAAATTGAAGAATCGAATCGCGTTATTCTTGGC
>MHFC01000103.1:34195-37779 GCA_001804025.1 Omnitrophica bacterium GWA2_52_8 | reverse complement strand
AGGAAGAAGACCTTCCGGTCTTTGATTGTGCAAATCGATGTGGACCTTTGGGTAAAAGGTTCCTTCCCCCAAAGGCGCATATCGAAATGATGGCAGCCGTTCAGCCTTTTCTCTCAGGAGCCATCTCAAAGACGGTCAATCTTCCCCATGAGACGACGGTTGAAGAAATTGAGAGGCTTTTTGTCGAGGCTTGGAGGCGGGGACTCAAAGCGGTTGCCGTTTATCGCGACGGTTCAAAGGCGTCCCAACCGCTTGAAGGCGGCGGAAGCAAAACGCCAACCGGGATCGCCCCTTCTATTCCTTCGCGTAAAAGAATGCCCAAGAAAAGAGCGGGGTTTAACTGGGAATCAAAAGTCGCCGGCCATAAGGTTTATCTCAGGACCGGGGAATATGAAGACCGCACGCTCGGTGAGATTTTTATCGACATGCACAAGGAAGGCGCCGCCTACCGGAGTCTTCTTAATTGTTTTGCGATTGCCGTTTCCCTCGGGCTTCAGTATGGCGTTCCGCTTGAGGAATTTGTAGACGTTTTCACTTTCACCCGCTTCGAACCTCACGGCACCGTAGACCATCCGAATATCAAACGCGCAACCTCTGTCATCGACTACATCTTTCGCCTGCTCGGACTTGAGTATCTGGGAAGAACGGATTTTGTGCAGGTGAAACCGGATGCCATTGATTCAACGTTTAAGGAAAGTCAAACCCACAACCCGGAAGACGGTACGTCCTCCAATGCACTTGAGCACGAGCTTCAAGGCGTGATGGGGGACGCGCCATTTTGCGCGGATTGTGGACACTTAACTGTAAGGAACGGCTCATGCTACCGCTGTCTCAATTGCGGCGGCTCCATGGGATGTTCCTAATCCAAACCAAGGGAGGCAATACGAAATGACTGAAAACGAGCATTCACAAGACCGGAATCAACCGGAAGGAACGCGGGAGGATCAAAAGGTGACAAAGAGCGGAACCATCATGACGCATCTCATGACCTACTCCGGTCCGAACGGATCCGAGTACCGGCTTCATGACGCTGAGTACAAGGGGAAACACTATTTTGATTTCAGGAAGTACGATCCACGGACCCGTGGAGGTGTGCCGACGCGAGGCGGGATACGCCTCAATCCAAGACTGCTTGAATTTCTGGAGGACAGCATGATGCGCTGGCGGCGTTTCTATAAACAGATGGTCGTGCGGGAGGGCAAGCGTGAAGTTTAGACATTTGGCTGCACTCACGATTCTCGGAGGAATTTGTGTGGTTACGGCGCACTCCGCACTTTTTGCATCATCTCCGCCGTCTTCAATTTCCGTGGAGCTGATCGCAGGTGACAAAGCCATTGATGCTTGGGTGGTATTTGCCCAGGAGGAACTTGAACAGGGGCTTTCCGGAGTGCTCTGGCTTGGCGAGAACGAGGGGATGATTTTTGTGCTCCCGAAGAAGACACAAACCAAATTCCATATGAAGGGAGTCACAATCCCCTTAAGCATTGCCTATCTCAACTGGCGGGGAAAGATTCTAAAGATTGAAGACATGGAGCCAAAGACACCGGAACGAATTTACGAGGCGCCTGACGGTACTCGCTACGCGCTTGAAATGAATCAGGGTTGGTTTGAACGGAATGGTCTTAAAGAGGGAGACCGGATCAGGAGGAAATCTTAAATTGAGCGAAAGAAAATTTTCAATGATTGATGGAGGTGGTTTGATGAGAGCGATTATTCTAGCGGCTGGATTTGGGACAAGGCTCTATCCGCTTACGAAGTACCTGCCGAAGGCGCTTTTGCCGCTTGGAAACAAAACCATGCTGGATTATCTGATTGAACCTTTGGAGAAGCTTCCCATGGTGAAAGAAATCACCATCATGACGAATTCCCGCTTTTATCTTGATTTTTACACTTGGCGCAAGAATTCAAAATACACAAAACCGATTTATATTGAAGAAGACGGCGTCAATATTCCTGAGAAACGATGCGGGGCGATAAAAGACCTTCAACTCGCCATCGAGTCCCGCGAAAAGGCGGATGAGGACTATCTAATTCTTTGTTCGGATAATTTCTTTGATTTCCCCCTAAGCCATTTTCTTCTTCCTGTGCTTTCGCATCCTCATTACGGGTTTGTGGGGCTTTATGATGTTAAAGACACGCTCGAAGCAACGAAATACGGTGTGGTTCAAATCAATCATGAGCACCGGATCATTGATTTTGAAGAAAAGCCCACGAGTCCAAAATCCACCCTTGTAAGCGTTGGAGTCTACTACCTGCCTGGGGCATTAAAACACAGGCTTGATGAATATCTTGCTCAAGGCCGTCCCGCCGACAAAATCGGGGACTTTATTGGTTCGTTGAGCCGTGATGAACATGTCTACGGCGTTGAGTTTGAAGGTGCATGGTTTGATATCGGAAGCATTGTGTCTTATGAGAAAGCGAGGAAATATCTCAATGCGCCCGCTGATTAAACTGTTCGCTTGGGCACTCTTCCTGTCTGCGCTTCCATTGGCCATCAATGCTGAAAGCGTTAGCCCTCAGCGGGTTTTATGGATCGAAACATTTGACCATGAAGACATTCCAAATAGCATCGGCACCTGGGAGCACAATGTCCTTGATTCAAACCAGGGCATTAAAATCGAACTGGTTGATCAAGATGCAGCGGGTAAGAAAGGCGGGAAATCGCTTGCGCTCCACTTCGACGTGGATTCCCCTAATCCCGCCATGGTCGGATGCTGGATCAAGCTTGAAAATCAGGACCTGTCAGCATTTGACGCACTTCACTTTAGCCTAAAATCCAGAGATGGCGGTTACTTTAGAGGGAGTGTGGCGGTTCAGTTTACCGACAGCGGGTACCGGAAAGCTGCCTATTTGATTTCCCAAATCAAGGATGAATGGAAAGAGTACCGCATTCCCTTGAAAAAGTTTCCACGGATTTCCGACTGGTCAGGGATCCAAGACTTCGAAATCATCATTGACGACATCAATGCAATTCCCAAGGAAGGCACTTTGCTTGTGGATGAAATCTATCTTTCATCTTCAATTAAAGCTGAAGCAGGTCCATATCGGTGAAAAAGATTAAAAAACTCCGGGTTCGTATGGAATGGGGAGGAATTAAAAACACGCAGTGGATGATGAATATGCTGTCCTTGCGTTATTTCCTTATGAATTTTCCCGATTGCAAGAACGTAAACAAATACTTTGAAGGCTTGGACCAAACGAAATCCAACAAGTTTGAAATCATCATACGGCCAATCGGAAAGGAGTGATCCTAAGTGCCAACGACGGTCTCAAGGTGGATTCTAAAGTGTCATCAAGCCGCTCGAAAGAAAGGCTTTTGGGATAAAGAAAGAAATGTCGGTGAAGCGCTCATGCTTGTTGTTTCCGAACTTGGGGAAGCGATCGAGACGCACCGGACGGGTGCTTTTGGGATTGGGCAGAAGGACACCTTTGAAGATGAAATCGCTGATGCACTAATCCGGTTGTTTGATTTGTGCGGTGGTCTTGGAATTGACATCGAAAAGCAGATGGAGTGGAAAATGGCTTTCAACGAAAAAAGGGAAGTGCGCCATGGCAAAGCGTATTAATTCCGGCAAGGAAAGCAC
>MHFC01000103.1:21440-34141 GCA_001804025.1 Omnitrophica bacterium GWA2_52_8 | reverse complement strand
TCAGAAGGCAGACCAAAAGATCTTGGCGGGCCCGGGAATTGGTAAAAATGGTTCAGCTTTATCTTCGTTACCCAACCGTTGAAGGACTTTCGGGCCGATGTGTCGGCCGAAAGCGCGACATGAATCTTGATGAGCTTTTGGATGTTGGAAAGTGAAAAGTCCCTATTGGGACAAATCTCAAACAAGGAGGAATTAAGAAAATGAAGAACAAACTGTTTAGCAGCATGTTGATTTTCGCCCTGCTTTCGCTTGTGGTTTCAAGTCCGTTTGTGATGGCACAGGGGACGCAACTTGTCTTGGCTGATTTCAACTCAGGTGACAAACCGAACAATGTCGGAGGGGATTTCGGGTCGTGGGACAAAGATCCCGAAGATGATACTCAGGGGACTCAGATGGCCTTTGAACCTGATGATGCTTTAGCAAATCCGGCGGGCTACTCGATTCGCCTGGATTACGATGTGGATTCAGCGAACCCTGCTTACAACGGGTTCTGGATGAAGTTGGGCGGTGAAGATGCCAGGGATTTCAATACGCTGACCTTCTATATCAAGGGCGACATAGAAAAGGGATTCACCAAACGGGTCAAAGTCGAATTGAAGGATCAGAGCGGCAAACCTTCACCCTATGTTGTGGCCAATGTGACCGGCGAATGGCAAAAGGTCTCAATTCCTTTTGAGAAGTTCCGCCGAGTCTCGGATTGGAGCCGCATAAATGAATTCGTCGTTGTGTTCGACGATATGAATTCACGGCCCAAGACCGGTTCTCTTCTCATCGATCAGGTCACATTTTCAAAAGAGTAATACGGTTAAACGCGGAGGCGAATTGAGAATGTCTCCCTGGGTTGCCGTTGCAACCCAGGGGCTAAGGAGGTCGAAAAGCATGACATGGAGAAGGTGGGGATTAAAAGCAAGCCCCTACACATTGAATCCCATCGATGAAACCGAGCTTGATCTCTTTGTCGGGAGATCGAACGAGATCAAACACCTACAGCACAGCTTTTCAGAAAACAAGTGCGTTGTCTTTTTGGAAGGCGACCGTGGCGTCGGGAAAACCGCTGTCGGAAATTACTGGCGCTATGATTCAATGCGAAAAAGGCTTTGTTTCACGCCCTTCGTTGAGATTGGTGTTAATCCAATGGAAAGTTTCTACCTGTTTATCACGGCGCTGATCGAAGCCATCAACTGGAGCCTTCCGCAGAGCGTTCCGTTTATTCTCCGGGACCCTGATTTTAAAAAACATGAAAGCAGGTCCAGGGAATTTTTTGATTCTGTTAGAACCGGTGTGGCAGCTGGCGGATCGCTTAATGATGTCGAAGACCAGTATCTGTACAAAGAGGCAAAGGATTTGCTTGAAAATATCAGTCATATATCGCCCAAATCGGGTTGTGAATATGGAACCATCATTCAACTCTCTTTTGCAACTTTAAACCATAGCGGCGGCGAAAAAGGTCTTTCGGAATTCAGAAAAAAAATCTGGGGTGTTCTTGCGGTTCACGGATTTAAATGGCTTCTGACCGGACCTTCTCTGCTGGATGCATGGCTTTATCATTCTGACGTGCAGGTACAAACCAAGGATATGGATAAGATTGCAATACAACCTTTGGAACTTGCACAGGTCTATGAACTTTTGCAACGGCGAAAGGATTATCTAGGATTAAATCAAAATGCAAAGCTTCCTCTGGCATTGGATGTGATCGAGTATCTGTATTCATTGAGCGGTGGAAATTTAACCAGGGTTTTCCCTCTCTGTGAAACCTTGGCAGCATCCCAGGACCGGTATCAATCCATGCCGGAACTGAATCTTGAAGTGACAAAGCCATTGATTGTTAAGCATTTTAAAGATGAAAGCCAGAAAAAGTGGCAACTGACTCCCGCTGCGATTGAGGTATTAAGGTTTCTTGTAAGAGACGAAGGGTTGCCACCAAGCACCATCGCCGACCGGATGAAAAGACTACGTCCCAACATCTCCAAAATCCTTATGCATTTAAAGCAAAAGAATCTGGTCCGGATGGAGATACGAGGCCGTAACCGGATTTACTATCCGTGCATGGAGGCTAAAATTGCGTTCGCATAAGGAATTTCAAAGCTGGAAAAAAGTGGAAGAGGATATGAGAGCCGCCGGTTACCCCGAGGCGAGCATCCAGAAAGCTAGGGAGTCTTACTGCCAAGGCATGGATCTTTTCTGCCGGATCATTCAAAGAATGTCCTCGAACGTTGTGACAAGGAACGAGATATCCCGTACAACCCCCAAATCTGTATAATACTGTATAAAAAACCTTGAAGCCGGCTCTTTGAAATGATATTCTGCCGCTCAGAATATTAGAGGAGCCGGTATGCCCCCGAAGCAGTATAATCTTACACAGCTTGCCGAGCGGATCAAAGTCCACCGTTTGACAATTTATTACTGGATTAAAAAGGACTGGATTAGGCCTCGCAGGGATTACCGGGGGTATCCGGTTTTTACCGAAACGGACGTAAAGAAAATCGTTCAGTGGCATAAGAAATTGCAATAACAATGGACATCAGGAGCCCCATGCGGGTAGCCCTTTATACAAGAGTAAGCACCGAAGATCAGGCCAGGGAAGGATATTCCCTCGAAGTGCAGAGTGAATATCTACTGAATTTTGCGAAAAGAGAAAAATGGCAGATATCTTCTCCCGAGGGGAGTGCCAAAGTCTATGAGGACGATGGTTACAGCGGTTATTCTCTTGACCGGCCAGCTTTTGAAGCATTGATGGATGATGCCCGCAGGAAAAAATTCGATCTTATCCTTGTTTACAAATTAGACCGCTTCAGCCGCCGTCTCCGGGATATTCTGAACATTTTGGACGAACTGGAAACGCTTGGCATTGAATTCAAGTCGGCTACCGAACCTTATGACACAACCACAAGCTCCGGGAAGCTGATGATTCAACAGCTTGGGAGCTTCGCTGAATTTGAGAGAAACCGCATTATCGAAAGGGTCTTTCCCGGAATGATTAAAGGTGCCCAAAACGGGAGGTGGCAGGGAGCGCGATACACGCCTTTTGGTTACCGCTATGACAAAGAGCTTAAAAAATTGGTAGTTTGCCAGGACGAAGCAAAGCTTGTGAAGGATATTTATCGAAGGTATCTTGCCGGGGATTCCGCATGCAGGATTGCCGGAGATCTTTACAATGAAGGCATTCACAGCCGTAGCGGAGGAAAATTTCATTCGAAATTGATCTGTGACATTTTGAAAAATAAGGTCTATCTCGGAAAGCTAGTATGGAACAGGAACCGTTATGACACCCGAACAAAGACGAAGGATGGAACCGGAAGGGGATACCGTTATGTGCAGAATTCACCTTCAAAAGTCATAGAGGTTGATGAAGTCCATGAAGCGATTATCGATCCTGAGACTTTTGACAGGGTCCAGAAAAAGCGGCAGTCCAATACGACGTACGGCGGTGGGTATACGCGCTACAAGAACAGAGTTTATTACCTTTCAGGGCTATTGTATTGCGCGGAATGCGGGATGAAATACCATGGTGTTATGCTCGACTCGAATCATCTCCGGAAAGAAAAAAAGCCGTGGTACAGATGTCTCTCGAAAAGCTACCCTAGCGTTACGTGCAAGAATCCTCAAATAAGTGCAGAGAGCCTCGAAAAGCAACTAATCGATGAAATCCTCTATCCGATGGCGTTGGGGTTCCCGGTTGAAGATGCCGCCGAAGAGATATACGGGGAAATGCTCATTAAGCAGTCGATTAAGGAACCCATTGAACATTACACCGCCCAGCACCAGCTTAAAAGAAAGCGCCTGGACCAGAATCTGAAACAGCAATCCGAACTATATGATTTGTATAAGGCAAATCATATGAATATCGAGGTCTACCGGCAAAAAGCTGCCGAACTCCGCCAAGAAGAGATGTCCCTCCAGAAGGAGATCCAAAATTTGAAGGTCAAAGTCATTGATCGGGAAAGGGGGGTAGAACAGAGGATTAGGACGCAGTATTTCTTAAAATCCCTGAGGGAACGGAATTACCAGTTTACCGAATCTGAGAAAAAAGAGTTCATGCGTATCATCTTCCGAAAAATAGTTATCCAAAATAAAGAAATAGTTTCCGGGCAGGCTGATATGAGTGAACCTTGGAACTTCTTTTATAACAGGGGGTTAGAATGTCAGAAGAAACAGTTATCCAAAAAAAGGAAATCAGACCGCTGCGTGTCAGTATTAAAACCATCGGATGTCAGATGAATATGTATGACACCGAGGTGGCGGAAGGGCTTTTGCAAAACCAGGGCATGCAAATCCTCTCGTCCTTTGATGAGACGGCGGGCACGCTTCCGGGGATTGCCTACAGCCCGTTTCCGGAGGCGGATGTGATCCTCATGAACACGTGTTCGATTCGGGAGCATGCGGAAGAGCGCGTTTTCGGCCGCCTCGGCCTTCTAAAAGAGGCCAAGCGGGTCCAGCCCGAACTGATCATCGGGCTCATGGGCTGTATGGTCGAGGAACACCGCGAAAAACTTTTTCAGAAGTACCCGCATCTTGATCTGATGGTCGGAACACGAAACATCAGCGAACTTCCCGCGCTCATTGAAGAGGTCCGCAAAGAACGCAAACAAGTCGCGCGCATCAAGCAAGAGGGGATCTCGATTGAATACACCGATCAGATCAAGCGCGCAGGCAGTTATCATGCATGGCTGCCGGTAATGACGGGATGTAATAAAGTCTGTACCTTTTGCATCGTCCCCATTACCCGCGGCAGCGAAGTTTCCATGCCGGCACGCGAAGTGTACCGCGAAGCGAGCCGCCTGGTGGATGACGGTGTCAGATGGATCACCCTGCTTGGGCAGAATGTGAACAGTTATGATGGGCGGAAGGCGGAAGACGGAAGACGGAAGGAAGGACAAAATCCATCAGCCGCCGGCCTTCACCCTTCGGCCGCTTTTCCTGAACTGCTTGATACCCTTTGCCAAATCGAGGGGCTTGAGAGAATCTCCTTTACGACCTCGCATCCGTCAGACGCTACGGAAGAGCTTTACCGGGTGATTGCGAAGAACCCCAAGATCTCACGCCGCTTCCATCTTCCTCTCCAATCCGGAGCCAATCCGGTGCTCAAGCGGATGAAGCGCCTGCATACTTACGAGGAATTTAAGCAAAAAATCGACTCCATGCGCCGCTGGATCCCTGAGATCAGCGTTACCACAGACATCATTGCCGGGTTTTGCGGCGAAACCGAGCAGGACCATCAGGACACGCTGCGCGCGCTCGGCGAGCTTTGCTTCGATGATGCGTATATCTATAAATATTCGACCCGTCCGGGCACTCCGGCCTCAAAACTTGCCGATGATGTGCCGATATCTATCAAGGAACAGCGCAACAGGGAATTATTAGAACTTCAAAAGACGATCCGCCAGCGCAATAACGAGCAACTTCTGGGGGAAACATTTGAAGTCTTTGTTGAAGAGATCAGTCCTAAAGACCCGTCTCAGCTGCGCGGCCGCACGCAGGCGGAGAAGACGGTTGTTTTTCCGGGCCCGCAGTCACTGCTTGGGAGCTTTCAAAAGGTAAAATTCCGGGCGCTGAGGCATGAAACCTTTCTCGGTATCCTCGAAGCGGAGCCGGCAGAAAAGGCTCATCTTTAAAATTGAAATTATAAACTTAAGTTTATTAATTTTTCTTATAGTTAATCACTGAAGCATTTAGAAATAACAAATTGTCATCCCCATATGTCTTGATCGGGGATCCATGAAATTGTGACTGCCCGCCTCAGCCTGAGGCTGATCCGCCTTTGGCGGAAAATACATGCGGGAATGACATGCGAAGAAGCTGAAAACAACAAACTCAAATTATAAACTCCCCAAATATTTTCACAGCTTATGGCACAAATTCTTAAACTCACAAGTCCGGCGGATTTTATCGGCAAACAGGGCGCGGGTGTGATCAGTTTCGGCTCCGGCCAGCCTGATCTGCCGCCGCCGCAGGAAGCCTTTGCGGGGATCGACCTCAAGCGGGACCTGCGCTACGGTCTGATCCAGGGCGAGATAAAACTGCGTGAGGCCCTCAGCAAGGAATATCCAGGGTCAACAGCAGAAAACTTTGTCATTACCAACGGCGCTTCGGAAGCGCTCGATCTTATCTTCCGCAGCTGGGGCAAGGGAGGCAAGGTGTTGCTGCCGCGTCCTTACTATTATTCGTATCCACCGATTGTCGAAATGGCGGGAATGGTCCCGGTTTATACAGACTTGGTGAAGGGACGCATTGATATCGAGGACTTTAAGAAAAAAGCCGGGGGCTGCAAAGCCGTCTTGATCAATTCTCCCTCCAACCCGACAGGGCGTGTGGAAGCGATCGAGACCCTCAAAGAGATTGAAAAAATTACGCAGAAACTCGGGATTTATGTGGTTTCTGATGAGGTCTATAAAGACCTGATCTATGAACGCGAGAATTATCCGATCCAGGGCGACCATGTCATTACGGTGAATTCGTTTTCCAAAACTTATTGCATGTGCGGGGTCCGCGTCGGGTATTTGTGGAGTTCAGACAAAAAAGTTGTCGAAGACATCTGTGAAATGAAGACCCATACCTCCATGAACACAAATTTGGTGGGGCAGGACATGGCGCTTTCGGCCATGAAGGCCCCAAAAGAATATATTCAGGCCCAGCAGAAAATCTGGCGCGGTCGCAGGGACTTTATCTATAAGGGGCTGACGGACCTGGGTTTTGACCTCTGGAAACCCGAAGGCGCATTTTATGTCCTGCCGAAGTGCAAGAATGCGCGCGAATTTCTCACGCTCCTGTATCAGGATTTTAAAGTCATTACCTATCTCGGCGCATGGTTCGGTGCACCGGACAGCATTCGCTTGAGCTACGCCCTTGACGTCAAACAAATCGAAGAAGGGTTAACCCGCATTAAAGATGCCATGAAGAAAGTGTCGGTGCTTTAAGCTTGCGGCCGATGCGAAGGATGCGGCGGTTTTATTTTGCTATGTGCAGACCGCGCTCAGCCCGCCAGGAACAAATGTTTGTAACGATTCAATAGCCGGAGGTTTTGTTTGGTCCCGTCCGTTACTGCCCGCGAGATGCAGGAAATCGACCGGCTTGCGGCCGAGGAGTTCGGCATTCCCAGTCTGATTTTAATGGAGAATGCGGGCCGCGGGGTGGCGGAGCTCGTTTGGCGCAATGATCCCGGTTCGAATGTTGTCATTTTGGCCGGCCGGGGAAATAACGGCGGCGACGGCTTGGTGGCTGCGCGCTATTTGCACAACATCGGGCGGCGTGTTGAGGTCTTGTTGTTTGCGGATCCGAACCATCTTTAAAAAGATGCCGCATGCAATTATCACATTGTCGCATGCATGAAAATCCCATGCCGCCAGATATTAAAGGAAACCGAGGTTGCGGCAGCCGAGACCTTGATGATGCACACGGATGTAATCCTTGATTCTTTATTTGGTACCGGTCTGAAAAAGCCGGTTTCGGGTGCGGAATTAGCGGCCATTCACATTGTGAACAAGTGCGGAAAAAATGTTATCGCAGTAGACGTTCCATCAGGGCTGGATGCGGACTCGGGACAAATTTTAGGCGATGCCGTCCGGGCCAAGCTTACGGCAACCCTTGGAATCCCGAAAAAAGGGCTTTTTGAAGGCTCGGGACCGGCGCTCGCCGGCCGGGTTGCTGTGATCGACATCGGCCTGCCGCGCGAACTAATACGCCGTTATCCCGGAGCGCTTGACACCAGGACGCCTTTCTGCTAGATACAGCCTCGCTTAGGGAAACAGCGGCCGCAAAATAACTTAGGAAACAAAATGCCGAGCCCGGAAGTCCTGCAAAAACCGGTGAAACGATTGCCCGACTGGCTGCGGCGTCCGCTGCCGGCCGGGACCTCGGAAGGCACGCGTCAAATTTTATCGCGCAACCGGCTGACGACGGTTTGCGAGGAAGCCAAATGTCCGAACCGCGTCGAATGCTACTCGCGGTCGACAGCGACTTTTATGATTCTGGGAGACACCTGCACGCGAAGCTGCGGGTTCTGCTCGGTCAAGACGGGAAAACCTCTTGTGCTCGAAGCGGATGAGCCGGCGCGTGTGGCGCAGGCGGTACGGGAACTGGGGCTGGGGTATGTTGTGATCACCTCGGTTGCGCGTGATGATCTGAAAGACGAGGGGGCCGGACATTTTGCCGGGACAATTCGCAGTGTCCGTGCGGTCAATCCCGGAGTCATGATTGAAGTTTTGACGCCGGATTTTCACGGCAGGGAAGAATTGATTTCCGCGGTTGTGGCTGAAAAACCGGATGTTTTTAATCATAATCTGGAAACGGTTGAGCGGCTTCAGCGCCGCGTCCGGGTCCAGGCGGAATACAGACGGTCCCTGGGCGTTCTTGCTGCGGTGAAGCGGCTTGATCCCGCGATGGTCACAAAAAGCGGGCTTATGCTCGGGCTCGGGGAATCACAGAGCGAAATCATGCAGGCCGCGCGGGACTTGAAAGAAGCGGGCTGCGATATTTTGACGCTCGGACAATATCTGAATCCCGAAAGCACAGGTTATTTGCCCGTCGAACGGTTTGTGTCACCGCAAGAATTCGAGGACCTTGAGCGACAGATCCAACAGTTTGGATTTAAAGAAGTGTTCGCCGGTCCTTATGTGAGGAGTTCGTATCATGCAGGAGAAACCTTTTTGAAATATAACAACGCCGTGAAGGGGGATTGATCGATGGTGGAAGTGCTTTTGGAAGGTCTTGGAAAACATGCCGAAGAGGCGACGATTCAAAACTGGTTTTTTGAGGAAGGGGATTCCGTTAATGAGGGGGACGAGCTGGTTGAATTAACGACCGAAGACGGGAGCATTACGATCAATGCCCCGGCGACCGGCGTTCTGGCCGAAGTTTACTACGACGAAGGGGATGTTGTCGCCAAAGGCGAAGTGTTGTGCTGTATCGATGATGAAGAAAAAGAAATTTCGGGCGGCGCGGAGGAATAGCGCCTGCTTGCTTTGCGGCCGCTTGCGGACGGCGTATCGTCCGGGGACATCCGCAAGCGGCATGCGGTTTCTGTGTTAAGCCGTTGATTTCAAAATTATTTTGAAAGGCCGCAGGAGTGTCTGCTTCAATCAGAGCCAGGAAACCGATCGGCGTATTTGACTCGGGACTTGGCGGTCTCAGTATTATCCGGGAAGTCCGCAAAATTTTGCCGCGCGAATCCATCGCTTACTTTGGCGACCTGGCGCACCTTCCTTACGGGATCAAGTCGACAGAGCAAATCCGGCAATTTTCACTGCAGAACGCCGATTTTTTGGTCCGGCTTGGAGTCAAATTGCTCGTGGTGGCCTGTAATTCATCGTCGAGCGCCGCATTTAAGTGGCTTCAGCGGCGGGTTCCGGTGCCGGTGGTGGATGTGATTCAACCTGTGGTGCGCGAGGCGGCGAAGGTTACCCGGACCGGCCGGATTGCCGTGATCGGAACTTCGGCGACCATCGAAAGCGGCGCCTATCCCCGGGCATTATTAGAATTAAACCGTCGTTTTCAAATTACGGTCCAGCCTTGCCCGCTTTTTGTGCCGCTTGTAGAAGAAGGCTGGCGTCATGACCGAATCGCTGAATCGGTGGTGAAGAAATATTTAATTCCCGTTAAAAATAAGCGGCCCGACGTGCTGATCCTGGGGTGCACGCATTACCCGTTGTTAAAGCCAATGATCCGGAAAGTGCTGGGGCCTGGGATCCGCCTTCTTGATGCGGTCAAACCCGCGACCGAGGAGATTAAATCGACGCTGATCCGCTTGGGTCTCCAAACGGGCCAAAGGGGTGATGGGAAAATGCACATTTATTTGAGCGACCGGCCGCGGAATTTTATCCGTGTCGGCGAACAGTTTCTGGGTGAGAAGCTGACGCATGTGCACCAGGTGCATTTGTCATGAAGGCCGTTTGTCTTCTTTCCGGCGGGCTGGATTCGGCAGTGTGTTTGTACTCGGCCCTCAAGGAAGGCCATCAATGCACCGCTCTCTCCTTTGATTATGGGCAGCGCCATACGAAAGAAATTGCCGCGGCCGCAGAAATTGTGAGGACCCTGGGAATTGCGCATCATGTTCTCAATATTTCTCTACCTTGGGGCGGAAGCGCGCTCACTGACCGCAAAATGAAGATTCCGGCGGGACGGAGTGAAAAAGAAATGGCGGCAGGGATCCCCGACACCTACGTGCCGGCCCGCAACAGCATATTTTTGACTTACGCCCTGTCTTTGGCGGAGGCCGAAGGCTCTGACTTCGTTTATATCGGGGCCAATGCCGTCGACTACAGCGGCTATCCCGATTGCCGTCCGGAATATTTTAACGCCATGCAGAAGTTATTTGACCTTGCGACCAAGGTGGGGACCGAAGGGCGGAAAATCACGATCAAAACCCCCTTGCTCCATCTTAGTAAAAAAGAAATCGTAATCCTCGGAGCCGGTTTAGGCGTTCCGTTTGAAAAAACATGGTCCTGCTATCAAGGCGGGGAATTTGCCTGCGGCCTGTGTGACTCCTGTCTTTTGCGGGCGAAAGGTTTCCGTGAAGCCAATGTGCGGGACACCGCGATGACGGCGGCGGTGCGGCGATGAAGTATCCCGCAACGGCGGACAGCGCACGCATCTCCGAAGTTTTTTCTTCCCTGCAGGGGGAGGGTCCCTATCAGGGACAGCCGCATATGTTTGTCCGTTTTGAGGAATGCCATATTCATTGCACTTATTGCGATGAACTTGGCAAGGTGGGGCGGGCTTATTCTCCGCAGTCGCTCCTGGAGCGGCTGGGAGCCCTTGAGCTTCATGCGGGCCCGCATGCCTATGTGTCCTTGACCGGCGGAGAGCCGCTCTTGTACCTGCCGTTCCTGATGCGGGTCATGCCTGAAATAAAAAAAAGGAACTGGCGCATTTACCTTGAAACGGACGGCATTCTTTGGCAAGCCCTGGAGCGGGTCATTGGCTGGTGCGATGTCATTGCCGCCGATTTGAAGCCGTCGAGTGTAACAAAAGAAGAAGATTTCAGCTCCGAACACCGGCGTTTTCTGCAAATTGCACGGAATCAGAATTTATTTGTCAAAATGGTCATTTCACGCGACCTTGACATCAAGGAGTTCTGGCATCTTGTCCGGGTGATGAAGGAAACCGCCCCGGACGCACCGCTTGTACTGCAGGCTGTTACGCCGATAGCGCACAGTGTGCCGCCAACAGCCGATAATGAAACGGCGCTGATGGAATTGTTGACCGAACTGCGCGAACAGGCACTTGGGCAATTGAAAGATGTCCGGATCATCGGGCGCCTGCATCAATATCTTAATTTACCTTAATCGATCAAGCGAGACGGGAGGAAATCTGCATGCGGACCGACAGCCGAAAAATGAGTCAGATGCGAAAAATTGTGATCCGGAAGGGGCATCTTAAAAATGCGATCGGTTCCTGTCTCATCGAAATGGGGCAGACGCATGTTTTATGCACGGCCTCGGTCGAAGATTCGGTCCCGGCATTTCTCAAGGGAAAAGGGCGCGGCTGGCTGACCGCTGAATACGGGATGCTGCCGGGCTGCTCCCGGCAAAGGATCGCCCGGGAATCTTCCAAAGGAAAAGTCAGCGGGCGCACGCATGAAATACAAAGGCTGATCGGCCGGAGTTTGCGCGCGGTCACGGACCTGGAGAAAATCGGCGAGCGGACCATTTGGATTGATACCGATGTGCTTCAGGCCGACGGAGGCACCCGGACCGCGGCCATCACGGGCGGGTTTATTGCGCTGGCCGATGCCTTCCGGAACCTGGTGAAAGCCGATGTGATTGCCGGGTTGCCGCTCCGGGATTATGTGGCCGCGGTGAGCGTGGGTGTTGTTGACGGAAAGCCTTTGCTTGACCTCAGCTATGAGGAAGACTCGCGTGCCGAGGTTGACATGAATGTGGTGATGACGGGCAGCGGTCAATTTATCGAAGTGCAGGGGACCGCCGAACGCGATCCTTTTTCGCAAGCGCAGCTGGATTTGCTTTTAAAGACGGCCAAGAAGGGGATCCGCGAACTTGTCCGCCGCCAGCAAAGTCTTGTTTCGATCTAAAGCAATGCCCTCCGCCGTGCCGATGCGACTGGTTTTGGCTTCCGCCAATGAAAAAAAATTAGTCGAAATCCGCGCGCTGCTTAAGGATTTGCCGGTCACCGTTATTAGTTTGAAGCAATATCCCGGGATTCGCGGCGTTGAGGAAGACGGCACGACCTTTTCAGAAAACGCCGTCAAAAAGGCCCTGGACTACGCCCAGCAAACCGGAGAATTGACGCTCGCGGAAGATTCCGGGATATGCTGTGATGCTTTGGAAGGTGCGCCCGGAATATTTTCGGCGCGGTTTGCGGGCCCTGAACAGAACGATGAGCGCAATAATGAAAAACTGCTGAACATTCTGGAAAAAGTTCCCGATAACTGCCGCGGGGCGCATTATACCTCGGCCCTTGCACTTGCCCGGCCCGGGACTTTGATCGGTGTTGTCGAGGGTCATGTGTATGGTGCGATTATAAAAAAGCCTGCCGGAAAAAACGGCTTTGGATATGATCCGCTGTTCTATTATCCCGCGTTTGATGCGACATTTGGGGAGGTGAGTGCGGAGATGAAAAACAGGGTCTCGCACCGCGCGCAGGCTTTTAAAAAATTTCACAGCCTGCTCGCCGGTTATTTGAAATCCGGGCGGGCTGAGAGTTCGTGTTGAAAAAAAACCTCATTCCGTTTAGTATGAGGCCTCAAG
>MHFC01000103.1:12942-21415 GCA_001804025.1 Omnitrophica bacterium GWA2_52_8 | reverse complement strand
TGGTAGGGGTCACAGGTTCGAGTCCTGTACCGCCCACCATTTGGCCTGCCCGGATAAGACGTAACTAATGGCTTATTAAGGGATTAATGCAATTCTGAAGCATCCTAGGGGCTTTTCCAAATGGGTCGAGATTTGTCATAACACCGCATCATGAAAAAGGTTGCATTGGGAAGTAAGAGACTGTATTATGAGCACTTCTTTTTCCGTATTGTGAACACCCGGATAAAAACGAGCGAAAAGCGGAGGTAAATTGTCCACAGATCGATATTTTAGAGGGCCGTCGGCAAACAAAAATAAAGTGAGGGCGAATGAACAAATTCGAGTCCCTCAAATTCGTTTGATAGGCCCCGAGGGAGAGCAGTTAGGGATTGTGACCCCAAAAGAAGGCCTGATAAAAGCCGAAGAAGCCGGACTCGACCTGGTTGAGGTGGCGCCCAACGTCAAACCCCCGGTTTGCCGCATCCTTGATTTAGGAAAGTACTTATATTCGCTTAGTAAGAAAGAAAAAGAATCCCGTAAGAAGCAAAAGGTCATTGACGTCAAAGAAATAAAAATGACCTCGAAGATCGAAGAGCACGATTATCAGACGAAATTAAGAAGCGCGCGTAATTTTTTGGAGCGCGGTGACAAGGTCAAAATGACCATGTTTTTCAGGGGCCGCGAAATTACCCATTCGGAACTCGGAAAAAAGATTCTGGCGCGCTTTATCGAAGACATTGCCGATATCGGCGAGGTCGAGCGCAACGACGGTTTAGAAGGTAATGCAATCCATATCTACCTGCAGCCGCAAACCGGCAAAAAAACAACCGTGAAACCTGAGCCGGCACAGGAAGTCAAGCGCGAGAAAGAGGAACAATAGTCATGCCTAAATTAAAAACGAATAAAGCGGCCAAGAAGCGCTTTAAACTCACCAAAAAAGGCAAGGTTTTAAGAACCAGCGCTCTTCGACGGCATATGATGACCGACCGGTCGTCAAAAAAGAAGCGCCAAACGCGCGGCTGGCGTCAAATTGATGATGCCGACAAGAAACGCATTATTCACATGCTGCCTTACCGCGGTTAAAAAACACGACGATTTGTTTTAAAGGAGACGGACATGCCAAGAGCGACAAGAACGCCTGCGACACGGAAAAGAAAAAAGAAATTCTTCAAGCGGGCCAAAGGATTCCGGGGAGGGCGCAGCAAGCTTTTCCGTACGGTGGTTGAAACCGTCGAAAGAGCGATGCGGTACGCGACCCGGGACCGCAAACAGCGCAAACGGGAATTCCGGCGCCTATGGATCAGCCGCATCAACGCCGCGTGTAAAAACAACGGCTTTACCTATTCGCGTTTTATCAAGGGTTTGAGCAATGCTAACGTGAAATTGGACCGCAAGGTGATGGCGGATCTGGCCGTACGCAACCCCGAGGCATTCAAAAAGCTTGTCGAGTTGGCACAGAAAAGTTTAAAGCCCTGAGCTTGACCGGGTGTATGGCGCCCGCTCAAGAATCTGCAGTCCATGCCTATGCAACATCAACTAAGTAGTTTGCTCAGCCCGCCTGTCCTATGAAACCATCCGTCAAGACCCTCACGGAAGCAGCCCGCGCGCGTCTTAACGCGGTCAAATCCGCTCATGATCTCGAAGAGTTCCGCATTGCGTTTCTCGGAAAAAAGGGCGCTGTCACGGAACTCATGCAGGAACTTAAGGCCTTGCCCCCGCAGGATCGCAAATCTTTTGGCCTCGAAATCAACGAACTAAAAAAATTTATCGAAGAAGCCGTGGAAAGCCGCAGAAATAGTTTCGGCGGCGAGTCCGAAACGGCGGCGGAGTTTGACGAGACTTTGCCGGGCGTTATGCCGCCTTGCGGTAAAAGGCACCCCATCTCGTCGACGATTGAGGAGATTTGCGGGATCTTTCAGCGTTTTGGTTTTGACGTCGTCTCGGGACCCGAGATTGAAACCGAATTTCATAATTTTTCCGCGCTCAATATTCCGCTCGACCATCCCGCCCGCGACGGGTTTGACACGTTTTACACCTCCACAAAACATCTGCTCCGGTCGCAGACATCCACGGTGCAGATCCGTGTGATGGAAAAACACAAACCGCCCCTGCGCATTCTGGCGCCGGGGCGCGTCTACCGGCCCGATACCGTGGATGCAAGTCATTCCTTCATGTTTCATCAAATCGAAGGGTTGTGGGTGGATGAGAATGTCCGGTTCAGTGATTTGAAAGGCATTCTCCACCTTTTTTTGCGGGAGCTTTTCGGCGACAAGACCAAAATCAGGTTCCGTCCGCATTTTTTTCCTTTTACGGAACCGAGCATCGAGGTTGATATCCAGTGGGGGGACCGCGGCTGGCTCGAAATTCTCGGGGCCGGCAGTGTACATCCCAATGTTTTCAAAGAAGTCGGGTATGAACCCCGTCAATATCAGGGATTTGCATTCGGACTTGGGATCGAGCGCATCGCGATGTTGCGGCACGGAATCCATGACATCCGTTATTTTTATGAAAACGACCTGCGATTTTTAAAGCAATTTTAACGGGAAATTACGATGAAAATCAGCATGAATTGGATCAAGGATTTCGTGACGATCAAGCCCCCGGTCGAACGTATCGCCGAGCAATTAACCATGGCGGGGCTCGAGGTGGAGTCCGTCACACAGGACACCGGCTCGGGCGACACTATTTTTTCGGTGGAGGTCACCAGCAATCGTCCGGATTGGCTGTCGCATTGGGGGGTTGCCCGCGAGATTGCCGCGATTGAAAACCTGTCTCTGAAAGAGCCTGCCACCGACAAAACCGTGAACCGAGCCATGCCTCCGGGATGGAAGGTAAAAGTCCGCGATCAGGAAGCGTGCCCGTATTACACCGCTGTTTATGTGGAGGGAATTCAGCACGAGCCGACGCCCGACTTTATTCGTCAGCGGCTGGAGGCCTGCGGCATCCGATCCATCAATTTGATCGTCGACATCACCAATTATGTCCTTCTTGAAATCGGACAGCCCCTGCATGCGTTTGATGCGGACCGGCTGAAGGGTCAGGAAATTATTGTGCGGGCCGCAAAACACGAGGAATCCTTTACGGCTATCGACGGCTCGGTTAAAAAAATGACGGTAAAGGACCTTGTGATTGCGGACGCGCAGCAGCCCATTGCGCTTGCGGGGATCATGGGGGGGAAGGATTCGGAAGTCCGTGACACAACGCGCAATATTTTGCTGGAATCCGCCTATTTTCATCCGCGCTGGGTGCGCAGCAGTTCAAAAGGTCATGCCTTGTCCAGCGAGTCCTCCTACCGGTTTGAACGCAGGGTGGACCCGCAAGGCGTTGATTACGGGCGTGAGAGGGCGCTTGAGTTGATCCGCAAGTACGCAAAACCCCGTTTTATCAGCGGGGTCCTCAAGGCGGGACAGCCGCCGGCCGGGAAAACCGGCAAGATCATTCTAGCCTTCGCTGAAATTCAAAAAAAACTCGGTGTCGAAATCAAGCCGAGTCAGGTATTGTCGATTTTGACGCGGCTCGGGCTCGATGCCAAACAGGACGGCAGCGGAAGCTGTCATGTCGGCATTCCGTCGTTTCGAAGCGACCTTACGCAGCCCATTGATTTAATCGAAGAAATTGCACGTATTTACGGGTTTGATCAAATCCCGGAAACTTTACCGGCCATGCAGCCCCGGCTTTGTGAGGACCACAAGACGCGAAAACTGGAATCGCTTTTGCATGCGCAATGCGTCGCCGGCGGTTATTTTGAAACGGTGACGTTCAGCTTGATTTCCGAAAAAGGACTCGATTTCAAAACCCAATATCCGGATGTGCTATGGATTGTGAACCCTCAGCACCAGGATTTGAAATGGCTGAGACCGACGCTGTTGCCGAGCCTGCTCGGGGTCATCGAAAAAAATATCCGCGGGGGGCAGCGCGGCGCCTCATTCTATGAAATCGCGAATGTTTATGCGCGGCACTCGGGCACCGAAAAGAACGCGGCCTGCCGTGAAGAAAAAAAAATCGCGCTGATGACTTATGGCAATTTGCGGGAAGCCAACTGGCTTGACGGCTCGCGGCATGCCACCTTGTATGATTTGAAAGGCATGGTGGCGGGATTGCTCGGAGCGGCAGGCGCTCCGGCGGCGGATTTCCGGTCTGAGAGTCATCCCTTGATGGCCCAGGGTGCGTGTGAGTCCGTTACCGCAAACGGCGTGCGGCTCGGATGGCTCGGAGAAGTCAATGCGAAGGTACTGAAAGAATGGGACCTTGATTTCAACGTGTTTTATGCCGAACTTGGTATCGAGCAAATCGAAGAAGTATCGCTGCGGGCAAAACGGTTTAAAGACATACCGCGATTCCCTTCGATTCAGCGCGATTTGTCGATAACGGTCGAAAAAAATGTGAAGGCCGGTACGGTCAACAACGCGATCCGGTCCTTGGGGCAGGGGCTCATCACGGGGATTGAGCTGTTTGATCTCTTCGAGGGAGGGCGCGTTCCAAAGGGCTTCAAAAATCTGGCGTTCCGGATTACCTATCAATCGCCGGAACGGACTCTGACTTCCGAAGAAATCCAGGGACTGCACACCCGGATTGCCGATGAAATGGTGAAGCAGTTTAAGGCCTCTTTTCAAGACTGACAGCCGGCCGCCATACCGCCGGGCTTCAAACGGGCAGCACTTAACCTTAAAAGGACCGCATGCAATCTCCCAAATCTTTCGCACCCGGGCAGGATGATTTTTTTCAGGACGCCGTTCCGTCCGCATCCGATCACGAGTCTGACGCAGGCACTCCGCTTGCGGTCCGCATGCGTCCGCGGAATTTGGACGAAATCGTCGGGCAGGACCACCTGCTTGCGCCCGGAAAACTTTTGCGGCGCTCGGTTCAGTCTGATCGCTGGACCTCGATGATCATCTATGGGCCCCCAGGCTCCGGCAAAACGACGCTGGCCCGGGTGATTTCCCGGGAAACCCGCTCTGTCTTTGTGCCGCTCAATGCGGTAACATCCAATGTTGCCGAACTCAGAAAAATTATCCTCGAAGCGGTTCAACGCCGGAAGAAAAAGGGTGAAAAAACCATTTTATTTGTCGATGAAATCCACCGCTTTAATAAAGGCCAGCAGGATGTCTTGATGCCTGATGTGGAGTGCGGCAATGTCGTCCTGATCGGAGCCACGACTCATAACCCCTCCTTTGCCATCAACGGTCCGCTTCTTTCGCGGTCGGTGATTTTTGAATTGAAACCGCTTGAAATCGACTCTTTGATAAAAATTTTAAAGACGGCGCTCGGGGACCCGGAGCGCGGATACGGAAACCAGCGCATCGAGCACATCGAAAGCGCACTTAAACACATCGCGGTATGCGCTTCAGGCGATGCGCGGCGCGCACTCACAGCGCTAGAGGTCGGTGTAGCTACCACAAAGCCGGATGCTCAGGGTGTGATTCATATTACGGAGGAAGTTGCCCAGGAATCCTGCCAAAGACGTTTGGTTTACTACGACGGCGACGAAGACTATCATTATGACACGATCAGTGCCTTTATAAAAAGTGTCCGCGGCTCGGATGTGAATGCCGCTGTTTACTGGCTGGCAAAAATGCTTTATGCAGGTGAAGACCCGCGCTTTATTATCCGAAGATTGATTATTCTTGCGAGCGAAGACATCGGAAACGCCGATCCGCAAGGACTTGTGATTGCGTGCGCCGCCCTGCAGGGGATTGAATTTGTGGGTATGCCCGAAGCCAGAATTTTGCTGGCGCAAGTCGTGACGTATTTGGCCTTGGCGCCCAAAAGTAACGCCAGTTATAGGGCCATCGAGGAGGCCTTGACGGACGTGAAGGAGGGAAAAGCGGAGGAGGTCCCGCAGCATTTAAAAGATGCGAGTTACAAGGGCGCAGAAAAGCTCGGCCGGGGACAAGGGTATGTTTATTCCCATGACGTCTATCAGGGGAAATCCGGTGCGGCATTACGGGATCAACGGTATCTGGATTCTCCGAAAGAGTTTTACCGGCCAAACGATATAGGATTTGAAAAGATTTTGAAGGAGCGCCTCAAGGAAATTAAGGGCGGAGCCGGAAAAGTTACGTAAGTTAATTAAAGATATATAGTTATGCAAATAAGGCTAAATTGATAAGAAATAGATCAAATAGATCGTGAAAGATTGACTTTATTAAAACCTTAAGTTATCTTTCTTCATAGATGTCGCAATGCCGTACGAGGAGGAAGCGCCGTTTATGAGCAAACTTAAGTTGAGCACCCGCGAGATTGGTAACGTCAATGTCTTCGATCTCATCGGGGAACCCACGCAAGAGACCTTGCAGGATGTTGCTTGGCAGATTCAGCGGAAAATTCGCCGCCATCGCATGCAGCGCGTCATTTTAAATTTACAGCTTTTGCCGTCCATTGATGCCTTGGGCGTCCGCAAATTGATCGCGGCCTGCATCCGTCCTCAAAAAAGTCTTATTTTCGGAGCCTCCTCAACGATTTCGCATTTTTTGGAAAACACCTATTTGCCGAGAAACATTCACATCTGTACGACCGAAAAAGAAGTGGCTGAAGATTTCGGTCCGTTTCTGCTTGAAAAAGAAGAAGAGCGCGCCTTTCCCAGAAAAGACGACAACCCCTTGCAGCAATCGATCGGGGAGCAGCTTGAACGCCGCAGGAGCAAGCGTATGCACGTGGTTTTGCCGATCGATATTGTTTTTACGGGTGACGGGAAAAACCCTTTTACGGCGCATGCCCTGGCGACAAATATCAGCGAGGGCGGTCTGTTCGCAGAATTCCTGGATCTTGGGATTTCTGAAAAGATCGATGAAATGGCCGATATTGTGGGGATGAAAGCCCAGATCCAAATTTATCCTTCCGCCAATTTTACCGAGGAATACCGCGTAGACGGCATCGTTCGCAGGAAAGAACTGAGAAAAAAGCAGCTCGGCGTCGCCATCGAATTTATTGGGTAATTCAGGCACATCCTGTCTTCATTAACTTCCATGCCTTATACCGCACAGCTTGACCATCTTTCCCTAACTGATTATTACTTAAGCTGTTACAAACCTAAAACAGAGCCGCGACATTGGCACGGCAATCTAAAATGTAAACAATTGTGTCAATTAATGAATTGACCGAATGACACATCCATGATATAAATACGCTTCACAGAGACTTAACAGTCTCTTCTCACCTGCTGAGGTTTCCGGTCAATCAGATCCCCACTGGACCGGAAACCTCTTTTTTTTACAGATGGATCACGGCAACAATCCGCGGCGCCTAAGATATTTTAAGGTCGGGGGCGCCGGTGCAACGCAGAGAAGGCAGCATGTTTGAAAAGGATATACGCTTCGTCCATAAAAAAGTAGACGAGAGCTGGAAAGATCAGGCGAAACCGAACACCCCTTCGCCGTCTGAAAAAAATCAGCCGGCTGTCGCTTCAGCGCAGAAAAGTCAGCCGCAATCCGAGCCCAAAACATCAAAATCTTTCATGAATCTCGTGACCTCCTTGGGCATGCAGGCCATGATGCATTTGGGGGAAATCCCTCACCCGGAAACCAATCAGCCCGAGGAAGACCTTCAGGCGGCGAGGGAAATGATTGAATTGCTGATGGCGCTGCAGGAAAAAACGCGCGGCGGATTAAGTCTCCAGGAAGACAAGACCCTCTCCGGATTGGTCTCGGAACTCCAGATAAAATTCTCACAAAAAGCATGACCGCCGAAGCGACCTCTCACTCCAAAGGCGTCTGGGTACGGCTTCTGATCAGTGCGGCTGCCATTGCGGTGATGGTGTATCTCCTGCGTGAAAAGCTCAGCGATGCCGTTCACATTCTTAAATCGGGGGTTGTATGGAGCTATTTTGCCTTCTCCTTTTTGATGTATCTTGGAGGGGTTGCGTTTCTGGCCCTTAGGCTTAAGTTTGTGCTCGCGGTTCAGCACATACGGCTTCGCTACCGCGAAGTTTTTTATGTGGGATTTGTCGGTCTTTTTTTCAATCTTTTTCTCCCGTCAGCCGTCGGCGGTGACATCGCAAAAGCTTACTATATCTCGAAACGCTCCGGCACCAAGATTGCCGCCACGACATCCGTCATTTTGGACCGTCTGATGGGGTTTGTCGCGCTCATGGTGATGGCGCTCACGGCTTTCGGAATTTACAGCCGTCAATTTACGGACCCGCTAATCGGCTACATCATTTATGGCGTTGCGGCGCTGATGCTTGTGACCGTTTGTTTTTTTGCCAGCAAGCGGTTTGCCAAGATTTTCAAGATCTTTGTCCATTGGATTCCGAACAAGAAATGGCAGGGAAGGCTTTCGGATATTTACCATGCCATTTACGGCTATAAAAATCACTTAGGGATTCTCGCGACATCGATTATATTATCTTTGATCGGGCAGAGTCTTTTCATCATGGCCTATTACTGGGTTGGGCGGGCCCTGGACCTTGGGGTTTCTCCCTGGATGTATTTTTTGCTTGTCCCGATGATTTCAATTGTGAGTATGGCGCCGTCGATCGGCGGTCTGGGTGTCCGGG
>MHFC01000103.1:1806-12922 GCA_001804025.1 Omnitrophica bacterium GWA2_52_8 | reverse complement strand
CCAAAACAATCCGTGAAATGGAAGCCCTTCAATGAAAAAAATTCTTGCGCTGCATGGTCCTAACCTTCAGCTCCTGGGCGACCGGGAAACCGGCATTTACGGCAAAGTGACCATGCGGCAGATCAATGAGGAATTGAAGCGGGAAGCCAAAAAACTGAAGCTGGGCATCGTGATCAAGCAATCCAATCATGAAGGGGAACTTGTCGACGACATCGGGAGTGCGCGTAAAAAAGGGTTCGCCGGGATCCTCATTAACCCTGCAGCCTATACGCATACAAGCGTCGCTATCCGGGACGCGCTATTGGCGGCCTCGCTGCCCGCTGTTGAAGTTCATCTGTCGAATATCTACAAGCGCGAAGAGTTCCGTCAGCACTCGCTTACGGCTCCCGCATGTGTTGGGCAGATCGCAGGGTTTGGGCTTGAAAGCTACAGGCTGGGACTGCAGGGGCTTGCATTTGCGCTGAAATCATAACCCGCAAAAATCCGTTAAGAAAGCGGCGGATTTCGGACAAATTGACAGTGACGCATAAATAAAGTTAAATAGGCAAAGTTGAGGAGCCGTCATCATGAATATCCGCGAGTTAAAGGAAATGCTGCAGCTCATGAAGGAACACGAGCTTTCTGAAGTGGAAATCGAAAAAGAAGGGCTTAAAATCCGGCTTAAAAAAGCATGCCCGGAGAAAATGATCGCGGAAGCCGTGTCTTATGCGGCGCCGAGGACGGCCGCCGCAGGCCGCGCAGCTGCTGAAGCCTTGGGGTATGATGACGGGGCCAAGGCCGGTACCGTGCCTGTTGTTGAGGAAGGGGAATTTATCAAGTCTCCCATGGTCGGAACGTTCTACTCGGCACCGGCTCCCGATCAGCCGCCCTATGTTGCCGCGGGTCAGCGGGTAAATGCAGGCGACGTGCTTTGTATCGTGGAAGCCATGAAGCTGATGAATGAAATCAAGGCGGAAGTGTCGGGGATGGTTATCGAGGTTATGGTGCAAAACGGACAGCCGGTTGAGTTTGACCAACCTCTTTTCAAAATCAAGAAAGGGTAGCCCGCAAGGCGGGTTGAAGATTGCCTGATGACCGGTGCGGTTTCCGTTTTTTAAGCGGGGCGGCCAGCAGACGGTCTTATTTTTATTATGTTCTCAAAAATACTTATCGCTAATCGCGGGGAAGTGGCCGTCCGTATCATCCGGGCCTGCCGGGAAATGGGGATCCATTCCGTTGTTGTTTTTTCCAAGGCGGACCGCGACTCTCTGGCGGTGCGCATGGCCGATGAAGCCATTTGTATCGGCCAATCATCCGCGGCTGAAAGTTATCTAAATATCCCGGCCATCATTTCTGCGGCCGAAATCGCAGACGTTGAAGCCATTCATCCCGGCTACGGTTTCCTCGCGGAGAATGCCCACTTTGCCGAAATTTGCGATTCCTGCCAGATCAAATTTATCGGGCCCAAACCGGAGAGTATCCGCCTGGCAGGGGACAAATCGGTGGCGCGCCAGGAAATGATCAAGGCCGGAGTTCCGGTTATTCCGGGGAGCAAGGGGATTATCGCGACTCAGGAAGAAGCGCTTAAGGCGGCAAAAAAATTCGGTTATCCGGTGGCTATTAAGGCCTCGGCGGGAGGGGGCGGAAAAGGAATCAAAGTTGCGCATAATGACGGGAAGTTGATCAGCGCGTTTTTGACGGCCCAGGCCGAGGCAGAAGCCGCATTTGGAAATCGCGAAGTTTATATCGAGAAATACCTCAAGCAGCCGCGGCATATCGAGGTCCAGATCATTGCGGACAAAAAAGGAAACATCATTCATCTCGGGGAGCGCGATTGTTCGGTCCAGCGCCGGCACCAAAAACTCATCGAGGAATCTCCCGCCCCCGGCATCGACGCAAAACTGCGGAAAAGACTCGGCGATACGGCGATCCGCGCCGCAAAAGCATTCAAGTACGAAAATGCGGGGACCATTGAATTTCTGCTGGATGAAGACGGCGAGTTTTATTTTATGGAAATGAACACGCGCCTCCAGGTTGAGCACCCGGTCACCGAAATGGTCACGGGTCTGGATATCGTCAAAGAACAGATCTCGATTGCCTGGGGCGAGAAGCTGTCTGTTTCGCAGGATGACATTAAAATCAAGGGGCACGCGATGGAATGCCGCATTAACGCGGAAGACCCGGACAATCAGTTCATTCCCTCTCCCGGCAAAATTACAGAATGGATTATGCCGGGGGGGCCGAATATCCGCGTCGACAGCCATGGCTTTGCCGGCTACAGCATTCCGCCGTATTATGACTCGATGATTGCCAAAATCATTGCGCACGGCAAGGACCGGCATGAATGCATCGCAATCCTTCAGCGTGCGCTCAAGGAAACCGTGGTGTCGCCGATCAAAACCACCGTGACGCTGCATGAGAGGATTTTAAACCGTCCGAAATTCAGACAGGGCGGAGTGGCGACCAATTTTGTCGACGTGCATATGATTCCGGGAAAAGTTGAAAGCGTTGAAAAAGCCAAGGCGGGGTAATTACGATGAAAGTCATCCACGCATTCAGTCAAATTTTTGCCATCTTCGCGTTTCTGACGCTCGGCAGTCTGATGATCATCCTGTCGATGCATATCCTTTCGATTGAGGACGCGATCGCAAAACTGCATGAAGTCTATAACAATCCCTGGCTATCTCTCCGGACGGGTTTTCTCGGACTTCTGTTCATTATGGTGGGGTTGTCTTTTGCCCGCACCTTGGTAAAAAATGGCAGGGAGACGGACGCGCTCATTATTTCGGGAGAAAACGGACCGATTGTGTTGACCATGACCGCGATTGAAGATGCCGTCAAGAAGGTCCTGAAGAAATTTCATCTCATCAAGGACTGGAAGATAAAATCCGAAGTCCGCGGAAAGTCGCTTTATATTAAAATGCACTTCGTGCTCTGGTCCGGCAGCAAAATTCCGGAATTGCTCAGCGAAGTTCAGCGGGAAGTAACGATCCGGTTGTCGAAGCTCATTACTTCCGAAAACCGGGTTGAAGTCGCGTGCGATGTGTTGCGCATCGAAGATTACGATGCTGAATTTGTGCCCGAAGAAAATTCAGCCGTTTCGGTGTAGCAGCACCGCATTTTTTAATAGACGCATTCATTGCCAAACTGATAAAACTGAAAAAGACTCGAAGCATTAACCGGAGGTGGAGTTTCCATGAATACGGTCGGCATTTTAACGGGCGGAGGCGATTGTCCGGGATTAAATTCAGTCATCAGGGCCGTTGTCAAACGCGCCAAAGCTGAAGGGTGGCGCGTTTTGGGGTTTAAAAACGGATGGAAAGGCGTTATTGAGAACGCCTTTGACGAACTTACGGAAAGCTCCGTTTCCGGGATTCTGCCCAAAGGCGGAACCATCCTGGGAACGTCCCGGACAAATCCCTATAAGAAAGACGGCGATCTTAAAAAATTAAAAGATAACGTGGCTAAAAACCAGCTCAAAGCGGTCATTGCGGTCGGCGGTGAAGATACGCTGGGTGCGGCCAACAAGTTGTGTCAGGAAGGCGTGCCGGTTATCGGGGTGCCGAAGACCATCGACAACGACTTGAGCGCGACGGATTACACATTCGGTTATGATACCGCGTTGAACATTGCGATGGAGTGTATCGACCGTCTTCACAGCACGGCGGAATCGCACAACCGGGTGATGGTGGCCGAAATCATGGGCCGGCATGCGGGCTGGATCGCTTTGGAAGCTGGCATTGCCGGCGGTGCCGATGTGATTTTGATCCCGGAAGTCCCCGTAGACATCGAAGAAGTCTGCAATTTGATTCGCAAGCGCCATGCGCGCGGCCGAAGTTTCAGTATTGTCGCCGTCGCCGAAGGGGCGGTTTTGAAAGATGCAGGTGTTGTTGCAGACTCGGAAAAAGACCAGTTTGGCCATGTGCGTCTTGGCGGCATCGGGAATGTGATCGGCAGTTTGATCGAACAAAAAACAGGTTTTGAGACGCGTGTGACGGTTTTGGGGCATATTCAAAGAGGCGGCTCGCCGACAGCCTTTGACCGTGTGCTCGGGACACGCTTCGGATTTCATGCGTTTGATCTCGTCAAGGAAGGTAAATTTGGTTATATGGTCAGTTTGCAGGGGACTAAAATCCTACCGGTGCCGCTGGCCAGTGCGGTTGGTGAGCTAAAAGTGGTCCCGATGCATTATTACGAAATGGCCAAGCTCTTTTTCGGTTAATCACTCATGCAAATCCAGATCTCTCAGATCATTGAACGTCATACCGGCGCCTTCGAAAAGACCTTTTCGCAGAACGGCAACGCGCTTCTCGAGGCGATGGCCCGCGAACTTCTCAGGGCCCTCAAGGCAGGCAAAAAAATTCTACTCTGCGGCAACGGCGGCAGCGCAGCGGACGCGCAGCATATTGCGGCTGAATTTGTAGGGCGGTATAAAAAAGAAAGGCGCAGTCTTCCCGCGATTGCGCTGACGACCGATACTTCGGTTTTGACGTCCGTTGCCAACGATTATGATTATGTGGACGTTTTTTCGCGGCAAATAGAAGGGCTTGGGGCCGAAGGCGACGTATTAATCGCGATTTCCACGAGCGGAAATTCAAAAAATGTCCTCAAAGCGGTCCAATGTGCCAAAGACAAAGGGATGACCGTTCTGGGGTTTACCGGATTGAGCGGGGGGCTTCTGAAAGACCAGGTGGACCTTTGCTTTCAGTCCATGACGGCTGAAACTTCTCATGTTCAGGAAATGCATATCACGGCCCTCCACGCGGTTTCTGAAGTCATCGAAAACACCCTTTTTGGCTGATTTCATGCTGAAAAAAAAAATCTTAAAACGTTCAGCGCTCAACCGGATGTGTCAACGCTGGCGCCGGGAACGGCGCAAGGTTGTTTTTACCAACGGCACTTTTGATATTCTGCACCGCGGGCACGTGTCATATCTCGAAAAAGCACGGGCCGCGGGCGACATTCTCGTTGTGGGGCTTAATTCCGACCGCTCCGTCCGCAGTTACAAAGGACCCGGCAGGCCGCTGAATCCTCAGGCGGACCGTGCTTTTGTGCTGGCCGCGCTTGATTGCGTCGATTTCGTCGTCATTTTTGATGAACCCACCCCGTTGAAGCTTATCTGCCGTGTCCGTCCCGCTGTCCTTGTCAAAGGAGCCGACTGGAAGCTCAAGGACATTGCAGGGGCTATGGAAGTGATGAGCTGGGGCGGAAGTGTTAAAAGGGTCCGGCTGGTGCCCGGGCGCTCGACGACTCGGTTGTTAAAACTTTTAGCCCGGTTTTCTCATTGATTCGCCTAATCGATGAGAAAACCGCTTTGGACACATGGGGTTCCATCCAAAGTTTTGCGCCCGCGTTTTAACAGGGCGCAAAAGACAACCCCTGGGGTACAAACGGAAAAGCCCATTTGCACCACAGCCTCTTCGAGGGCATTTCTCATTGGCGATGAGAAATGCGGGTTAGATGCGGTTTAATTTTTTAATTTAAGGATTGGCTGTGCGGCCATTTCGTCTCTATGCGGTCACGGATATCCGGGAAAATGACCCCGGTATTTTGCAAAAAATTGATGCGGCCTACCGCGGCGGTGCTGACATCGTCCAGCTGAGGTCGAAGTTTTTGAACGATTCAGAGCTTTGCAGGATCGGGCACAAGATACGGCACCTAGCGGACAAATATCAGAGAATGTACTTTGTTAACGACCGTCTGGACATTGCATTGGCCACGCGTGCGGATGGCATCCACCTCGGGCAGGATGATCTTCCTGTTTCGGAAGCGCGGAAGTTAATGGCCAAGGCCGATTGCCGCATGTGGATCGGAAAATCAACGCACACTCTCGCACAGGCAGAAGCCGTGATGCTGGAGGATGTCGATTATTTCGGTGTCGGGCCGGTTTTTGCGACGCCGACAAAGCAGGATTATACTCCAGTCGGAACCGGTTTGATTTCCCAGGTGGTAAATTTCAAACGGCTCGCGGTGAAAACCGGAAGACAGGACAAGCCGTTTGTCGCTATCGGCGGCATTAATCTGAGTAATGTGGGTGAAGTCCTTGGGTCCGGGGCCGAAAGGATCGCCGTCGTGAGAGCGTTATTTGATGAGGAGGATGTTTATGCCCGGGCGAGAGCACTTTGCTCCCGGATTGACAGCGGAAAACTGCAAAATGTCTGAAGCGGCCAAACTCGCCGTCATCGGGACGGTTGCGATTGACCAGGTTGAGACGCCTTTTGGAAAGCGCGAGCGTGTTTTCGGAGGGTCGGCTTCGTATTTTTCCTATGCGGCCGGCTTGTTTACGCCGGTTGCGCTGGTTGCCGTTGTCGGAGAGGATTTTCCGGAAGAATACCGCGGGATTTTGGCTGAACGCCCAGTCGATATGACGCATTTGAAGACTCTGCCCGGTAAAACTTTTTGCTGGAAGGGGCAATATGGAAATGACCTGAATACGGCAAAAACCCTGGAGACACAACTCAATGTTCTTCTTAAGTTCAAGCCGGAACTGACTTTCAAGACACAGCCCAAATACGTTTTCCTTGCAAACATAGATCCTGCGCTGCAGCTTGACGTTTTAAACCAGCTCGACCGGCGAAAACTAAAATATGTGGCGTGTGACACGATGAATTTCTGGATTGAAAACAAGCGGGCGGAATTGCTTAAGGTCCTGGCGCGCATCGATTGTGTCGTCCTTAATGACGGCGAAGCGCGGCAATTGACGCAGGAGCCCAATCTGATCCGTGCGGCACAGAAAGTGCGGGCCATGGGGCCGGGACATGTGATCATTAAAAAAGGCGAACACGGCGTCCTGCTGTTTTATAACCATGAATTTTTCGCGCTTCCTGCGTATCCGCTTGAAAATGTTTTTGACCCGACCGGGGCCGGCGACACATTTGCGGGCGGATTGATGGGGAGTTTGGCGGCTTCCGGGGACTTGTCGTTTGCATCGATGAAGCGCTCAGTGGCTTTGGGGCAGATTGTCGCATCCCACACCGTGGAAGATTTCGGACTTGAAGCTTTGAGGCGCATCAGTCAAGATAACATTCGCGAACGTCTGGAAATTTTCAAGAGATTCTGCTCGTTTTAAGCGGGATTAGCATAGTGGTAATGTCCCAGCTTCCCAAGCTGGTTAGACGGGTTCGATTCCCGTATCCCGCTGTTAATTTATTGTCGCCGGAAAGACCGTCAAGGTCTTCCGGAGAAGTCCTTGCGCATGAGCGCAAGGGCGTATCCCGCTTTTTCCGATAAAAAAGCACAGCGCCGGCGCTTCAGAGGAAGGACGTGTCCGGCGCGGCGCTTTTTGCAAGGATACGGGATGAGTCCGCACGCCAATCGAACCCGTATCCCGGTGTTAATTTATTGTCGCCGGAAAGACCGTCAAGGTCTTCCGGGGAAGTCCTCGCGCATAAGCGCAAGGCTTATTCCGCGCCGTATTTTTTTAGCAAGGTTTAATCACGCGAATCTCTCTCTGAATTTAAGAAATACCTATCATCGGACAGCCCCAAAAAGATTGTTTTTTGGCCTAAATTAGGATATGCTTATGCGAATAATTGGGCGGAGTGTCGCCGGGACCGGAATTAGAAAATCAAATCTTAAAGAACGCAGCAAATCGGATTTATTTATTATTTCTATATGAGACGAGTGGTTGTGACCGGTTATGGAATTGTTTCATGCTTGGGGGATAACAAAAAAAGTGTATTGGAGTCTTTAAAACAAGGACGGTCAGGAATCCGGTTTAATGAGGAGTATAAGCGTCTGGGATTGCGCAGTCAGGTGTCAGGCAGTATCTCGACGGTAGGGATGAAAAACAAAATTGACCGCAGCTTCCTGCGGTTTATGGGAGATGCCGCCGCATTTGCATATCTTTCGATGCAACAAGCGATCGAAGATGCGGGGTTAACAGCCGATCAGGTTTCCAGCTTTAATACGGGGGTAATTGCCGGCTCGGGCGGCGCGTCTTCGGCGAATTTAGTTGAGGCAGCCGATTTGTTAAGAAAAAAGGGGATTCGTCGTGTCAGTACATTTATGGTTCCGCGAACCATGAGCAGTACTGTATCCGCTTGTTTGGCCAATTCTTTTAAAATCAAGGGGATTAACTATTCAATCTCTTCGGCATGCGCAACGAGCGCTCACTGTATCGGAAGTGCCATGGAACAGATTCAACGCGGCAGGCAGGATATTATCTTTGCGGGAGGAGGAGAGGAGGAGCACTGGACTTTAAGCCTTCTTTTCGACGCGATGGGCGCCTTGTCTTCAAAATACAACGACAAGCCCGAATCAGCTTCCCGGCCGTATGATTCAGAGCGCGATGGGTTTGTGATTGCGGGAGGCGCCGGCATTGTGGTTTTGGAAGCATTGGAACACGCTTTAAAAAGAGGAGCCAATATTCGCGCTGAGCTTGTGGGGTATGGAGTGACTTCCGATGGCTATGACATGGTGGTTCCGTCAGGTGAAGGCGCGGTTCGCTGTATGAGGCAAGCATTGCAAACGGTAAACGGCAAAGTGGATTATATTAATGCTCACGGAACGAGCACTCCGGTTGGCGATGTCGCGGAACTGAAGGCGATCAGAGAAGCGTTTGGTGAGGATGTCCCCCCCATCAGTTCAACGAAGTCCCTATCAGGGCATTCTCTGGGGGCTGCCGGTGTTCACGAGGCAATTTATTCGCTGTTGATGCTTGAAAATAATTTTATTGCGGCGTCGGCAAATATAAATGAACTGGATGAAGCGGCTAAGGGCATGCCGATTGTAACGAAAACTTTTGATCAGACAAATTTAAATACGGTGATATCCAATAATTTTGGTTTTGGGGGTACGAACGCGTGCCTCGCGTTTCAGCGATACCGCGGTGAATAGCGATGGATGAAAAAGCGCCGCCCGGATTGATAAAGGAGACTTGCAAAGTGCAGCCCCATTCAGTGCATATCCCCGTCATGGGAACCGGTTTTACGATTGATACGCCGCTTAAAGTGGCGCGTTACGGAATTTCTTCCGTCATGTCCGTTGACGATAACCTTATGGAAAAGATACGTGAATATTACAGTCACCTTTATCACGAGCCGTTTGATGCGATTTCCAAGGACTCGGCTGATTCTCGGGCATGCCGGATTACGGCGTATTTAAATTTCGTCAACCGCATCGTGACCAAACAAGTGGAAGACCTGAAGGCGTCACCATTCGAAAAAGGGTCCGAGATCACAAAATATTTCGAACTCTTAGACGACGCTTCGGAACTCAAAAAGCAATATCTTTCGATGTTAAGCCTGTCTTCGGGCGCGGAGAAACTGCGCCTTCAGACGTTTTTGCGGGAAAGTGTCGTGGCTGGGTCAATCGACGTGAATATTTTAACAAAGCTTGACCGGGAGGGATTCAAAAACGGAAAAAAATTGCCGCGTGAATATTCAGACGCATTGGCCGCCCTGCGAGGGTTCGCCAACAGCGACTTAAGCGCGTCCGTTATCTTCTCCGCGGGTCTTAACCCTTACCTTTACAGTTATGTTGAGAATTTTGAAGATTTCTACGTGAACACACAGGGCGTGATTAAGAAAAAAGTTATTATTAAGGTGAGTGATTTTCGTTCAGCGTTTATTCAAGGGAAAATATTTGCTAAAAAAGGAATTTGGATTTCTGAGTTTCGGATTGAATCGGGGTTGAATTGCGGAGGGCACGCGTTCCCCACGGCGGGGTATTTGCTGGGACCGATATTGGAAGAATTTAAAAGCCGGCGGGAAGAATTTACCCATGAGTTATTTGAATTTTACCGGGCTGCGCTTGCGGCGAAAAAGGGGATTGATTGCGCGACGCAGCCTTCTACGCGCATTACGGTACAAGGGGGTATCGGCACATGTCAAGAGCACCGTTTTTTGATGAGACACTACCAATTGGATGGCGTGGGTTGGGGAACGCCCTTTTTATTGGTTCCCGAGGTCACCAGCGTGGACGACGACACCTTAAAAAAACTTACGAACACAGATGAGCAGACTCTTTATTTGAGCAATGCGTCGCCGTTGGGGCTGCCGATTTATAACCTGAGGAATAGTGCGAGCGAAGCCGTGCGTGTCAAGAGAATTGCCTCGGGCAAGCCGGGCAGTCCCTGTCTCAATAAATTTATGGCTTTTAACACGGAATTCTCAGAGATTCCGATCTGTACGGCGTCTTCGCAATACCAGTCAAAAAAGATAGACCAGTTGAAAGAAAAGCATCTTTTGCCCGAGGAACATGCCCGGGAATACGAAAAGATTGTCGAGAAGGCTTGTGTTTGCCACGACCTCGGAGACGGAGCGATTTTGAAATATGGTTTGTCCCGCAACGGATTTAAGCCGGTTCCCGCAGTGTGTCCTGGGCCCAACCTGATTTATTTTTCAAGAGTATTTTCATTAAAAGAAATGATGGGGCATATTTATGGCAAGGCCAATATCTTAAATCCAAAGCGAGACCGGCCGCATGTGTTTGTCAATGAGTTAAGACTGTATGTGAATTATTTGAAGGGACTGGTTTTAAAAGCGTCCGCACAAATAACCGCCAAAGAAACCGACTATTTCGCAGAGTTTAGAAAGAATGTAAGCGAGGGTATCGAATATTATAAAAAAATTGTCAATGACCTCCTTGAAGAATCGGCGCAATCGCGAGAAAGGTTTCTCCGTGAACTGAATGCCCTGAGGATTGACTTGGAAGGGGTCACCTGGAAGCGCATATGACAAGCCAGTCGCCTGTGCTTGAGAAAAGACTTGTAATTCTGGAGCGCAGCGCACCTCTTGCGGAGGAAATTCGCCAAGCCCTAAAGTTGAATGCGGAACTTGCGGAACTGCCCGAGGAAGCGATTGGGCAACTTGCAATCGCCTCGAGGATTCAACGTTTTTCACGGGGGCAAGTTATTTTTGAAGAGGGACAGAAATCATCCGAAGTTTGGATCATGATCCAAGGAAAGGCAGTTTTGGGCTATCAAACAGCTTCCGGTTCGGCCTCGGCCACATGCATTGCCGGCAGGGGGGACCTGTTTTGCTGTCTTCCGGTTTTGGACGGAAAAAGTTATCCGGTGACCGCAATGAGCGAAGCCGCGTCGAAAGTGCTGGTTGTTCCGGCGAATTTGTTTCGCGAAATTCTCGGGAGATTTCCAAAGGTTTTTCAAAATGTGCTGCGGCGAATGTGTGCGAAT
>MHFC01000103.1:0-1768 GCA_001804025.1 Omnitrophica bacterium GWA2_52_8 | reverse complement strand
TTCGGGTGATGGCTTTTATGGAGAAAAAAAATCTTATTATAAGCAGCAAAAAAAAAATTGTCATTCCTGATTCGGATAAATTGCGTGAGTATTTGCGGGGTGAGAAAGTATTTGAATCACCCGTTGCGAATCGCAAAGTACGGAAAAAGACCCGCTAATTTTTCAGTCAAGGCTCGTGACAGATCTCCGATTTTGAAAGGGTTCTTCAAAATCAGGTTTTCGGCGGAGCATCCCTGCGGTCGAAAAACTTGAAGAATGAAACTTTTTGCGCCTATGTGCGAAAAATGCCGGGCCGTTTCCAGAACCTCGTCTTCAGCTAAAAGCGCAGGATGATAAGTTAACCGCAGTTCGTAATCGATTCCGCTTTCAATTAATAACCGAGCGCTTTTCTCAACATTCTCAAAGGCCGCAACACCTGTAATGGCCGCATAGCGCGTGCGCGGAGCTTTGACGTCCATTCCAATCCAATGACAGAGCGGGAGCAGGGACTGCAACCCTGCGGGATTCATTCCGTTGGTGTGAAGCCCGAGCGCAAATCCGAATTTTAGGATAGTTTCTGCAAAGTCAGGCAAACGGGAATGGAGCGTGGGCTCTCCTCCGGAAAGAACAATGGCATCGAGAAGACCGCGCCTGTTTTCAAAAAAATGACGCAAGGCCGCCGGCGGAATCATCGCTCCGCCCTGAAGCGGCTGAAGGTGGGCATTGTGGCAATAAGCGCATTTCCACGGGCAGCCTTGCGTGAAGAGGACCGCAGCAAGTTTTCCCGGATAATCCAATGTTGAAAACCGGACTATTCCGGCGATGGGAACTTTTGCGAGCGAATCAACAGGGACTGACGGCGCATGATTCTGTAGGTTCGCAGAAATGGACCCGCTCATCATGTTCTCCCTTTTTGCCGGGGTTGAATTCTGAAACGGGCCGGTGATAACCCATCACGCGAGTCCAAACTTCGCAGCGTTGGCGTTCTTCGGTTTTGAGTTCGAGTGTTGTGTGAGCCGCATTTTGCATGCTATCCCTCCTTTAATTTGACGCAGAAGTTTTGTTTTTCTCTGCGTGTTGATTTTGTCCGCGTTTTGCGGCGAGGATTTCTTCGTCACAGTTCGGACAAAATTCGTGCTCTCCGTTTAAATAACCGTGCTGCGGGCAAATAGAAAATGTCGGCGTAATGGTGATGTAGGGAAGCCGGAATGTTTCCAACGCGCGGCGAACCAGCTTTCGGCAGGCATCCGCGTTTGAAATCCGTTCATTCATGTAGAGATGCAGGACCGTTCCGCCCGTGTACTTTGTTTGTAAGTCGTCCTGACGCTTAAGCGCTTCAAACGGATCATCGGTCAACCCCACCGGGAGCTGTGACGAGTTGGTGTAATAAGGTCTTTCGGGTGTTCCTGCCTGTAAAATTCCGGGGAAACGTTTGAGATCTTCCTTGGCAAAGCGGTAAGTCGTTCCCTCGGCAGGGGTTGCTTCCAGGTTATACAGGTGCCCGGTTTCTTCCTGAAATTCGCGCATACGGTTCCGCATATGAATGAGCAGGCGTAACGCGAAGGCATGTCCCCAAGGGTTGGCGATATTACTGCGGCCGTTTGTGAAATTGCGGACACACTCGTTAATGCCGTTGACACCGATGGTTGAGAAGTGATTACGCAAAGTGCCGAGATAGCGCCGCGTATAGGGCAGTAAACCCCCGTCGATTAATCGTTGAACATATTTACGTTTAATTTCCAGGCTGTCTTTCGCAAGACTCATCAGATAATCAACCTTTTCAAATAAA
>MHFC01000102.1:17203-23323 GCA_001804025.1 Omnitrophica bacterium GWA2_52_8 | reverse complement strand
CGTTGAAAAGCAAAATTCCGTAGCGCACGGCATCGGCAATCTCCGCCTCGTTTTTCCCCACACCGGCAAACACGATCCTCTCCGGCGGACACTCTACCTGACGGGCACGGTACAATTCCCCTCCCGATACGATGTCCAGGCCCGCTCCTTCGGCCACGACCGTTTTCAAGACCGCAAGGTTGGAATTGGCCTTCATTGAAAAGCAAATCAGAGGGCTCGCCGCCCCGAAGGCCTTTTGCAGTTTTGCGATGTTTTCCGTGAAAGATTTGTAGGAATAAATATATGCCGGCGTGCCGGTCTGCCGGAGAACGTCGGCAATCCGCACATCTTCACAGTAAAGGTCCGTGCCCCGGTAATGAAAATTACCGAACGGGGACGCTGTTTTTTTCAACGCAGTCTTTTTTTCCATTTTGCCAGTTCCGCGCGGACATGCGAGGGGTTCGTGGATCCTAAAGTTTTTTTCGAACTCACGGAAACCTCCGGATCAAAAAGTTTGTAAACACCACGGTCAAACGCGGACGAATAGCTCCGGTAGGTTTTTAAATCCAGCGCCCGCAGCGGCATATTATTTTTTAGTGCATGACGGACAATCTTCCCGACCTTCTCATGCCCCTCGCTGAAGGGAACACCTTTACGGACCAGGTATTCCAGCAGGTCTGTGGCATAAACGGCATCATCGGCAAGCGCCAGCGCAAGTGAACTTTCATGAAACCGGACGCCCCGGAGCGCGGGCGCCAGAACATTTAAAGCCGCCTCTGTTTTTTCAAGGGCCGCAAACAATGCCGGTTTGTCTTCCTGAAGATCGCGGTTGTAGCAAAGCGGCAGCCCTTTTTGCAGCGTCAAAAGCGTCACCAGGTGGCCGAAAATCACGGCCGCCCCGCCCCGCACAAGCTCAAAAACGTCCGGGTTCTTCTTTTGCGGCATAAGGCTTGAGCCCGATGCAAACGCGTCATCAAGTTCGATAAAATTAAGGTATTCGGAATTCCAGAGAATAAAATCTTCCGAAAGCCGCGACAAATGCATCCACAGAATGGATACAGCGGCGAGGGTTTCCGCAATAAAGGCCCGGTCGCTCGTTGCCGCCATGCTGTTGGCGCTGATTTTCGAAAATCCCAGGGCCGATGCCAAAAATTTACGGTCGAGAGCCAGTGCAGAGCCTCCGAGTGCCGCGGACCCAAGCGGCAGGACATTGATCCTTTTCAGGGCATCCTGCAGCCGCTCTGCGTCTTCCTCGATCATTTCCACGTACGCAAGCAGATGATGGGCAGCGGTCACGGGCTGTGCTTTTTTCAGGTGCGTGAGTCCCGGGAATATCAGGGATTCGTTCGATTGGGCGAGAAAAACAAGCGAGCGCTGGACATCCTTAATTTTCAGCGCGAGTTTCTCAAGAGACATGCGGAGCGCAAGCCGTGTGGACGTTACCACCAGGTCATTGCGGCTCCGGCCCGTATGAATTTTCTTGGCAGCCGGCCCGGCCGCGCGTTCCAGTTCGCTCTGGATGTAGGCATGAATGTCCTCATAATGGCCGCCGTGCCGGCAAACTTCGGACACACTCCATTTTTTTAAAATCCGGTCCAGCCCGCGCAGGATTTTTTGCGCCTCTTGTCGGCGCAAAAGTCCCTGACGGGCAAGCATCCGGGCATAGGCGCGGTTGACTTCGATCTCGGCCTGAAAAAGCCGGTAGTCCTGATGCATCGAGTAGCTGAATTTCTTGAGTGCCTCGTGCATTTCAGCCTCAAACCGCCCGCCCCACAATTTTTTATTCATAGGATCTTCTCCTTATAAACCGGCGACGCCAAGCTTGATCTCAGAGCTTGCGCCCCAGCCCTTCGTACGGCAAACCCCACAACCGGACAAAGCCTTCGGCTTTTGTCCGGTCAAAAACATCACCCTTCGAGTACGTCGCCAGCGCTTCCGAATAAAGCGAGTAAGGCGACTGTCTTCCGGCAATCACGGCATGTCCGCGGTCAAGCTTGATGCGGATTTTACCGGTCACCCGGTCCTGGTTCGATTTAAAAAACTGGTCCAGCGCATTTTTGAGCGGTGAAAACCAAAGGCCGTAATAAACCAGTTCCGCATACTTTTCCGAAAGCACGCGCTTGAAATGCAAAAATTCGCGGTCCATCACCAAGCCCTCGAGTTCTGTGTGGGCCTTAAGCAAGACTTCCGCGGCCGGGGCTTCATAAACCTCGCGGCTTTTAATGCCGACGAGCCTGTTTTCAATTTGGTCAAACCGGCCGACGCCATACATGCCGGCAATCTGATTCAGCGATTCGATAAGGTCCACCAGGCCCTTGCGCTTGCCGTTCAGCTTGACGGGCATTCCTTTATTAAATTCAATCTCAATAGTCCGGGGCTGTTTCGGAACCCGGTTAAGCGGGCGGGTCATCACATAGGCATCTTCCGGCGGCAGCCGCCAGGCATCTTCCAGAACACCGGCTTCAATCGCAATGCCCCAAATGTTTTTATCAATCGAGTACGGGCTTTGCTTCGTCGCCGACACCGGAATACGATGGGCCCGGGCATATTCGATTTCTTCTTCCCGCGTCGCAAATTCCCACTCGCGGAGCGGCGCAATGATTTTGAGACCGGGCTCCAGCGCACGAACGCCGACTTCGATCCGGACCTGGTCGTTTCCCTTTCCCGTGCACCCGTGCGCCACAAATTCCGCTTTTTCCTTCCGGGCAATGTCCGCCAGATGTTTTGCGATAAGCGGCCTCCCATACGCGGTTGCAAGCGGGTACCCCCCCTCATAGCGCGCATGGGCCCAAAGACCCGGAATCAAAAAATCGCGGGCAAATTCATCCTTGAGGTCTTCGATATAAATTTTACTCGCGCCGGCAGCCAATGCTTTTTTACGCAAAGCGGCCGCATCCTTGACTTCGCCGATAAATGCCGAAAAACAAATCACCTCAAGCCCGTATTTGTCCTGCAGCCATTTCACGGCGCAGGAGGTGTCCAATCCGCCGGAATAAGCCAGCACCACTTTCTTGCTCATAAATTTCTCCTTTAATCCTGTGTTACCCTTAATGGGCGTGACACAAATGCAGCAGTACGGCTTTTTGAACATGCAGGCGGTTTTCGGCCTGATCAAAAATCACGGACCGGCTGCTTTCCATCACGTCATCGGTAATTTCTTCGCCCCGGTGCGCCGGAAGGCAGTGCATCACAAGCGCATTGCGCTGGGCGTGTTTTAAAAGTTTTTTGTTTATCTGCATGCCTTTAAAATCCAGCATTTTTTTGTCGCGCTGTTTCTCTTCCCCCATGCTGACCCAAACATCGGTATACACAATATCCGCTTTGGCAACCGCCTTAACAGGATCATGCCAGCCCTTGATCGTGGCCCCGGTCTTCTTGGCAATGGCCAAAGCCCGCTTGACCACCGCGGCCGAAGGTTCGCGATTCCTGGGCGTCGCGTAATGGAGGGTACCGCCCACAAGGGCGGCGACATAAAGTAACGAGTGCAGGACATTATTGCCGTCTCCGATAAACGCGAGTTTCGGCGAATTCACCGCGGCAAATTTTTCATAAATCGTAAAGTAATCCGCAAGCGCCTGACATGGGTGTTCCAAATCGCTGAGTCCGTTGATGATCGGCCTTTGAAAAAACTTGCCGAATTCAAGGATTGTCCGGTGAGTAAACGTGCGCAAAATAACCCCCGCCAGATACCGGCTCAGGACGCGCGCGACGTCCCGGACTTCCTCCCGGACCCCGAGCTTCATGTTTTCCGGCCCGAGATAGATCGAACCGCTGCCAAGCGAAAATAACCCCGCCTCAAAAGACACCCATGTCCGGGTCGACGGTTTCTCAAAAATCAGCCCGAACATTTTTCCCTGAAGCGCCGTCTGGTAGGCTTCCGGCACGCGTTTGACGTCCCGCGTCAAATGGAATATCTTTTCCACCGCTTCGGGCGTCAAATCCGTGATTGAAATCAAATGTGATGGCATACCTTTTCCTCCGGCTAAACCCGCACGGCGGCGTCTTCCTGAATGCCGCATAAAACTTCTTCCAGAATTTTAAGCGCCTGCACAATCTGTTTGCGCGTGACGTTGATCGGCGGCATGATCCGCAAAACCGTCTCCTGCGTACAATTGATCAGCAGTCCTTTTGCGCGGGCCTTATCGACCACCGGGCCCCCAGGTATTTTAAGCGCGACACCGCGCATCAAACCCAGTCCCCGGATCTCTTCAATGACCGCATGCCGGGATTTCAGTTCCTCCAGCCCTTCGGCCAGCAGCTGCCCCATGACCTGCGCATTCTTTAGCAGCCCTTCCTTGCGGATGGCGTCAAAAACCGCGAGAGCGGCACTTGCCGCGAGCGGATTTCCGCCGTAAGTCGACCCGTGGGTCCCCGGAGTTAATACGGCACTCCCGAGTTTCTCATGAACCACCAGAGCGCCGATCGGAACGCCGCCACCGAGAGATTTCGCCAGGGTCATAAGGTCCGGCTCGATGTCCGAATGCTGATACGCAAACATTTTTCCGGTGCGTCCCATACCGGTCTGAACTTCATCAAGCATCAGCAACATATTGTTTTCGTCACAAAGTTTGCGCAAACCCCGCATAAAATCCGCAGTCGCAACCTGAACGCCCCCCTCGCCGAGGACCGGTTCGAGAAAAACCGCAATTGTTTTTTCCGTCACTTGCCGGCGCACGGACTCGAGATCGTTTAGTTCTGCATAACGGAACCCCTCCGGCAGCGGCCCAAACCCGCTGCGGATCCGCTCCTGTCCGGTGGCGGTCATCGCTCCCAAGGTCCGCCCGTGGAACGATTTTTTCATGGTGATCATTTCATACCGGCCTGCGGCATGCCCATAGCGGCGCGCGAACTTGATCCCCGCCTCCGCCGCTTCGGCACCGCTATTACAGAAAAAAACCCGCGCAGGAAAAGCCTTTTTAGATATCATTTCGGCAAGCCGTGCTTGCTTTAAATTCAAAAAATTGTTCGAAATATGCAGGATTTTCCGCGACTGCGTTTTGATGGCATTGACGACCGCCGGATGACAATGCCCTAGCCCCGAAACCGCCCAACCGGGGAAAAAATCAAGGTATTCGCGCCCTTCCAGGTCCCAAACCCGGGCCCCCTTGCCTTTTACCAGACACAAGGGAATCTGGGTATAGGTCGGAAGAATATACTGTTGATAAAGCTGCTGAACTTGCCTTGTTTTCATAGGCCCTTCGCTGATTTCGGGATTTAACGATGCTGCTTCCGGTCAGATTTCGATTTCTGTGCCGATACCCTTGTCGGTGAAAATTTCCAGAAGGAGGGAATGCTTGATACGCCCGTCAATGATGTGGGCCTTTTTAACGCCCCCCTGAAGCGCATTGATGCAGGCTCTCACTTTGGGAATCATGCCTCCCGAGATAATTTTGCGGTCGATCAAATTCTGAACATCATCGATATGTAAAGAGGAAATCAGGGATTCCTCGTTTTGCGGGTCCCTTAAAATTCCTTTTACGTTCGTCAGGATCATGATCTTCTGGACCCCCATGGCAATCGCGATCTTGGCCGCCGCCTCGTCCGCATTCACGTTATAGGTTTCCCCGTTCTCATCAATACCCATCGGATAGATCACCGGAATGATATTAAACTCCGTCAATTCTTTTAGCGGAAGAATATTTACGGAAACAACCTCGCCGACATAGCCGACATCACCGTCTTTTTCCTGGTGCTTGATGACGTTCAGGATTTCCGAATCATGACCGGACAAGCCGATCGCCCGGGCGCCGAACCGGTTGATATCGTGGACGATTTCCTTATTAATGTCCGCCAGCGTGTCAACAACCACGTTGATGGTGGCTTTATCGGTGACACGCAGGCCGTTGATGAATTTGCTCTTGATCCCGCGCTTTTTCATATTTTCGGTAATGGCCACGCCGCCGCCGTGAATCAAAATCGGCTTGATCCCGACATAGTTCATGAAAACAAGGTCATGAAGAACATTTTCCCGGATGTCCTCGAGGTGCATGGCCGCACCGCCGTATTTGATCAGGACCTCTTTACCCCGGAATTTCTTGATATAAGGAAGGGCCTCAATCAAAACCCCCGCCTTCTCGACAATATCATCCATGACTTTATGAGTAGTTCGCATTGATGAGGACATAGCGTGTGGTCAAGTCC
>MHFC01000102.1:3133-17170 GCA_001804025.1 Omnitrophica bacterium GWA2_52_8 | reverse complement strand
CCGATCGTAATATCAATCGTATAATTACGGTGCTGAAGCGCGCGGCGCGCCTTGGGAATATTGATGGCCTTGAGTTTTCCGTTATGCACCAGCATCACATCCCCGAACAGGATATTCAAACTGTTCAGGCTCAAGCTCACTCCGCTGGCTCCGATAGCCGCAACGATGCGCCCCCAATTCGGGTCCGCACCGGCCAGCATGGTTTTAAAAAGCATCGAGTTGGCGATCTGCCGGCAGGCCTTTTCGGCCTCCGTCGGATTGACGGCCCCTGAAACCCGCAAGGTACAGACGTGCGTCACGCCTTCCCCGTCCTGGACCATCCTGTGGGCCATCATGCGGCAGACTTCTGAAAGCACGTCCCGGAACATGCGGTAATCCCGGTCCACCTTATGAATCGCAGGCGCCCCGGCTTGACCGTTGGCCATGATCAGCACCATATCATTGGTGCTCTGATCGTTATCAATCGCCATTTTATTAAATGAATCATCAACCGCATGCCGCAGTGCGCGTCTCAATAACGGTTTTGTAATCATCACATCGGTTGTGATAAAGCACAACATGGTCGCCATATTCGGATGGACCATGCCCGCCCCCTTTCCGTTGGCCCCGATCGTGACCCGCTTGCCGCCGAGACGAAACGAAAGCGCCAACTCTTTCACGGCAAGGTCCGTTGTCATGATCCCTTTCGCCGCGGCCCGGCCCCCGTCCTTGGATAACCGCTTCACCAGCTTTGGAATCGCCCGCTTAAAACGCGTTATCGGAAACGGAACGCCGATCAGTCCCGTTTGAGCGATCAAAATTTCATCCTGCCCGACCTTCAGAAATTGCGCCAATTCGGCGACCGATTCCTGAACCGCCGCCTTTCCTTTCAGCCCGTTGACACAATTGGCATTTCCGCTGGACGCCAAAATGGCATGGTGGCGCGAAGACCGGATGGCTTTCATCGACTGTAAGACCGGCCAGGCTTTGACGCGGTTAGTCGTAAAGGTCGCCGCGGCAACGCACGGCTTTTTCGAATAAATCAATGCCGTATCAAACTTCCGCCTGTTCTTTTTGATCCCCGAATGCATCCCGCTGGCAAAAAATCCGAGAGGCGTTGTCACACCGCCGCCGCGCCGCTTGTCCCACAAAATCTTCATGCTTCCACTCCTTCTTCTTCCCTGAAACCGCACCGGATATTCATATTTTGAACGGCTTGTCCGGAAGCCCCTTTGACCAGATTATCAATCGCACTGATGACCGTGACCCGCTGGCTTTCCGGATCGGACCAAATCCCGAGATCGCAGTAGTTCGTATTTTGCACCGCCTTCAAGGATGGATATTCTCCCGGAGGCAAAAGCCGCACAAAGGGCTCTGGGGCATACTGCCGTTCAAAAGCCCGGTAAACTTTTTCGGCGGAAATATTCTTTTTCCGCTTGGCATAAACCGTCGCCAAAATGCCGCGGTTAACCGGAAGCAAATGCGTCGTGAGGCAGACATTCATACGCTTGCCGTTGACATCACTCAGCACCTGGTCAATTTCCGGAGTATGCTGATGTTTTCCGACTTTATAAGCAAAAAAATTCTCATCCACTTCACAAAACTGTGCGGAGGCGGTGAGTTTTTTTCCCGCCCCGCTGACGCCCGATTTGGCATCGATGATCACATCCGCGGGATCCACGAGCCTGCTTTTGACCAGCGGATAAAGGGCCAGCAGCGCCGCCGTGGGATAACAGCCCGGATTCGCAATCAAATCCGCAGACTCTATTTTCTCCCGGTAAATCTCGGGCAGGCCGTAAACCGCCTTTGCCAAAAGTTCCGGAGCCCCGGGACGTCCGCCGTACCACCGAACATAATCCGCCGCGCGTTTAAGGCGGAAGTCCGCGGACAAATCAATTACAATTTTCCCGGCCCTGAAAAACGTCCGGCCGGCGGCCGCCGCTTCCATGTGCGGAAGGCACAAAAAAACGACATCCGATTTTCGCGCAACTTCGCCCAATCCCGATTTCCGGATCACCGCATCAAATCCGGGAGGCAGTTCGGGTGCCAGCTGCCTGACCGGAATCGGTTTTGCCTGCCGCGTAGTCAGGCAAGCCAATTCGACGCGCGGGTGACAGCGCAAAATTTTAATCAATTCGATTCCGGTATAACCGGTCGCGCCCACCACCGAAACTTTAATCATTTTCTTTCCTGCTCCTGACCGAACCAGAATTTTTTCCGCTCCGCCGGCTGCGGCTGTTTCGACCGCAAACTCTACGGACGAAAAATCCGAAAAGAGGCGTTATTATAAGAAAGGCCCTTATCTTTTGTCAATTTGCGTTACACACCTTTTGGGGCGCCGGACGCGGTCTTCCGCCGCCCGGACGGCCTGCGTTTGCTTGACAAAGCAGCGAAAAGCATCTATCTTCTTGAACCATGCGGAAAAAAACCCATCCGGATCCCGTACTTCGGGCTCAAAAAGAACTGCGCCTGCCTTTCAGAAGAAGCGCTCTCCTGAAAGCGGCCCTGATCCATCCGTCTTACCGCAACGAAAACCGCTGCGGCAAACTTGAAAATTTTGACCGCCTTGAATTTTTCGGCGACTCCATACTCAACTACGTCGTCTGCCTGAAACTTTTCGAATCTTTCCCGGATTCCGACGAAGGTTTTTTAAGCCGGCTCCGCTCCATCCTTGTTTCCCGGAAAATTCTCTCGCGGATCGCAAAAAAAATCAGGCTCTCTCGCCATATCCGTCTGGGGCGCAGCCTTCAACACGATAAAAGCGCGCTTAAAAATAAAATTCTGGCGGACAGCCTGGAAGCGCTGATTGCCGCTTATTATTTCGACCGCGGAATCAAAAAAACATCCCATTGGATCCTGAAACTTTATGACGGTCTTTTTAACGCCCGTAAACTTTTAAGAATCGATCCTAATCCTAAAAGCACGCTCCAGGAAATCGCTCAAAAAAACTGGCAATGCCTTCCGGTCTATGCCAGTGAAATCACGTCGCGCGGCATTCAAACTGTTGTGTCGATCGGCGCCGCCCGCAAAGCCACGGCCGCGGCTAAAACCAAACGCGATTCCGAAGAAAAAGCGGCGCGGCATCTGATCCAAAAAATACGTCAGGAACTCTTGGCGCGCTCCAAAAGAAGATCTTCCTCAGGCAAAAAGCTGTCAAAAGTTGCGTAAGCGCTCCCCTTGAACCACATTTTCCTGTATTTCGGAAGCAGTACCGGATCCGGCTGAATTTCGGGCCGGGTGAGCGGACCCGAAATCAAAATCGGCACGGGCCCCAGCACGGGTTCTTTTTGGCTCAGCAAATCCTGACTCGAATTCAGCAGCAGTTTTTTGGTCAAGGACGAGCTCAAAAACGCATTGGCACGGTAATTCAAAAATCCGTCAAGGGTGATGTGTCCATTGCCTCTGAGCGAGATCTCGCTTGATTTCAGCACCAGGTTCTGCGTTTCAACCTTGCCTTCATCAATCGTAAATTCACCCCGGATATCGCCGAAAACCGTGCGGCCCCGCACTTCGGCTTCAAGCAGTTCCAAATCCGCAATCTCCGATAGCGCGCTGACAAGGTCCACGGTCGCAACTTCACCGTTTGTGACCGAAAGTTCGCCGGTCCCTTTGAACGAAGTCCGTAATTTTTCAAGCGTGACGCCATGCCCCTTGCCGCTCCAGCGCAAAAAAAGGTTACCCGCCATCGGCACAGGATCGCGGTCCTTAAAATAACGCGCCAGATTCAAACGGTCGACTTCCATCGACCCATGCACGAGCGGCGGCTTGTTTTCAAAATTAATGCCCCCCGAAGACTTCACCGCCCCGCCGAATGCTTCAAATTTAAAAACGGGCATTTCCCATAAATTGCCTTTGCGCTTAAATTGCATCTCAAAATTCTCAAGCACGGCCTCCGGAGGGAGGATCCGCAATAACCAGGATTCCAATTGGCGGATGGCCTCTTCCGCAACGGGCGGGAGAACATCCGCCTGATAATTTCTCAGCGCTTTGAAAAAGGATTGATAGGCCAATGCCGGTGACCGAAGCGCCCCCTCCAAAATAGGGGTCTCTCCGGACGGATAAACCGTCAACTCGGCCTCCACTTCGGAACCGGCGGCCTCAAACCTAACTTGCTTGGCCCTGAGCCCGAGCTTGCCGTAATCGATCGAAGCATAAATGTTTTTGATACTTGCTTCCTGCGCCGCATTCAAAACATTGATGCGCTCGAGCGTCAAATTCAGCATCGGTTCCGCTTCACTCAGACGTGTCAAATCGCCTTTAAAATTGGCGAGGACCTTCAGGTCTCCCTGCAGCTTGTTGTTTTTGAGCGGCAGGATCATGGCTTCCCAGCCTGAAACGGGAAACTTGTTCGAAATAATATTCACCTGCCCCTGGCCCGTCGACAGGGCCAGTTCGCTAAACGTCCCTTTTGCGACGGCTTTTTCAAACTTAAGCGAGAAGTCGCCGCTGAGCGTCTTGCCTTCTTTCAGCAAAAAATCGAACGACGAGTCCAGCGGGACATTTCTTTCTTTGGAAAAATATCCGGCGTATGACAACAACATGTCATATAAATTCCAGTTACCGTTAATGGTCAAATGGTCCATGGGTCCGTTCAAAGACATTTCCATCTGGCTTTGGCCGGAAAAACCGAGATTCAGCGGGATTACCCGCTGAAAAGGAAGATAGTATTGGGGAATGTTTTCGACGCTCAAATCGCCCACACGTACCAGCATATCCCGCAATTCCTTGGTCTCGGGGTAAATCCAACCCGTTGTCTCAAAATGTCCGAACGGCATTTCCAGCTTGCTTTGAAGCACCTGGATCTCCCCTTTCAGCGGCTCATAGCGAAACTGCGCCCCCCATGAAACATTGAGCTCAGGCGAGCGCATGAGGTTGCCGTCCTGAAAAGTGCGGTAAACAAATTCATGGGAGGCCATTTGCGCCGCGCACCGCAACCATTGGCTGCCGGGTTCCTTTTCCATATCCAGGCTGCCTGACATCATGCCGCCTTCGACCCCGACTTCAAATATTTTTTCCAAATGGGGTTGAAAAGACTTCAGCGGCATATTCTCAAGTTCAAAATGCATCTGCTGAAGCTCGGCAAAAGACAGCCAGGTATCCGACGGGTTAAGCTGCAGCCGCAAAAAACCGCGAATCACGCCGGCATTGCCTTCCAGGTCCCCCGAAAGATCGATCCTCATCGGTTTGCGCCATGCAAGACGGCTGACTTTGATTGTCAAATGCTCTAAATTAAATTCGGGAGAGTTTTCAAGGCCCGGAAAACGGACGACCAAGCTGGCGTCCAGGATTTTGATCCGGAGCGTTTCCAGCTGGCCCCAAAGGGCTGAGAAAATCTTCAGATAAATCCGGATTTCCTCGGCTTCAAGCGTGCTGAAATGATCACTGGGCAGACCCAACCGCACTTCCCTCAAAACCAGCGCCGGCCACGGGAAATACTGAATGCGTACGTCCTCGTAGACAGGCGCCGCATGGGTCACTTTTTCAATATCGGCGGAAATTTGCGCGATGATTTTTTCGGGATTAAGTCTTAAAACGGCGATCGCAGCGGCGCTCGTCAGAAATACGGCACCCAGTGCGGCCATAGCGAAAAGAAAAACTTTTGTCCGACTCATCACTCAACTTATTGATTGAAGGGTTGCCGTTGTGTGCCCGGATCATAAAACAAGCCTTGGTGTCACCGGGACGCTGAATATTTTGTCATGAAACGGGGGCTGCTGCTTCGGGGAGGTGAAAACCGGCAAACAACCCGGCTCACGGCACTTGTTGTCGTATTTAAGATGCGGAAGAGGTCCCGCCGACCGGCGAGTAGTTGTAATCCTCGAGAAATGCCGCGCATCCGGTCAAGGCTGCCAAAAAAATGCCGAGAGCAATCAATACAAACGCTTGCTTCATTAACGTTTCGTATATTGAAAGCTGCGGCGCGCCCCTCTGCGGCCTGCTTTCTTTCGTTCCTTCTCGCGAGGATCACGCGTCAGCATGCTCTCCTTGCGGAGGCCCGGTCTCAAATTCTCGTCGTATTGTACCAAGGCACGGGAAATACCGAGCTGAATCGCTCCTGCCTGACCGGCGATCCCCCCGCCATGAACTTTAGCGCGGATTCGAAATTGATCCTCAAGCTTCGAGGTTTTCAGCGGCCGTTCTACAAGTTCAAGCAAACGCGAACGCTTGAGATAATCCGCAGGCGCTTGACCATTGACCGTGAATCCCTTTTGTCCGTGCATCATCCATACCCGCGCAACGGCTGTTTTCCGGCGGCCGGTTCCATAAAAAACTTTTGCTTTGTCCATAACGTTACACTTCCATCGGAATAGGTTTGAGAGACTTTTGATTATGTTGGGCGCCGGCAAAAACCATGACGCGGGTACGCATCTTCTGCCCGATCCGGTTTTTCGGAAGCATGCGCCATACGGCCCGCAGAATAATTTCTTCGGGTTTTTTCGTCATTAAATCTTCAAAAGTATAAGTTCTTAAGCCGCTGGGATAGCCGGTGTAATGCGTATAAATTTTTGTTTTATTTTTTTTACCCGTCACCAGGATCTTTTCCGCATTGATCACAATAACCTGATCGCCGACAATCTTGTCTTTGCAGAAAAACACTTTCTCTTTTCCGATAATGACGGAAGCCACCCGCGTCGCAAGACGGCCGAGAGTCTTCCCGGCGGCGTCTACAATGTAAGTCTTTTTGTTGAAATCTTTTTCTGTAGCTTCATAAGTTTTCATGACAGTTCCGATCCAGAGTGAAAAAAGTCCGCAGAGTATATCAAATAGCTCCCCTTCTGTCAAAAAGTTATCCCAAGGCCGCTTTAATGCGGTCTTACAGGGGGTCCTAATGGGTTGCGGGAACACCGCCAAAGCCCTCTTTCACCCTTGATCAATAGCGAACTTCCGTAAGCACCAGCCCCTTGGCGGGCACGGCCGCCCCGGCATGCCGGCGGTCCCCGGAGAGAAGGATTTTCCCGATATCCCCGGCCCGCCTTTTTCCCGTCCCAACCTCAAGGAGCGTGCCCACCATGTTCCGCACCATATGATTAAGAAAACCATCAGCCTGAAACCGGATCCGGATGAACGGGCCGCTTTTGAGAATGACGGCCTTTTTCAAAGTCCTGACGGTTCCGCGCTTTCCCCGCTCTCCGCGCTCCAGCCCCTGCGCACCGCAAAATGCCTTAAAATCATGCCGCCCCGTAAGTGCGCACACCGCCCGCCGCATGGCTTTTAAATCAAGGACGCGGTTGAAATGATAAACATCCGGCGGCAAAAGCGGCGACCGGACCTCTTGATTCCAAATCCGGTATTCGTAAGTCTTATCTTTAACATCGTAGCGTGCGTGAAATCCTGCAACTTCCTCCGTCACCTGCCGGACCGCGATGTCCCGCGGCAGAAAATGATTCATCCCTTTGAGGATTTGATCCGAGGTCCTAAAGGTTTTGATTTTTAAATTGACGACCTGATGGACAGCGTGGGCGCCGGTGTCGGTCCGGCCGCTGGCAGCCGTGATCTTGATTTTGCGGTTAAAAAAACGAGAGGCCGCTTCTTCAAAGGCGGCCTGGATGGTCGCCTGTTTTTTCTGGCGTTGGAACCCGAAGTAACGGGAACCATCATACTCGAGAACAAACTTGAGATTGCGCATGCCTTACGACGGTTTCCGGGCCCAAATTTCGGCGATCTGGACGGCATTCAAGGCCGCGCCTTTCCTAAGCTGGTCCCCGCTGACAAAAAGGGCCCAGCCTTTAGAGTTCGCCGGATCGCGGCGCAAACGCCCGACCAAAATATCATCCCCGTGAGAGGCTTCGATCGGCATCGGAAAATAATTCTTCTGGCGGTCATCCACGAGCCGCACTCCCGGTGCGCCGTCCAGCACGCTGCGAACTTGATCCAGACTCACCTGCTTTTCGACTTCCACATAAAGCGCCTCGGAATGCGCCCGGAAGACCGGCACCCGGATGGTTGTCGGAACCACTTGCAGGGTATCGTCATGAAAAATCTTTTTGGTTTCGCGGATCATTTTGACTTCTTCTTCGCAAAACCCGTCCTCCATGACCTTGCTGTTGTGCGAAAAAAGATTAAACGCGATTTGATGCGGGAAAACCTCCTTGACGGGCGGACGGCCCGCAAGAATTTCATGCGTCTGCTTTTCAAGTTCCTGCATGGCTTTCGCACCGGCACCGCTCGCCGATTGATAGGTCGCGGCGACGATCCGGCGGATATGAGCCAAACGGTGAATCGGGAAAAGCGGCACGAGCATGATAATCGTCGAGCAATTGGGATTTGCAATCACACCCTTGTGTTTAAAGATATCTTCGGGATTAATTTCCGGGATGACCAGCGGAACTTCGGGATCCACTCTGAAAGCACTGGTGTTGTCCACCACAAGCGCACCCGCCTTGATCGCACACGGCACCAGCTCACGGCTGACCGAACCGCCCGCGCTTGAGAGCACGAGATCGATATTTTGAAACGAGGCCGGCCCTGCTTCCTCAATGGTATATTCCGCGCCGTCAAATGACACTTTTTTCCCCGCCGAACGGCCGGATGCCAGCAACTTCAAACGTGCCAGCGGAAACTTCCGTTGTTTGAGGATTGTCAAAAACTCCTGCCCCACCGCGCCCGTAACCCCGAGAACCGCAACATTGAATTTTTTCATTTTCCGATCCTTCCGCAGACCAAATCGCCAATTTCCGAGCAGCTCACGCACCGCTGCCCCGGCTCGGCAATGTCGGCCGTCCGGTGTCCTGCGCGCAAAACATCCCGGACCGCTTGTTCGATTTCGCGCGCAATTTCATGAAGTTCAAAACTTGTTTCCATCATCATCGCAATCGATAGAATCGAGGCCAGAGGATTGGCCATGTTTTTTCCGGCAATGTCCGGGGCCGACCCGTGCACAGGCTCATAGAGCGCGTATTTTCCCCCGACGGACGCGGAAGGCAGCATCCCGATGGACCCGGTGAGCATCGCACATTCGTCGCTGAGAATATCGCCGAATAAATTGCCGGTAACAATCACATCAAATTGCCCCGGATTTTTAATCACTTGCATCGCGCAGTCATCAATGTAGCGGTGGTCCAGCGTCACATCCGGAAACTCCGCATGCACGGCCGTAGCGGTCTTGCGCCAGAGCCTGCTGACTTCAAGCACGTTGGCTTTGTCGACGGACGTCACATGCCGGCGCCTGCGGCGTGCGAGTTCAAAGGCCTTGCGCACAATCCGCTCGACTTCCGCTGCGGTATACACCATCGTATTAAAAGCCCTTTCGGAAGGGCCCGAACCCTCGGTTCCGCGCGGCGTTCCGAAATAAATACCACCGGTCAATTCCCTCAGAATCACAAAATCACACCCTTCGACGATTTCGGCCTTCAGCGGCGATCGTGAAACCAGTTCCGGCATCAGCAGGACAGGACGAATATTGGCAAAAACTTCCAGCGATTTACGCAGTTCCAGAAGCGCTTTTTCGGGGCGCTTGGCCGGTTCGACACGGTCCCATTTCGGTCCTCCGACAGCCCCTAAAAAAACGGCGTCGCTTTCAAGCGCAAGCCTCAGGGCCTCCGGGGTCATCGGGACACCGTGTTTGTCAATCGATGCGCCGCCCAGAAGCGATTGCTGAATTTCAAAAACTAGATGATGCGCCTGTCCGATTTTGCGGATAAGTTTTATCACCTGGTCCGTGACTTCAGGCCCGATGCCATCTCCTGGAAAAACAGTAATTCGATACATAATCGGGTTCCTTTTTACTTCATGGGGATCAGGACTTGATTCTCAGGCCTTCTTGAGGGCTGGAGGCCGAGGCATATTCGCGGATGGGCATACGGCCGGCAAGAAAAGCTTTTCTGCCTGCGGAAACCGCTTCGCGCATGGCAGACGCCATCAGAACGGGTTGGTCCGAAGCGGCAATTGCGGTATTCATCAGCACGCCGTCCGCTCCCAATTCCATGCAGACAGCCGCGTCTGAAGCCGTCCCGACGCCGGCATCGACAATGACGGGACAGGAAACGGCGTCGAGAATAAATTGCAGATTCATCCGGTTTTGGATGCCCCGGCCCGAACCGATCGGGGCCGCGAGCGGCATCACACATGCGGCACCGGCATCTTCAAGTTTTTTTGCCATGACGGGATCATCGTTCGTATAGGGCATGACCGTAAACCCCTCACGGACAAGAATCCGCGTTGCTTCGAGCAAAGCCATCGTATCGGGCAAAAGCGTTTTGGCGTCCCCGATCACTTCCAATTTAACAAGATCGCCGAGTCCCGCGGCACGGCCCAGCCTTGCGATCCTGAGCGCGTCTTCGATATTATAAGCGCCGGCAGTATTGGGCAACAGGGTGTATCTTTTGGGGTCCAGATAATCGAGTAAATTCTTCTGTGTTTTTTCTTTCAAATCCACCCGGCCGATCGCCACCGTCACCATGTCCGCACCCGAAGCTTCGATGGCATCGACCATCAGCTCAAACGAGGGGTACTTCCCCGTGCCGACTATGAGACGCGATTGCAAAACGTACGCCCCGATCTTTAACACCTTATCTTGAGCTAAAACTTTCATTTTCCGCGCTCCTTGACGGGCCTTTCCGCCAATTCCCGGTAAAGTTCCACATATTTTTTTGCGGACCGGGTCCATGAAAAATCACAAGCCACGGCATTTTCGAGAAGTTTAGGCCAGGCCTTTTTGTCCGTATAAATTTTCAGCGCACGCTGACATGCAGCAACCAGCGCTTCGCTCGAATAATCTTCAAACCGGAAGCCATTACCCGTCCCCTTTTTGGGATCAAACTCGATGATGGTGTCCGCCAGCCCCCCCGTCGCCCGCACCACGGGAATGGTTCCGAACCGCAGGGCAATCAGCTGTCCCAGCCCGCAGGGTTCGTAGTAGGACGGCAGAAGCAGCATGTCGCATCCGGCATACATGCGTTTGGCCATCTTGGAATCAAACACAATATGGATGCCCGTCTGCGATTTCCTTTTTTTTGCAAACTCGCGCAGAAGATGATGGTACCTTTCCTCGCCCGTTCCGAGCAGCACAAACTGGCATCCCATATCCAAAATCGTTTCAAGCGCCGGAAGAAGGATATCGATGCCTTTTTGGTCCGCCAGCCTGGAAATGACTCCTACCAGCGGCGTGGCTTCGTTTTCTTCAAGCCGGTTTTCACGCTGCAACGCGCGTTTGTTTTCTTTTTTCTTTTCCAGACTGGTGCCGTCATAACGCGCCACCAAGTCATAATCTTCTTTAGGGTTCCATTCATCGGGATCAATGCCGTTCAGGATCCCGTAAATTTTATCATGACGCCTCCGGAACACCCCGTCCATACCGCATGAAAATTCCTTCGTCTGGATTTCCTCGGCATACCGTTCGCTGACCGTTGCGACGGCATCCGCATCCAGAATGCCTGCTTTTAAAAAACTGACCTTCCCGTAAAACTCCAGGCGGTCCATTTTGAACTGGTCCCAATCCAATCCGGTCAGCGGCATCGAGTCCGGCGGAAAATTGCCCTGATACCCGAGATTATGGATCGAAAGCACGGTTTTTACTTTTTCAAAGACAGGCTCTTCGCGGTAAAGTGTCTTTAAATAGACCGGAATGAGGCCACTCTGCCAGTCATGACAGTGAATCACGTCCAGCCGTATGTTTTTTGCCTTGATAGTTTCGAGCACGGCCCGCTGAAAATAAATAAACCGGCGGTCATTGTCCGGATAGTCGCCGAGTCCCGTGCCATAAAGTTCATCACGGCAATAAAATTCGGGGTGGTCTACCAGATAGACGCGGATTTTCGACTTGTCATCCTGATAGCTAAGAACACGGCAAAGCTCGTTTTCGGAGCCCACCGGAATGCTGAGACGCTTGATTTCGACTTTTAACTCAAGACGCTGGGGGTCAATCGACTTATAACGGGGTAAAAAAGCGACCACATCGTGCCCGAGCGAGGCAATTTCCCGGCAAAGGGTCCCGGTAACATCGGCCAAACCGCCCGTTTTGGCAAAAGGGACCATTTCAGACGCAACAAATGCGACTTTCATGAAATTTCCGTCTCTCTTTCAATTACTCGCGGACTGTAAGCACGCAGTTCCAGGACCCAAAAGCATTCGGTACGCATTCGACCGGGTTCTGATCATTCTGCCAGTTCCCGTCAATCAAAAAGCGGTATTCATAACGGCCGGGAAGCAGTCTTAAATCAGCCTTCCATTTCCCGTCCCGGCCTTTGCGCAGCGCGGATGCCGAACCGTTCCAATTGTTAAAGCTGCCTGCAACTTCAACCCGGTCCGCATGAGGCGCATAGAACTCGAGAGAAACCTTTTTCCCCGGTTGAGATTTTGACCGTACTTTCGTCGCCATCAACGTTTTGCAAATCCTTTTTGAGAATTATAGCGTTTGCGATGAGGGGTGGTCAGTATATAACATAAAAAAGACCTTGCCAAGTTTGATCTATGAAATATAATGCCCCCCTATGCGTACATGTGCCATCTGCGAGAAAAAACCGATTGTCGGCAAGTCAATTGCGCGGCGGGGTCTTCCGAAAAAAACCGGCGGTATTGGTCTCAAGACTACGGGGATCACCCGCCGGCGATTTTATTTAAACATCCAGAAAGTCAAGGTCCGCTTCCCTAACGGGACCGTGCGGCGGGTCAACGTATGCGTCAAATGCCTTAAAACGGGCAGCGTCAAAAAAGCCGCATCCCCCAAATTGCTTGTTGCTGCATCCTCCAAAAAACCGAAGTAACGATCTTCGTACCCGGCTCTAAATCCAAACCCTTGCATTAAGATTTCTTTGAAGTAACAGGCGGACTGTTTGAGTGCGGTTTTTCTCATTGATTAGGCGACTCGATGAGAAATGCGGGTTAGAGAATCCCTTGCGGCAAAATATCGCGGATTTCAAGTAAAACCCCTTCCATTCCGTCCCACACCGACGATTTCACGGAATAAATCACATCCAGCGCCCCATCTTCCTGCATCCAGTGAATGTTATCACCGCGCCTGTTGCGCCATTCGGCTTCAAACGTTTGCAGCCCGTCGGTCAGCCAAAGTTGATACGTGTCCGGGTACTTTTGCCGGGCACGGTTTTTCAGGCGCAGTCCCCGCGTTAAAAAATGCGGCCTCGGGTTTCCGGCCCCATGCGGTTCCAGCAGTTTGATTTCCTGAATAAAGGCAGGTTTGAGCTCATGAAGTGCGATTTCCAAATCGTATTCGAATTTTCTCGCGAACACATCTTCCGGCGTTTTAGCCGCGGCATAAGCATTGATTTCGCGGCGCAGCCGGTCAATCCGGTCCGCTGAGACCGTCATCCCGGCAGCAAGCTCGTGCCCCCCGAACTCTTTAAGGATCTCGCTGCAATGCTGCAGGGCTTCAAAAAGATGAAAACCGCGTATCGAACGGGCGGACCCTTTGCCGAATTCCCCGTCGAGGGCAATCACCACCGCAGGACGCCGGTAGCGCTCGACGAGGCGCGCGGCGACGATCCCGATCACTCCGGCATGCCACCCTTGCCGGGCCACCACAATCACGCGGTCGCGGTTAAAATGAAAAGTCTTCTCGGTTTCCAAAAGCGCCTCCTTAAGGACCTGCCGCTCCTCGCGCTGACGGCTTTTATTTTCTTCGTTTAAAACCGACGCCAGACTCGCCGCTTCCCGGGCATGTTCCGTCAGAAGAAGTCTCAGCGCAATGTCCGGCGTACTCATGCGCCCCGCGGCATTAATCCGCGGACCTAAAACAAATCCGATATGGCCCACATTGATTTGACGCCCCTTGATCTTTGACTCCGTCATCAGCGCGTCCAGTCCATGATTTTTTCTCTCCGAAAGCACTTTCAGTCCCTCACGGACCAGGACCCGGTTTTCCTCCACGAGCGGCGCGACGTCACAGACCGTCGACAAGGCCGTTAAATCAAGCCAGCGGTAGGCCGCTTCGCCGATGAGCGCGTAACTCAGCTTGAAAGCAAGTCCGCCCGCCGAAAGTTCTTTAAAGGGATACTCGCAGCCCGGCTGCAGCGGATTTAAAATCACAGTCGCCGGAGGCAGTCCTTTGTCGGGAATGCGGTGATGGTCGACAATAATGACATCCAAACCAAGTTCCCGCGCCGT